>CAZADH010000301.1:0-7263 GCA_964483805.1 uncultured bacterium
CGAGGGCCGGGATGACCGGCGCGCCCTCGCCTGGCAGGCACGGGCGCAGTCGGCGCTCGGTCGCACCGACGAGGCCCGCGACAACGCCACGCGCGCCCTGACCATGCACGAACAGTGCGACGACGACACCCGGCTGCCGGCACGGCTGGTCAACCGGCTGCGCGTGCTCGCTCCGGCCCAACCGGCGCCGCGGTCACCGTGACCGCCGGCGCCGCTCGGCGCCAGGCCAGTCAGTTCGCGGTCTCGCGACGGTGCACGACCTTGCCCTTCGCGACCACGGTGTGCACGGGGTTCCAACCAATGCGATACCCGATATCTCTGTAACTGGGCACATCGAGCAGCAGCAGATCGGCTCGCCGCCCGATCTCGATGGCTCCGGTCTCGTCGCCCCGCCCGAGCGCATGTGCCGCATGCAGGGTGCCGGCGATCAGGGCCTCGGCCGCCGACATCTTCAATTGCAGCATCGCCAAGCTCTGGACCAGCGGCGCCGCAAAAACCTGGCACGAGCCTGGGTTGTAATCGCTGGCCACCGCCACCGGCAACCCCGCCGCCATCATCTCGCGGGCGCGGGCGTGGTGCGCGTGCATCAGACAGGTCGAGGTCCCCGGCAGCAGGGTCGGCACCACGCCCGAATCGGCCAAGCGTGAGATGCCCATCTTCTCGGTCATCAGCAGGTGGTCGGCGCTGATCGCCCGTTGTTGCACGGCGATCTCGACCCCGCCAATAACCTCGATCTCGTCGGCGTGGATCTTTGGCGTCATCCCGTGCTCGCGCCCGGCCGCCAGGATCTTCTCGGACTGCGCGAGCGAGAACGCCTTCTTCTCGCAAAACACGTCGTTGAACTCGGCCAACCGCTCCTCGCCGACCCGCGGAATCCAACTCTGGCAGATCTCGTCGACAAACGCGTCGGGCCGATCGCGCCACTCCATGGGAATCGCATGGGCGCCCATGAATGTCGGCACGATCTCGATCGGCGCCGTCTGCTGCAACCGCCGGATCACCCGCAGCATCTTCAACTCGTTTTCGAGGTCGAGCCCATAGCCGCTCTTGATCTCGACCGTCGTCGTACCCCAGGCGATCAAGCGCTGCAGACGGGCCCAGGTGACTGCGTACAGCTCGTCTTCGCTGGCGGCCCGCACCGCCTTCACGGTCTTGAGGATGCCCCCGCCGGCCGCCAGGATCTCGATATACGGCACACCCTGCACCCGCCGTTCGAACTCGTCGCTGCGATCGCCCGCATAAACCAGGTGCGTATGCGGGTCGACGAACCCCGGCACCGCCGTCATCCCGCGGCCACTGATGAACTGGCAGTCGCTGTTGGGCCGCACGTGTGTAAATACATCAGATTCGGGGCCCACCCAGACGATCCGCCCCTGAAATGCCGCGATCGACACATGGGCCCGCTCCTCGACGGTCCAGTCGACCGGCGTGCCGCGGCCGCGAAACGGCCGCGGATACAACGCCGCACTGTCGAGGCCGTGCACCAGCAGTTCGGCCGGTTTCATTTCGCGCCGTCCTTCTTGCCCGACAACTCGCCGATCACCACGGCGTTGATCTTGTTCTCGAGCACGCAGTCCGGTTTGTAGTTCTCGCACCGCAGGTAGTATTCGGCCACTTCAAACAGGGCGTCCTGCGGCACCATGCCGATGATCTCGGACCCGACGACCGGCACGCCGTAGCGCTCGGCCTCACCCTTGATCATCTCGAACACCCGGAACAACGGCGACTTCTTGTAGTCGACCATGTTCATCGACACCTGCACGATGTTGCGCTCTTTGAGTTCGACGCCCATGCCCTTGACCGCCATCAGACCGCCCGAACTGCCGCGCACAGCCTTGGCAATCTTGTTGGCGATGTCGAGGTTGTTGGTGCCGAGGTTGACGTTGAATGCGATCAACGGCGGACGACAACCGAGCACCGTGGCACCAGCGCTCACATGCGGCGTCGCCGGACCGTAGTCGGGTTTCCAGTCGGGTTGCTTCATCTTCTCGGCCAGACCCTCGAACTCACCCTTGCGGATCTTCGCCAGATTCTTGCGCTCGGCGTTCGCCTGCGACTCCTCGTAGAGGTAGATCGGCAGCGCGAAGGTTTTCGCAATCTCTTCCGCCAGCGACTTCGAATACTTCACCAGGTCTTCGACGGTCACGCCGCGAATCGGCACGAACGGCACCACGTCGACGGCACCCATGCGCGGATGCTCGCCCTTGTGCTGCCGCAGATCGATCTTCTCGAGCGCGCGCTTGAACAGGTCGAGCACCGCCACGCGCAGCGTGTCGCGAGTGCCGATGAAGGTAATGACCGTGCGGTTGTGATCGGTGTCGCTACTGAAATCGAGCAGAAAACAGCCCGGCGTCTTGCGCACCGCATCGACGACGTAATCGACCACCTCTTTGCGCTGGCCCTCGCTGATGTTGATGATGGTTTCGACGATCTCCATGGTTCTCGTGCCTCCTTGGCATTCCCTTCGTTGCGTCTTTGTCTCAGCGCCACCCAAACGGTGGTGAAAGACATACTTCGTATTTACTGTGTATTCTGCACCCTCTTGCGCCCCAACCAGGTGTTGGTCGCAAAATACTTCCATTCGACCCCCGGAATCGGCGGGGGCGCACTCGGCCGGGCTTCGACGGCAAGGCGGTCGACCGGCCGCAATTTCTCGACCCATGGGCGGTACGCCGATCCCGCAAACCCCTGCCATTGGATGGCGCGCAGCGTCGCCCGGTCGTCGGCCGGCATCATCGCCGGTTCGTAACCAACCGCGAACCGCCACTCGACCCGTGGATTCTTGTAGAACAGTCGATAGAACAGACCCATGGTGTCGTTATAGAGGATTCCGCCCGGTTCAGGCAACCACCCCTGCACTTCGGGGGCAGTCGCATCGACGGTCTCGACGGTCAACCGCTGTGTCCAGCGGCCGCCCACATCGGCAATAACCGCCAGATACAACGGGGCCAGCAGCGCCACGGTCAACGCCAACCGCGGCCACCCCCCGGGCGCCACATGACGCCGCAGGCCGGCCTCGAACTCGCGCGCCATCCAGACCAGCATTGCCGGCAGGCCCCAATCGAGCCAGAACCGCGCGACGCTGAACCCAAGCACCCAACCAACAAACCCGAGAATGAACACCGGCTGATCGAGGCGGCATCGCCATGACGACGACGCATCGGCTGGCAACCCCCGCGGCGGCCGCAACATCCCCAGGCCATAACCGCGTTGCCACAACAAAACGAGCACCACCGCGGCAACGAACTGGAAGTTGCCCGTGTCGGGCTGGAACTCGGCCACCAGTTGCCGCGGCAACAACCGGCCTTCGAGGGCATGCTGCACGTGCCAGATGTTCTGTTCGAGATACACCACCGGATCGCCGGTCAACACCGCGCCCACGACCACGCCGACCGCCACCGCGGCGGTCAACCGCGCCGCCACCCGCCACTGCCGCGCCAACAGGCAGGCGCCAATCGGCAGCGACAAGAGAAAGAACACCGTGTGGCTCCAGGTGCACAAAGCGGCCAGACCGGTCAACCCCACGAGTACCGTCCAGTCGGGGCGCCGACCCCGCAACCGCCGCCACGTCATGCAGAAGACGACGACGAAACCCGCGGTCAGCAGATACGGGCGCCCCAACAGCAACCGAGGCACCAACTCGGTGGTTACCGCGGCCACGAGCAGTGCGCCGGCCCAGGCCTCGGCGCGACGCATCATCAAGACCGGCGGCAGCACGAACCAGACAAACAACGCGGCCACCGAAAAGACCACGAGGTCGTCGGCGCCGAGGCCCGCCACCTGACGCGCCACCGCGAGAAGCGTGTGCCAACCCGGATGGGTGTCCATGGTGACGGCCTGGTCGAGCACGAGAATCTCGGACCAGGCGCGCCCCGACAACACCTTGGCGACATGGCGGAGCGCATCGTCGCCGGGTAAATACCCGGTGCTGACAACGTGCAGCGGAATACATACAAGAGCGCACGCCACCAGGATCGGCACGGCCAGAGGCAGCACCCGGGCCGCCACCGTCCGGGGGCGACCGCGCGTCACTTTTTCAGCATCGGCATGTCGACGCCACGCTCGCGTGCACACTGCTCACCGAGTTCGTAGCCCGCGTCGGCGTGCCGGACCACGCCCATCCCCGGGTCGGACGCCAGCACGCGGCGCAGACGGCGCTCGGCATCGGGTGTGCCGTCGGCGACGATGACCATGCCGGCATGAATCGAGTTGCCCATCCCCACGCCGCCGCCGTGATGCACGGAGATCCAGGTGGCACCGTTGACGGCGTTGATCATCGCGTTCAGGATCGGCCAGTCGGCGACGGCATCGGACCCGTCCTTCATGCCCTCGGTTTCGCGGAACGGCGACGCCACCGACCCCGCATCGAGATGGTCGCGGCCGATGACGATCGGCGCCTTGACCTTGCCACTCTTGACCAGGTCGTTGAACAGCACGCCGGCCTTCTCGCGTTCGCCGTAGCCGAGCCAGCAGATACGCGACGGCAGCCCCTGGAAATGCACATCGCGCCCGGCTTTCTCGATCCAGCGCGCCAGCGATTGGTTCTCGGGGAAGAGCTTGACGATCTCGCGATCGGTGACCTTTATGTCTTCGGGGTCGCCCGACAGCGCCACCCAGCGGAACGGCCCCTTGCCCTCGCAGAACAACGGCCGGATATAGGCCGGCACGAACCCGGGAAAATCGAAGGCGCGCTTGCAGCCGCGATCGAGCGCCACGGTGCGGATATTGTTGCCGTAATCGAACGTGATCGAACCGGCGTCCATGAAACCGAGCATCGCCTCGACATGTGTGCGCATGCTGTCTTTCGCGCGCTCGATGTGCTCCTGGGGTTGGTCGCGACGCAGCTTCGCCGCCGCTTCGAGCGTATAACCGGCCGGAATGTAACCATTGAGCGGATCGTGGGCCGAGGTCTGATCGGTGACGACATCGGGCTTGAACCCCATCTTCAGCATCTTCGGCAGGATCTCGGCGCAGTTGCCGACCAAGCCGATCGACAGGGGTTTCTTCGCCTTCTTTGCCTCTTCGGCCATCTTGATGGCCTCCTCGAGGTTGGCGCACATCGTCATGCAATACCGATGATCGACGCGGCGTTTGATCTTGTCGGGGTCGACCTCGACGCACAACGCAACGCCGTCGTTCATCGTCACCGCCAGGGGCTGGGCCCCGCCCATGCCGCCGAGGCCGCCGGTCAAGGTAATAGTACCTGCCAAACTGCCGCCGTAATGCTTGCGCGCCAGGGCGGCCAGCGTTTCATACGTGCCTTGCAGAATGCCCTGCGTGCCGATATAGATCCAGGAACCCGCGGTCATTTGTCCATACATCATAAGACCTTTGCGATCGAGTTCGTGGAAGTGATCCCAGGTCGCGAAACGTGGTACCAACAGCGAGTTGGCCAGCAACACGCGCGGCGCGTCGGGGTGGCTCTTGAACACGGCGACCGGCTTGCCCGACTGCACCAGCAGGGTCTCGTCGTTCTCGAGTCGCCTGAGGGTCTCGAGGATCTTGTCGAAGCACTCCCAGTTGCGCGCAGCCTTGCCGATGCCGCCGTAGACCACCAGGTCTTCGGGGCGCTCGGCCACCTCGGGATCGAGGTTGTGCTGGATCATGCGATACGCGGCTTCCTGCAGCCAACCCTTGCAGGACAACTTCGTGCCGGTGGGCGGGTGGACGACCCTCTTAGCTGAGGCTGACGATTGAGGCGACATGATCGAGCAACTCTCCTTTCCAGAGCAGTTCTTTGGCGGCCCGCAGATCGGGATAGAGCGTGCGGTCGTCGGTAAGCGGCGGCACGAGGCGGCGCAGCAGATCGTAGGCCGGCATCGTCCCGCGGCCGAGCTTCAACGGTTTGAGCGTTTCGTAGGCTTGCGCGGCGCAGATCCACTCGATGGCGAGAACCTGCGCGGTGTGATCGAGAATGCGGGCGCCTTTGCGCGCCGCGATCGTGCCCATGCTGACGTGGTCTTCCTGATAGGCCGAGGTCGGGATCGAGTCGACCGACGCCGGATGGGCCAGCCCTTTGTTCTCGCTGACCAGGCTCGCCGCCGTGTATTGCACGATCATCAGGCCCGAGTTGACCCCGGGATTGGCCGCCAGGAACGGTGGCAGACCACTGACCAGCGGATTGAGCAACCGGTCGATGCGCCGTTCCGAGATGTTCGCCAGTTCCGCCGTGGCGATACCGAAGAAATCGGCCGCCAGCGCCATCGGCTGCCCGTGGAAATGGCCACCACTGATGATCTTCTCGTCGCTGAGCAGAATCGGGTTGTCGGTGACGCTGTTGAGTTCGATCGTCACCTGATCGATCAGGTGATCGAGCGTCTCGCGGCTGGCCCCGTGCACCTGAGGAATACAACGTAAGCTATAGGCATCCTGGATCTTGTTGCAGTTGGTGTGACTCGCACGCACCTCGCTGCCGGCCACGCACGACAACACGTTGTTGGCCACCTTCTCGAGGCCGTCATACGGGCGCAGGGCGATGAAATCGGGGTCGAATGGGCTCGTCGAACCCTTGAGCACTTCGAGCGTCATCGAGGCAATGATATCGGCGCTGCGGGTGACCACGAGGCCGCGCTCAATGGCGAGGCCCAACACCCCGGTCATGACCGAGGTGCCGTTGATGAGCGCCAATCCCTCTTTGGCCGTGAGTCGCAGCGGGGTGAACCCCTTCTTCGCCAGCACCGGCGGCGCCGGTTGCCGTTGCCCCAGTTCATCGAGTATCTCGCCCTCGCCCATGAGCACCAGCATGATGTGCGACAGCGGCGCCAGATCGCCGCTGCTGCCAACCGACCCCTGTTGCGGCACGAACGGGGTGATGTCGAGGTTGAGCAACTTTGCCAGGCCCTCCACCACTTCACAGCGCACGCCGCTGACGCCCTGCAACAATGAGTTGATGCGCACGGCGATGGCCGCCCGCACATCTTCACGCGCGAAGGGCAACCCCACTCCGGTCGCATGACTGCGGATGAGATTGGTCTGCAGTCGCTCGAGATCTTCGGTGGCGATGCGGGTGTTGCACAGGTGACCAAACCCCGTGGTCACCCCGTAGACCACGCGATTCGCCGCCACCAGCCGTTCGACCCGCTCCCGCGAGGCTTTCACCCGCGAGATCGCGTCGGGATCGATCGCCACCTGTTTGCCGACGGCAATCGCGCGCAGTTTCTCGATGGTCAGATCACGACCGGTCAGAGTAATCATCGTTCGACACCTCCACGGTGGATAATCGCCATGCAGACAGCGATCGGGGCATTCTCGCAACCCGGATCA
>CAZADH010000302.1:0-7236 GCA_964483805.1 uncultured bacterium
AAACCAGACGGGGCGACTCATTTTCCACTCCTATGACATACGGTGTGCAGCAACTGTATTGCGTTCATATTGATTTCGCTCAATGCCTAATGATTCAGATCTCGAGCAGCTTCACGGCGATGATCAGCAAGATCGTGGCCCCCACCAGTTCGACGCGCTTGCCGAACCGGGCCGACAACCGCTTGCCCAGACGCACTCCCGACCAGGTCATCAGGCCGGCGACAACACCGATCACCAAGGCCGGAATCAACAGCGGTTTGCGGGCGATGCTCATCCCGAAGCCGACGCCGAGGGCGTCCATGCTCGTGGCCACACAAAGCGCCATGAGCGACCAGCCACGGGTAGGATCGCCACGGCTATTGTTGGCCTCATCGTCTTCGCCGCTGAGCGCTTCTTTGTACATGCGCAGCGAGATGAACAACATCAGGCCGAAAGCGATCCAGTGATCGAACGCCTCGATGTATCTGAGCAGGTGAAACCCGATCGCCCAGCCTGCGGCCGTCATCAAGGTCTGAAAGAGGCCAAAATGCCACCAGAGGCGGAACGACTGGCGCCGGTCAGGGTTGCGCGTGCCGATGGCCAGCCCAACCGCGAACGCATCGCAACCGAGCGCGACAGCAACCCCGAGGACGAACAGGGCTTCGTTCATGCTGGTTCTTGGGCCTCCCGGTGCAGGCGTTTCGGCCATGCACCCTCGACAAGATAGGGAACATGGCCAAAAGTCTCACACCCGGTCGGAGACCGGTCGGGGCGACCAGAAGATCTCGAGAACCTGGGCGACTCGGACCTTCGCGATTGTTGGCCGGCCGGACCCGCATCTGCTGCGGGCCTGCTACTCCCCTTTGGCTGGCGCGAACATAGCACATCGGGATCTTCCCCGTCAAATCATCCCAGTCTGGCAAGCGCCCCGCACGACGCGATTCACGATGATGAAATCAATGTAACGTCTCAGTTACTGGTGGCGTTGACCGGCGAAGTTCGGAGGCGCGGGGGCGCCCAGCCAACGCGGCCGACCGCGGCCGACGTGGAACGGGTGTGAGGCTCGCGGACCTGTGCCGCGAGCCGAGCGGGCCGACGTGGAACGGGCCCGACGCGGAGCGGCGTGCCCCCGCTCACGGAGATGTTCCGAAATCAATGTTGTTTGAGTTTGCTGGGCAGCACGGGTGTGTTAGCATGGACGGGGATTCACGGGAAGGGGCAGATTTTCAGCATGGCCGACGCCTTGTCGATTCTGGCAATCGACGACAACGATATCAACCTCACCACGCTCGAGGGCATGGTTCGTGTGTCGTTTCCCGACGCGGTGTTTTTCAGCGCCGACAACGGCCCCGACGCTCTCGTGCTGGCCCAGCGTGAGGATCCCGACGTCATCCTGCTTGATATCATCATGCCCGGCATGGACGGCTTCGAAGTCTGCCGAGTCCTGAAAGCCGACCCGCGCACCGCCAAGATCCCGGTCATCTTTGTCACCGCAATTACGGCCGACGAAGACGTGCGCTTCCGGGCCGTGAAACTCGGTGCCGAGGGCTTTCTGACCAAACCGGTGCGCCTGACCGAGTTGACCGCACAGATTCAGCAATTCACCAACAAGAAGGCGGCTTTGCGCCGCAGCGCCGAGAACTACCAGCGCTTGATCGAGGGGCTTCCCGACGTGGTCATGCGTTTCGACCGCGATTGCCGGCACACCTACGTATCGCCCCGGGTGACCCAGGTTGTCGACCTTGCCCCGGCTGATTTCATGGGCAAGACGCACCGGGAACTGGGGTTCCCCGAGGATCTGTGCGACATCTGGGAATCTGCCATACATCGTGTGTATACCGACGGTCGCCCCCTCGAGACCGAGTTTTCTTTTGTCGGCAAGACCGGTCGCATGGTGTTCGACTGGCGATTGCTGCCCGAACGCAACGAACGCGGCGAAGTCGAATCTGTCCTGACCATCGCCCGCGACATTTCGGAGTCGCGACGGGCCGAGCAGAGTTTCCGGGATCTGTTCAACCAGATGCAGGAAGGCTTCGCTCAGCATGAGATCATTTGCGACGCGCAGGGCCACCCGATCGATTACCGTTTCATTGCTGTGAATCCGGCGTTTGAGCGGCAGACCGGCCTCGTTGCCGCCGCCATCGTCGGCAAGACGGTGCTCGAGTTGATGCCGCAGACCGAACGCCACTGGATCGAAACCTACGGAGAAGTCGCGCTGACCGGCGTCCCCATCACCTTCGAGAACTATTCGGCCTCACTCGACCGGCACTTCCGGGTGTCAGCGTTCCGACCCGCGCCAGGCCAGTTCGCCTGCCTGTTCAGCGACATCACCGACCGCATGAAGGCCGAAGCGGCCCTGCGCGAGACCCGCGATTATCTCGACAACCTGATCACTTCTCGACCAGATTCTCGTGAACCTCACAGTCAATGCCCGTGACGCGGTGGCCGGTAGCGGACGAATCACCATCGAGACGGCGCGCGTCATCCTCGGCCCCAACCCGCACCCCGACGAAACACCGACCCACCCGCTCGATCCGGAGCGCGCTCGGCAATTGGTTGGGCCGTTTGTCGTGTTGCGGGTGTCCGACACCGGCAGCGGCATCGACAAAGAGACCCTCGAACACATTTTTGAGCCGTTCTTCACGACCAAAAGCGCCGGCAGCGGCACCGGCCTCGGCCTGGCCACCGTCTACGGAATCGTCGAACAGAACCAGGGGTTCATCAATGTGCGCACCGAAAAAGGGCGGGGTACCTCGCTCGGGGTGTTTCTCCCGCAAGCGGCAGGGTCCGGCGTCTCCGTTGCCGAAGAAGACTCGCAGGACTGCCCCCCCGGTCACGGTGAAACGATTCTGCTCGTCGAAGACGAGGAACTGGTTCGTGAAATGGAAACGATCATGCTCGAGCAGCTCGGCTACCGGGTTCTGTCGGCCTCTTCTCCCGATGCAGCCCTGGCCCTCCTCGACAAGCACGCCGGTCAGGTCCGGGTGCTGATGACCGATCTGGTCATGCCCGGGATGAATGGCCGGCAACTGGCCGACCTGGTGCAGAAGCGACTGCCCGGGTTGCCTTGCGTCTTCGTCTCGGGTTACGCCGACTCTTTGTTGGCGCGGCAGGATCTGCTCACCAATGGCTTGTCCTTTGTGGCCAAGCCGTTCGCCATGCCAAAGATTGCCGGTGTCTTGCACAAGGCTGTTGCCCGCAGCGCACGCAGCGGCGAAACTCGAGGAAAATGACCGCGCCCACTTCCGCGCCGGCGCCTGTCGTCCCAGCGTTTGACCGCAACGCGCGCCTGTTTGGTCCGGCCGGGGTCGCGCGGCTCTGCAGCAGCCATGCGCTGATTCTGGGCATGGGGGGTGTCGGCAGTTATGTGGTCGAGGCCGTTGCACGCGCCGGGGTCGGACGGTTGACCCTGGTCGATTTTGACGACATCTGCATCACCAACGTCAATCGGCAGTTGCACGCGACCCCCGCGACCGTGGGCGCCCGCAAGGCCGAAGCGATGGCCGAACGTGTCCGGGCGATCCACCCGGCGGCCCGCGTCGAGGCCATGCCGGTTTTCTACGAAGCGAGAACCGCCCGCGAGGTTTTCGCCGGCCGCCCCGATGTTGTCATCGATTGTATTGACAATGTCACCGCCAAACTGCATCTGCTGGCGACGTGCATTTATCGGGGTATTCCCGTGGTGACCTCACTCGGGGCGTCCGGCAAGGTCGACCCGACGCAGGTGCGGTGGGCCGATCTGCGCAAAACCCACGACGACCCGCTTGGCAAGGCAATACGCAAGAACCTTTGGCGTGTTTACGGCATCAACCTGCAACGGGTGTCGCATCTGGCGGCCGTCTTCTCCGACGAGCCGGTCATCCTGCCCGACCCCGCGTACCGCGGCACGTTGTGCGGTGTCGACTGCGTTTGTCCGAGTGCCAACAATCAACACCACACCTGCGCCCGCCGCCACGTGATCTACGGCAGCGCTGTTTTCGTCACCTCGGTGTTCGGTATGACCGCGGCCAGCCTGGCCGTCCGTTATCTCACCGGCGACCGTCGCGTCGAGTTGCGGCCGACCGTGAAGGTCCTGCCGGGGGACGACCCCTTGCGCGACCCGGACGAGTGCCGGGAAGAGATCGGTGACGATGCGACCGAACCCGCGGAGACCGGCGCATGATCGTGCGCAGCGAGCGCCGCCCAGGCACGACGACCGCGAGGAAGGGCGTGTCGCTGGTGGTCGTCATGGGCGCGTTGATGGTGGTTTCGATCTTCGCGTTCGCCATGAGTTTTCTCACCTCGCAGTCACTGCATCGCGCCCACCGCATCAGTTCGCAAGAGGGCGCCATCCTGCTGGCGCGCGCGGCCCGCAACTTCGCCCTCTCCAAGATCTACGAGGGTCTGTCGACGACCGATTCGCGCATCTTCAACACGCTCACGGCACGCGATCTGGCCACGGGAACGACGATTCCGTTCGACACCGCCGAACTCAACAGCCTCGCCGCCGAATACCGTCGGGGCAGCGTTGGCGTTGCGGTTTCGATCGACGCCATCAGTGCCCTCGACCCGGCGAAACTGGCGGCAACGACCGGAGGACACGACGAAGTCGAGCGTCGGGCGATTCTGCGTATCGATGTTGCTGCCAACGTCGACGGGGTCCCGTATGCTTTTCTCGAATCCCGCGAGATCCGCATCTTCAGCATTGTCCCTGGGGTTCTCGGCAAGTTCTCGCTCTACGTGCGGCAACCCGACACCGATTACAATCGGTTTGCGGCTGACATCAACGGCGATCCTGACACCCGGGTCGCCGTCGCCGACCGGCGCCTGCCGCTGATTCTCAAGAACGGCGGGGAACTCGACGAGGGGGCCACGTCGGCCAACGACCCAGGCGGGTGGAAGCGGCGCGGTTACATCTACAGGGGCGGCGCCGGCCCCGTGCGGCTCAATCTCACGGCCGGCAACGACGACCGGTTTGGCGAGAGTTTTCACTTTTTTCATGTCAACGCCGAGCCGATCAGCATTCCCGGCTATTACGACCCCGACCCGCCCGGGTTCTTCGCCAATCCCCCTGACTTCTCGAAAAAATACCCGGTGACGGGCAACACCCCGATGCCGCCCTTCGCCCCGGAGTTCAGCTTCTGGATCAAGCACGTCGTGTCTGGTTTCTACACCCGCGACGAAACCGGCGCCGACATGAACGTCGAAAACCGCCTCGCCCTGACCTTCCCCACCCCGTCGATTCCCGGCACACCGAATCCGCGCATGCGGTCTTCGGTATTGCATTTGTATGGCACACGGTCGAACCCGTCACCAACCCTGATCCTGGGTGACGTGCGCCGCCGGTATGCCGATTACGCCGCAGTACTCGCCGATGCCACGGGCGACAACGCCCGCGATGCGATCCTTTGTTACCTGAAGCAAACGGCCGGACCGCTCTACAATGCACCGGTCCCCGGCAACCCGATTCGTGCGGCGGCCGGTGGCGGCTTGACCGTGGGGCAGGCCATCCGCCTCGACCCAGACCCCTCCCTGTTCTCGTGCGAGAACATGTTCGCCGGCGACTACAATATGTACAGCGACAAGATGTGCCAGGTGTTCGAGGAACCGTATCTGCGCTCGCACGACTATCTCTACTATCGCACCGCCACCAACTTCGTGCCGCAAACCAGTGATTTCGGCAGCGACGGTTATGCCTCGACGCAGTCGACATTCCGCCTCGAGATGGATACCACGATGAACCGCACCGAGCCGTTCTTCGATCGCGGCGACGTTGCGGCGATTCCCGTCGACTGCCTGGTGTCCAAGTGTCCGATCGTCGTCCCGGGCGGACGCGACTTTCTCGGCCGTTTTGTTGATGAAGACAATGTATTGACACTCGACACCAACCTCTTGATTCGCGGCGAAACCGGGCGCACCATCGCTTTCCCGCCGTCGCTCCAGGTGCGCAAGGGCGGCATCATCGTCATCGAGAACGGCAACCTTTCTCTCGGTGCCATCAACCGCGATCGGCGCGACCCCGACGCCTTTCTGGTCGTTGCCGTACTGCGCGGCGACATCGAGATCGACAGCTCGCTGGGCAACGGTCGCATCGCGGCCACCCTGATCGCCCCCAACGGCAAGATCGTCAACCGCTCTCCCGGGTTCGCTCTCGATCTGACCGGCGGCCTGCACGTCAAAACACTCGACGGCGACACCTTCCCGGCTGGCGGACGCATTGCCTTCGACACCCGCACCGATCCCTCGTCGGTCAACTACAAAATGTACTACCGCGCCCTGGTCGCCAATGTCGCGACCTCGTACCGGGAGGGAATGTGAACGACCGGCGGCAAGGCATTACCATGCTCGAACTCGTCATCTCGGTGTTCATCCTCGGGTTGGCCCTGCTGCCCGTGTTCGAGTTGTTGACCCGCGGGGCGCATCACGAACGGGTGTCGCGTGACGAAACGCTCGCGGTCGCGATGGGCAGCGAGTTGCTCGATCAGATCCAGTGCATGCCGTATGCCGACCTGCAGGTCACCAGCGATCTGCCCATCGGCAACGCCGATCACGGCAGCAACCTCGTGCAGAACCGCGACTCGACGGTGTTGATGATCACGCCGGTTCACGAACAGTTCACCCGCACCCTGACCATCGAAGACCTGTCTGATTACCTGCGCAAGATCACGGTCAAGGTGACCTGGCGCAGCGAAGCCGAGCATACGGTGCACCTGACCACCTTCATGGAATATGCACCCTGAATATATGTATATTATAAATACAAGGCGCGGCATCAGCATCGTCGAGGTGCTCACCGTGACCGTGGTGTTGTCGATCGTCGTGTTGGCGGCCTCGACGTTGCTGACCTCCTCGTTGGGCGGGTTCACGAAACAGGAAGAAAGCATCTATTGCGCCGGGGAAGCAGCCCTGCTGACCTCGCAGATGAAGCGTGACTTCGAGTTGCTCACCGACCGCGGCAGTCATCCCGACCGCTACACCCAGGCCAAGGCGGCAGTGTCGTTCGACGATCGTACCGGGATTCTGTCGTTCAAGATCCTCAAAGAGAACGGGTTGGAGCCGGTCATGTATTCGTATGATGCCCGGACCCGCGCAATCACTCGCAAACTCGGCAGCTCGGAGGTGACGGTGGCCCGCGGGCGGGTGAGTCGCTTCAACTTCTATTGGCAGATTCTCGGCACCGACAACCTGGTGCGCAGTTTCCCGGTCGACCCCGACACGAGTCCGGCCGACCCCGGGCCGCCGGCCGATATGCAGTTGCGCCGGTGTTGGGGCAAGGTG
>CAZADH010000303.1:0-7215 GCA_964483805.1 uncultured bacterium
CCCCTGGTCACCGCGCCGACGGCCACCGGTTCGGGCACCGGCGAACTCGTGCGTATTGGCTACTCCGCCTCCGTGCTGGCTGATGTCGATCAGCGCGATGCCAAGGTGGCCCTCAAGAACTGGCTCGATCTGACCGCCGAGCAGGACGGCGCCGGCTACGTGAGTACCATCGAGGTATACGACTCCCTCGATCGCCTCGAACAAGATATTGTCGGTGAGCGCATCGATGTCGCAGTCATCTCGCCAAGCGAGTACATCGATATGCGCAAGCGCTGCCCACTCGAACCCTTCAGTGTTGGACAGGTGGCGGGCAAACCGACCGATCACATCCGCCTGGTGGTGCACGCCGATTCGGGAATCGACGACGTCCGTCAGTTGCAGGGCAAGAAACTGCTGGCCCAGTTGACCGGGACCGGCCGTGTTCCTCTGCTGTGGCTCGACACGCTGTTGGTCGCGGCCGGGCATCCGCCGCATCGGTCGTTCTTCCAGCAGGTGAAGACGGCCGGCAAGGCACAACCGATGGTGTTGCCGGTCTTCTTCCGTCAGGCCGACGCTTGCCTGGTGCATGCCCACAGCCTCGACATCATGGTCGAACTCAACCCGCAGATCGGTGCCAAGCTCAAAACGGTGGCGCATTCCCCGGAGTTCTGCGTCGGGTTGATGGCCTTTCGCAGCGGCCTGAAGGCCGATCTGAAACAACGCTTGCGCCGGTCGGCGCTGCGATTGCACGAGTCGATCAAGGGGCAACAGATCTGCATCCTCTTCAAAGTCGACAAGGTGCTGCCATGGGACGAGAAGCTTCTGGACACCACGATTGCCCTGCTCGAGCAATGGCAGAAGCTGGGCAAGGGCCGGTGATTTCCCGGGGCCGGTTGCCTTTGCCCCGCCCTGGGCCGATCGCGACGCGAACGGCCGGGATGGCCGTGGGCCAGATACTGGGGGAGTTACCGCGTTGACCCGTCGGTGGTGTCCGCATCCCACGCCGACACTTCGACGGCAGTGCCCTCGGGGCCGCCGATAAATACCATGTATTCACGCCACAGTTCGAGCATGGTCTCTTTGTCGTTGTAGGGATCGGTCAGGATGCAGTGCCGGCCGTGCACGGTTGCCTCGAGTTGCCACGACGGGCTGCCGGTGCGGTTGAACTGCCGTACTGCCGCCAGATCGGGGACCGCATCGAGGCGGATCTCGGTGGTGCGCCACGGTCCGCGGTCGATGAACAGACAACTGTTCTCGCTGCGATCGACGACGTAAAACACCTCGACACGGCGCGCGAGGTGCAGGGCGAGCACGCTGCCAAAGATCGCCGTGGCGGTGAGGACCTGGTCTTGCCGGGCGACGCCGCTCGACAACGCCAGCCACGCCGAGGCGCTCACGATGGCGTACGCGGCCAAAGCGGCCAGAGCATGATTCTTGCAGCCAATCGACGATGAGAAGACGAAATAGCGCCCGGGGTCGGCCTCATACCGGGCCTGCCGCAAATCGCTGGTGCCGATGCCGAGACTGCAGGCGGTGGCCAGCAGGCCGAGGGCGGCGGCAACAATCGCCAACCCTACGGTTTTGCCGACCTTGGCCTCAGACCACGATGAGACGAGAACCGCGCCGTCGGGGGGCGCCGCGACGGTCATGCTGCCCGGGGTCACCGCCGTCCATCGCCCCAGGATCACCACGGCCGTGGCCGAGAACCCTGTCAATATCGCGTATTGCGACTGCGGGCTGCACGAGGCGAGGTCACCCAATGGGTGCAGGCGTAGCGTCTGGACAGGAAGGTACTCGCACGGGGTCGAGGCCGGTGCCATTGTCAGTGACCGTGGTTCCGCCAGGTTGGTGTCGGTGCCCAGGCGCCGCACACCATAGGGTCGACCCAAGACGATCTCGCGGTCGATGACGATCTTGCCGTCGCGACCTCCCGTCGCCTCATCGTGGCGAAACGACAGAGTGCCGTGCAGCAAGTTGGCAAACCCTGGCTGCGCTACCGTGGTCGCCCACGCTCGCGCGATCGCATCCGGCACGCCAGCGGTCAATGAGGCGACGGGAACGGGGTCAACAATACCCTGTATGACGGCACCCTGGCCAGGGGCCGAACCACGGTGCCACCATACCCATGCCAGCGGGGCTGCGCACGACAAAATGCCGGCCAGTTCGAATGCGAGCAGGATCTGCAGGGGCATGAGATACCGCAGGACCCGGGTGTACGCGTCACGATGCCGCCAGAGATAGCGAACCGGCGCCGCCGCGATCGATACAGACATCGTATTGCTATCTCTCGCCTTCAGCGGAGGCTATCGCCCGTGCCTGCTCGTTCGTCCGGTCTGCGGCGGGTGGCGCGGCAGGCCATCAGTCCCAGGCAATGCCATCGACACCGGTGATGCCCAGACCCGGTGCGTCGGTCATCTGCAACCACGGGCCTTCGAGCACCGCCCCGCCCTGCACCGGGTCTTCGGCGCACAGCGACGGACTGTCGAGATCGGTGCGGGTGATGATGTTGCGGGCGCACGCCAGATGCGCCGCCGCGGTGACGCTGAGTTTGCTCTCGATCATGCAACCCATGAAGCACTCGATGTTGTTGGTTTCGGCCAGCGCGCAGATGCGCAGCGCACCCCGCAGCCCGCCGGTCTTCATCAGCTTGATATTAAGATAGTCGGCGGCCTTCATGGCGATGATCTTCGCGGCATCGAGCGGCGAAAACACGCTCTCGTCGGCCAACACCGGCGTCTCGATGGCGTCGCGCACGTGCTTCATCCCCTCGACGTCGTGGGCGGGAAGTGGCTGTTCGACCAGTTCGATGCCGAGGTGCGCGGCCTCGAGCGTGCGCATGATGCGCACCGCCTCGCGCGCGTTCCAACCCTGGTTCGCGTCGACGCGGATGACCACGCCTGCACCGACGGCCTCGCGAATCTTGCGCAACCGTTCGATGTCGGTGGCCGGTTCGCGACCGACCTTGATCTTGAGGATGCGGAAACCGCGGCCCACCGCCTCGCGTGCATCGGCCACCATCTCGTCGGGACTGTTGACGCTGATGGTCAGATCGGTCTCGGTCTTGGTGCGCGCACCGCCGAGCAACCGATACACCGGCACGCCGAAGCGCTTGCCGAACAGGTCGTAGATCGCCATATCGACGGCGGCCTTGGCGCTGGTGTTCTTCAGAACCGCGCGGTCGAGCGTGTCGAGCGTGACCTCGAGGTTCTCGACCTCTTGCCCGATGAGGCGCGGCGCGATGAACTCATGAATGGCGCCGCGAATCGACCCCAGCGATTCACCGGTGACAGCGCCGGTCGGCGGCGCCTCGCCCCACCCCACTTTGCCCGCGTCGGTGTCGATGGCCACAACAATCGACGACTGCCGCTCGAGGGTGCGCAATGCGGTCTTGAACGGCTTGCGCAGCGGGATCGACAGCAACCCGGTACGAATGGCGGTGATCTTCATTTTGTTCCTCCTGGGGTGCCCTTGGGCAGACGGCCGGCACGACGCGGCATCCGGACCGAGTCCACGCGCGGGGGCCGGGGTTTCAGCTCGGGTGGCCGCGAGAGATCGCGTGGATCGAGGGTGAACTCGCGCGCCGAATAGAGCGCCTCCATCCACTTCTTGTCTTTCGACACCATCACCGCCAGCAGCGGGGTCACCAGCACGCCCCGGGTCTTGGCTTTCTTCACCTGCCCACTGGCATCGATCGTGGTGAACCCGGCAAAATCGTGGATGATGTAATAGTCGTCTTGATACTTGCCCAGATAGAGCATGGCATGGCCGGCCATATACACCGGAATCGCCGGCGGCAGACGGTCGAACAACTGCTTGCGCTCCTCGAGACTCATCGTCTCAGGGATGACATGGGTGGCGCCGAGCGCCTGTTTGCCCTGTTCGCCGGCATTGCGCGGCAACATGATGCCCATGCTGCGAAAGTTGTCCATGATGAAGGCGCTGCAATCTCTTGTATTGAACATGCCGCCCCAACCATAACGCTGCCCGATGAACTTGAACGCCTGCGTGATGATGTTGCGCCGAGTCAGCGGCAGGTAGCCGATGTGGACCTCATCGGCCCGCGACACGAGACCGAAACGCCACTCGAGTTGCCCCTGCTTGTTGCGGATCGGCAGCTTGACCACATAGTTGCCGGCCGGATGTTGCCCGTTGATCTCGCGCGGAATCTCGCGGCGATCGGCCAGCGGCACCCGCACACCCATGTCGAGCTGCAACTCGGAGATGTCGGGTTCGTGCGGGTTGAACCCGGTGAACACCCGTTTGCCGGTCACCACTAGGAAATTGCGGCCATCGAGCACTTCGAACAGGGCGGCGCGGTCGGCCTGCGCCACGTCACTGGCGGCAACCCAACCCAGATAGTTGTAGGCCTGTGCCAGCAACCACTTGCCGTCGCTGCTCTCGTGCAGAATCGCCAGCGGTTCGACCGGATACAACGCGGTTTCCATGAAACGGTCGAACTCGTAGTCGGCCGGCTCATCGAAGACGCGATCGGTGGTCGGGAACGTGCGCATCTCGGTGCGTTTGGCGGTGATGCCAAACCGCACATGCGCCACCTCGGGAATCCCTGCGAGATTGAGATTCTGCTCGAGGCCCTCGTAATATGCGGCGTCAACCGCTTTGCCGTCGCGATATTTCGTCTTCTTCGGTCGCTGACTGAGTTTCTCGATCAGAGTGCGCACCTCGGTGCCGGCGAGCAAGCGCGGGTATACGCGCAGATCTTTCAAGGTCTCGCATTCCCGCAGGCTCTTGCGATTGTAACGGCCGATCTCGTCGGCATACATGATGAGTTTGTCGAGATCGGGGGTCCGGTCGAGCCAGAACTTGCTCTCGAGCATCGCGTCGGTGATGCCGGGAATGTCGATGTCGAACTGCGCGAAGATTCCTGCTGCCTGGGCCTGGCCCGCTGCGGATTTCACGGTCGTGGTCGGTCGCGGGTCAGTGGGCAAGGACTTGGCCCCCAATGCCGGCGAGAACAGAATACATACAAAAGCAATACACGTGCTCAAACACATCAACAGTCGTGGCGAGGCGGCGAGGCGCGCGGAGCGCAGAGTTGTTCCCCTTCGGTGACGATTCACGCAGAGTCCTCCTTCGCCGGAAACTCGTGGGCAGCGACGCCATGTTCACAACGGCGCACCCCCCCGGATCGCGGCAGTCATCGCGCATGGTAGCACGGGGGGCAGACCCCCACCAAGCACGACGATAACTCCGGCCGGACTCCTCGGTTCGCGCGGCATGAAGTCGGCGGCACCCGATCTCGTGCACCCGAAGCACGCGACTGCGCCCCGGTCAGCGCAGCGAGGCCGTCGATGCCGCGGTATCTGCGGGCAGGAAGACGACGTGGGGTTTCTTCGCGGGATCGAGCCAGCGCAGGATCTCGAGCATCCGCGGCTCAGCGAACGCCAGACAGCCCGCGGTCGGTTTGCCGGGCCCGCCCCAGAGATGCACGAAGATCGCGCTGCCGTGCCCTTTCACGATCGTTCTCGTGTTGTATTCGACAACCAGCCCCCACTTGTAGAGGTCATCCTTGCGTTTCATGTCTTCGTACGATTTCGCCCGCGTCGCCTGGCGCGTCGTCAATACATTGTAATCGTCGGCCTGGGGGTCATCGACCCAGACGTCGGCGTCGGTCATCTGTCGGTAGGGCAATCGCGCCGGGCATGAGGCGGCAACCCCAAAGACCATACCGAGGGCGTGGGCGCCGTATGGGCTCTTGCCGTCGCCTTCGCGCTTGGCGCCGGGAGCAGCCACACCCTTGCGCCCGATGTTGCCCGGAAACTGGGGCATGGCTGCGGTCCAGGCGCCATCGACACGCTCGAGCGCCCAAACCGTTGCCGTCGAGGAACCCTCGTCGTGGGCAACGGCCACGAGACACTGCCCGACGTCGCTTGCCACGCCGACCGCTGTGATATCGGGTATGCCGGTGGCCATGGTCCCCACGGGAGTCGCGGCAAAGGCCGGCCACGATTGACTGAGCGCACAGACCAGAACTGCTGCCAGGGCGAGGCGAAACAGCATCGACGTTCTCCTTGAACCGAAACGGCGTTTCTCGACAATCAAGCCACAGCGAGCCAGCGGCGGAACAACACGCCAAAACCGATCGCAGCGGCAAGATACACGGTAACCCAGCCGAGGTACAGATTCCAGCCCGACGGTGCGACCCGCGGGGACAGGCCCAAATGCAGCGCGCGGATGTGCGTTCCGGCCGTGTCGGCCCACGTGGTCACCGACGGCGGCGGAACCCCACCGCTCTCGGTCACCGCGATGATCACGGTGCGTTCGTCGTCGCGGAACCGAATACGCAGTGTTGCCTCCCCCGCGTTCACGAAACGCAGACGCCAGGTCGCCACGGGGTGACCGGCAATGACGGCGGGTGCCGAGGCACTGGCAGGGGCCACAATCGCCACCGGAGCACTTGCAAAGGTGAAGGCGGCTGCGGGCACGATATGGGCCAGTCCAGTCGCCCCGTCGGCAAACACCGCGGTGACCTCGACAACGTCGCCGGGCCGCACCGGGTTCTCGGCAAAGCGCACGCCCAGCCACAGGGCGATGATCGCAATGGCCGGCACCAACCACAGCGACGGGCGGAGACCAGCCCACACGTACCCCGCGGAAACTCGGGCGAACAACCGGGCGAGACGCTCGACTTCGGCCTGGGCGGGTTCGGCCGCGGCAAGGCGCTGCAGTTCGGCAAGGCGATCGAGATCCTGGCGCGCCACGCGCAGATACGCTTGATCCGAGCAGTATTTCAACAGGAGATTGACGATCAACCCGGTGACGAGGCCAATGGCGGCCACATCGAGTGCCGGTGGCAGGTAGAAGGCCCAGGCAAAGAGAACGTCGAGCACGCGGCAGGCCAGGGTGAACAGCGAGTGCAATACATTGTAACCCATGGTGACCAACTGAGCACTCATGCCGGGCGCCCCGGCGGGCAGATCTCGACCCGCCCCGTGCTGCCATCGACGCGGATCTCGGTTCCGTCGCGGATGCTGCGGGTGGCCTCGGGCAGCACGACGGCAGGAATCCCCATCTGTCGGGCCACCAGCGCACCGTGGCTGAGCATGCCGCCCCGCTCGACCACCAGTGCCTTCGCCTGCACAAACAGCGGGGTCCAGTTCGGGTCGGTCGACGGACAAACAAGAACGTAACGGTCGCCGAGATCCGGCAGTTCGTCGCAGGAGAGCACGATCCGCGCCACCCCGGTCCCGATGCCTGACGACACGGGCGAACCCCACC
>CAZADH010000304.1:0-7205 GCA_964483805.1 uncultured bacterium
GTGCTGCCGCCACGAAAACCGCACCAACGCCCGCCGTCGCTGGTTTCCCAGAGCACGCCCCGCTACGTGATCAACGATGTGCGGTGGGGCTATATTCCCGACAAGGTCCGCAACAACGACAACTTCCGGTATCTGCGCACCACCATCGACACGAGCATGGTCGATCGTGCATATTTTGTATTGAAGCCCTTTCCGCCCGAATGGATCGCGGCCCACTCGCTCTTCTATTTCTCGTTCCGTCCCGGCGGCATGGTCAACGAGAAAGGCGAGGACTCGGTCGGCCTGTTTCTCAGCATCGAGGCGTACCAGCGCCTCGACCAGAGTTACTCGCTCAAAGAGGGCCTGAAAAACACCTTCGGCGTCTCCTGGATCCTGGCCGCCTGGGACGACTACACCACGCAGTCGTGCGACGTCCAGAAAGAACGGCTGTTCCTCTACCCGCTCAATCTGAGCCAGGGGCAGATGCAGGCGCTGCTGGCCGAAACCCTGTTGCAGGCGACGGTCAACCGCAGCGGCGAGTATTACAACACCATCACCAACAACTGCACCAATAACCTCATTGTATTGCTCAATCGGGTTTTGCCTGAGCAACAGCGGATCAACCTGTGGTGGTTGCCGTCGATGGTCTACAACATGCAGGCGACGACGCCGGTGGTCGTGCCCAAGATGTTGATGAAACGCGGACTGCTCGGCGAGCCGTTGCCCGAAGTGAATCACCTCAACTGCAAGAAGATGTTTCAGCGCCCCGGATCTCAGGGCCCCTGCCCGCCGGTCCGGCCGGTCTTCCACTGAGCAGGCCGACGATGACCCGACAATCGCAACGAACCCAGTCCGGAGCGTCACGCCTCGGCATGCCTCTGTTGTTACTGGCCACCTTCCTCGCAGCGTCCATGGTCTCCACTGCCCATGCCGCTCGCATCGGGCTGTTCATGGGCACGTTCGACCCCCCGCATCTGGGCATCGCCCGCATGATCGACGAAGCCCGCGCGCGACTGCAGCTCGAGACCATCTTTGTGTTGCCGACGCCGACCGCCGTCGATCGACCGACGGTCACCCCGATCCACCACCGGTTGACCATGCTGCGGTTGATGGCCCAGGCGGTCGTCGGCATGGAAACGCTGACCGAGTCCGACATGACCGCGATCGTGTCACGCAATCCGACCAACATGTTCGCAGCCCTGCGCGAAGACCTGCTCAGTCGCCGGCCGCCAGGTGACGAGATCTACCAGATCGTCGGCGAAGACGCCATGCCCAAACTGCTCGCCCGCCACCAGTTGCCCCGGACCGACGAGCCCCGCACCCTGGTGGTGTTCCCGCGCGTCGGCGTCGCCGAGACCCGTGCCCCAGAAATCGCGGCGCTCGAGAAAACCGGTCGCCTGGTGCGGCTGCGCGTGCCGATTCCCGATCTGTCGAGCCGCGAGATTCGCGCGGCCCTCGGCCGGCAGGTTGCGCCGACCGCAGCACAATTGCCCGACACCGTTCGTCAATACATTGTGCGCGAAGGCCTCTATGGCCTGCCGCCGGCGCCGATCACCCGTGAGGTCATCGCGCAATTCTGCCCTGCCGGCTACCTGGCGAAGCCGGTGCTGCTGCACAGCCCAACCACCGACTCGGTGTTCGTGCCGGCCCACATCGAGAGCGTCGTCGCCGATGATTGCCCAGACAGCGCGACGGTGCCGGCGGGATCCGACCTGCCGACCGCTCTCGCCGATCTTCTGCAACAGGTCCGCGTGCAGGTCGTCGTTTTCCAGGCGCCGACCACCGATGCGCTCGACTGGCTCGAAACCCAGGGTTGGCGCGCGTTGCACGGCTGGGTGCCGCCCCACGGCGAAGACTGGCCGATGCTGTTTCTCGCCCGACGCGGGCCGGATTGGCACCTGTTCGTCACCGGTCTCTTCAACCGCCCCCGCTTCGCCCGCCTCGCCGGCGACCTGCGGGCGTTGTTCGAACGCAGCGGGATTCCCTCGAGCCGACTGACGCTGATGGTGCCGATCAACCCCGGCGCCCGCAGTCGCGACTGAGGTCCGGGCGGCCGCCCACGGCGCGCCGACGCTGGTCCCGACACCCCGGCATGGTATACAGGAGGGCACAATGACCCTGATTGACTCGCGAAGACGCTATATTTACCTGGTATTGCTTGTCGCAACTCTGATCCTGGCGGCGCCCACAGGGGCGACTGCAGCCAATGCCATCGACGTGGTGATGCTGCGCGCCGGCAAGGGCATCGTCGCAGTGGTCACCCGTGTCTGCACGCTGCTGACGCAGATGGGCGGGCAGAACTTCAGCGCCGTGGTGGCGTCGACGGCATTCTCGGAAGCCAACCGCAAGGTGCGCATTTCGATCACCGGCACCTTTCGCGCGCCCGGCCGTCACGTGCGCGGTCGGCTGCTGGCCGGCATCAACCAGGATTGCCCGCTGCCCTACCGAGCCGAGTGCCAGGGCATTCTGCGCATCGCCCTGCCCGCCAATGCGGCCGCGGCGGAACCCAACACCTTCTATCCCGTCTCCTACCGCCTCGATCTCGCGGTCGATGTCGATCAGACATTAAAAGTATTGACGATGATGGGGCTCGGTTTCGGCCTGAAAAACGTCGACATGTTTCCCGACGAGGCGTTTCTCGATCTGGTCGGCAAGATTCCCAGTGAGAACCTGCGCACGGTACTCACCACGTTCTTCCCCGGTTTCGTCGGCTATCTCGAGAAGCGCACGATTTCGCGCGGCGTCGATGAAATCCTCGCCGACGGCCGGTTGACCGGCACCAAGGTGTTGCAGGGCATCGGCCTCGACGAACTGATCGGCTTCGCGGTCAACTTCGGCCTCGGTATGGCGCAGATGACCGCAACGACCTTCGTCAAAGATGCCGTCGCTCTCGGCGCCGGGGCGGCTGCTGTTGCCATGCCCGGTCTGGGGGCCGTCGCCGTCGGGGTTCTGCTCGAAGTGGTGGCGGTCAAGGCCACCGGCATCCTGATCGACCAGACCAAAGACCAGTTCGAACGCGGCATCTACCGCGACCGGTTCGCCAAAATCGACGCTTATCTGCAAGGAACGTGGGAACCTGGCCAGGCGCACATTCCCTGGCTGATCGAGACGATCACCACTGAGGCGAAGAGCGAGGATTACAAGACCATCGAGAAGCTGATCATCTACCTGCGCAACAAGGAGCCGCTCGAGCGCAACTGGTGGACCAGCGTGTATCCGCGCGTGCGCCAACCCCTCGTGTTTCAGTCGCAACAAGACGGTTCGTGGCTGGCGGCACGCTATGTGAGCATGCTCGACCTGCTGTTCAAACAATAACGGACGTTGTATGTCTATTGTATGTTTTCGACCACGAATGTCGAGGGGCAAGCACGTGTCCTTCGACGCAGACGGCGGACACCCTGGATTGGCCAGGGTTGAGCGCCCCCGGCGGCTCTGCGCAGCCCCCCTTCATGCATCGGGCGGCGGCACTGACTGGGTTGCGGGCCGCGAATCAGGTCCACTTCAGACCAGCCAAAGGAGAGCGAAGATGAGACTGACCAGACGGTTCCCCATCGGCCTCGCGCTGCTCGCCGGCGTTCTCGTTCTGCTGGCCTCGGCCGTGTGCGCCGACTTCGAAGCGGTGAAGGGCTACGAATTCAAGACCTGCTCCCGCGATGCGCTGCGCGCGTTTGCCGCGACCCTCACCCGCGAACAGGCCGAGGCAGCACAACAGCTTGGCCAGAAGTACGCCGGTGATGCCGAGAAGGTCGCCAAGAACCCGGTCACCGTCGCCTACAACCTGCTGGTCACCAGTTGCGCCGACCTGAACCGGCGGGCCGAGGCGGGCGAGCCGATCGCCGCACTCGCGCCGACCTTCGATCGCCTGCAACGCCTGCATTATTCGACGCGGGCGCAGCTCGACCCCTATGCCGACCCGCCGATGCTGGTGCTGGGCTGGAAATGCGGCAGCAACTTCGTGTTCGGGCCGTTGAAGCTGACCACACGGGAGCCCGACCTGGGCAAGCCGCTGGGGTCCGCCCACGCAGCGCTCGAAGCGGCCGGCCTGCGCCGCCCCGACACCGGTGCCGCGGTCACGCTCGCCGAGCTGGCCACGATGAACCCGGTCGAGGTTTCACGGCTCGAACCCGCCTCCGACCATCCGGCCCTGCGTCCGGTCGCCCCCGGCGACCACTACGCGGCGTTTCTGGCCGAGGTCACCCGGTTGGTCCGTCGGGCCGGCAAGAAGACCGAGCGGTTCGACCTCACGTATGCACGACGTATTCTCTTCTTTGACGAGCTCAAGACCGACGCCAGCTCCCCCAAGATCAAGGCCAAGGACCGCTACGGCGTCACCTGGCGCGTCAAGTGGGGCGACGAGGTCCACGCCGATGTCGTTGCGTCCCGCCTCGCCATCGAACTGGGGGCCACCTACGCCGACCTGAAGTTCTGGTCGGGCCCGGGCGAAACGCTGCTCATCCTGCCGCCTGGCAAGGACGGCACCGCCCCAACGACCCAGGCGCAACTGGCAAAGTTGCTGCTCGGCTCGAAGTTCCGCTTTCATCTCAACCGCTACGTCGTCGACCGCCCGGCCCTGCCCGAGCAGAATGGGCAACCGGTGGGCACCGGCCGCGTCGACGCCGCGATGCTCGAACGCGAGTCGCTCGACGGCAAATACCTGGGCTGCGTGTACCTTGCTTTCAAAGAATGTCAGTTGAGTCTCGACAACCCGGCACTGAAGCGACTGGGCGGCGTCGACCTCACCCGCGGCCGCTCGCTCGACGATCGGGTCGCCCGCGCGTCACTGGTATTCAACACCTGGATCAACAACCCCGACGTCAAAGAGGACAACGCCTGCGGCGGTCTGTTGCTCGATCCCGCGACCGGCCAATACACCCGCTATGTCGAGTTCCTCGCCGACATGGGCGCGTCGTTCGCCGGCCCCTATTCCGCCGGTTGTCTCTCGACGCTGTCGCCCAACTGCGTGGGCGCGCTGTTCAACAAACAGAGTTTCAAGCTCCACCCCGTCTTTCTGCCGGATTGCTGGCGCCACTGCACCTGGGCCGACGCCCGCTGGATGGCCCGGCGCATCGGTGGTCTGCGCCGCGCCGATCTCGAACGGGTCTTCGCCGACAGCGGTTGGCCGGCCTTCTCGCAACGGCTCGGCGTCGAGAAGATGCTGGCGCGCCGCAACGACCTGGTGCGTACCTTCGGGTTGGCCGCCGAAGGCGTGCCGATCGAGTCGTGCGAACCGAACCTGTCGCTCAAAGTCGAGACCCAAGACGGCACCGACTGGCCGGTCGTGAAAGGCTTTATCAACCCGCTGTCGCGACTGGTCCGGGAGGCCGAACGGTCAACGCACCCCGAGGGTTTGTTGCTGACGAAACCCCGGCAGCTTGACTGATGTCGAAGGTCGACGCACAGATGCGAATGACTGCATTTTCGCATACATTGTCCATACCCATGATGACAGCGCGGCGCGCCGGGACATCGCGCCCTACCATCAACCGCAGACGGTTCAACGCGCTGGGTCGTCATCGTTGCAAGACGCTCTATACGGAGGTCGAAATCATGAAACGCCTGCTCACCACCTTCGCGCTGCTGTTGGCACTGTTCGTTGCCGGTCCGGGGTTCGGCGCCGACATGCGGCGCGACGCGGCCGACGCGGCGCAGCACTACCGGCCCGTCGGCGAGTGGACCGGCCACTTGGTGCTAGCGAAACCCGATCAACGGGACCCGGCCGGCGGCGTGCTCATCCGCCTCGAGAACACACCGAACCCCGAACTCACCGGCAGACTGGTGTGGTTGCGTTGGGACTGCGCGCTGCCCTGGAACCGCTGGTTCCAGACCCTGCGCTACGACGTGACCATCGACCCCAAGCGGCTCGAGAAGGCGCTGGCCGACGGACTCAACCCGCCGGTCGCACTCAACGGCTGGAAGCGAGTCAGCCCGCTCGAGTCGCTGGCCGGCGCTCGCCCGGGCGACATGACGGTATTGTTGAAGAACCCGACATTGAAAGACGATGTATTGCTCGTTACCGAAGAACCGGTGCAGATCTGCGGGCGGCAGATGGCGCTGGTTCGTTTTGTCGAGCCGGGCGCGGGCGACACCTACCGGGTCGCTCACTACGATCCGGCGGCCGGCGATTTCACCGGGCCGGTCGAGACCGTGCGGGTGCCGCGCTCCTTCTTCAGTCGGGCCAACACACCGATTGCACGGTCGTCGACCGTCGACATCGAGAAGTCGCCCCTCAATCGCGACGGTTGGTATCTCTACGGTCGATCCACCGACGGCGCGTTCGCGATCGAGGCCCTCGAGCCGCGCGCCATGATGCGACTCGAAGCCGATCGCACCGTGTCGGGGCGCGACGCGGTGAAGAACTACATCAAGCACGAGCACTTCGCCGATCTCGACTTCGGGACCACCCGGGTGACCGAGCTGCTGCCGGATCGCGATCATCGCTGGCGCGAAGGCGACCACGGCCTGCTCATCCATTGCTTCGGGTGGCGCGAACACCCCGACGAAAAGGGCGGCAAGATGCCGTTCGGGCTGGTCACCGGCCACTTTGCGTTCGGCATCGCCCAGGTCGTCACCTGCCCGTTCACCGGCGAACCGCGGTGGGATCTCGAGTATCGACAGCAATACGCGCACAACCGCGAAGGCATCGTGGCGGGTTCGTCGAAGTGGCACTGCTACGCCGGCAGCCTGCAGCGCGGCTGGATGTACACCATCCCGATCTCCGACACCGTCATTCGCATTCCCGAACTCGAGCCGTACGACTTCAACGGCTGGCAGGTCCGCCCCTGGAGCGGCCTGGGTCGCGAGTTCGAGAAGATGCAGGCGCTCTACCGCACCGGTGCCGGCTCCGGAATCTCGAGCGTGCGGCCCGACATCTCGTGCGTGCAGGATTCGCATTGCGCGCTGTTCTCTGCCCTGCGCGTCTTCGAAGAGACGATCGCAAAGACCGGCAAGGTCAAGGAGTGGGTCAACGGCAGCGGCAAGAACAACGACGAGGTGAAGCGGTATCTGCGTCTGCTGCTGCTGGTCCGCCAGGTCAAACAGTCGATCACCGCCTTCGGCCTGGCCCAGGGCAACTGGCGCGAGTTCGTGAGCAGTCCGCTGGCGACCCGGCACCCGAACGCTGTCGCCTCGGTCGTGAACGCCCTGTTGTCACGCAACTCGGTGTTTCCGCGCAAGGGCAACGACAACCTGCAGTGCATCGGCGCCGACCTGGGTTACCCGATGTGGAG
>CAZADH010000305.1:0-7139 GCA_964483805.1 uncultured bacterium
CTCGCCAAGAAACCCAACGGGCGGCGGACCGGCTGGTGGGGTGTCGAGACCAACACCGAGGCGTTCCTCGACGAACTCATCACCTGGCGCGAACTCGGGCACAACTTCGCCTGGCAGCGGGTCGATGTCGAGCAATACAATGCATTGCCGACCTGGGCCCGCGACACACTGAAGAAGCACGCCGCCGATCCCCGACCGACCTGTTACTCGCTCACGCAATTCGCCGAGGCGGCGACCCACGACCCGGTCTGGAACGCCGCCCAACGTGAATTGGTGCGCACGGGCCGCATGCACAATTATCTGCGCATGCTGTGGGGCAAGAAGATTCTCGAGTGGTCAGGTTCGCCCGAAGAAGCCATGGCCACCATGTTGGAACTCAACAACAAATACGCTCTCGACGGCTGCGACCCGAATTCGAGCAGCGGCATCGCCTGGGTGCTGGGCCGCTACGATCGGCCGTGGGGCCCCGAACGGCCGATCTTCGGAACGATCCGGTATATGAGCAGCGATGCGACGAAGCGGAAGATCCACCTGAAGAGATATCTCGACGCATTTGGCCAATGAGCCCGGGCCACATGTCGCGGGTGCCTCGCCGCGGTCATCCGTCCCCCAAGGCAATTGCGGGATCTCGTCTGGACGCGGCTTTCTGCCGTCCGCCACGAAAAGTTCCGCCGACCTGTTGACCTGGACCGACATCGTTTGTATTTTGCCTGCAACCCCGTCGGGGGTACCCCGCAAAACGGTACCCCGTCCCGACAACTCGACCTGCCACAGGCAACCACGGAGGCCCCCGGTCAATGTTTCTTCGCCCACGCGATTGGCGCCACACCATTCCTCAGGGTTTCTGGCTGGCTCCGGCCAGCGCGAGCGGCCGGTTTCACCCTCCGGGGCAGACCATGTGGATTCATGCCGTGGGCACGTGGCGTGCTGCCCGACTCGCGTGGCGCCGTGTACCGTGGGATGACACGCGCGAAGACCAGGGCATGCGCAAGGCCTTTTTGACCGCGGCTTTCTTTCATGACATTGGCAAAGGCGTCTCCCGACACGACCACGAACAGGCCGGCGCCGAGATGCTGCTGCCCCGCTCTCCGCTTGCCGCTTTCTTCGTTCTGCGCCATAGCGGACGATGGGGCCCTTCATGGGAGCAGTGCCGCGCCTGGCTCGCCCAGCGTGGTCTGCAAGACCTCGACACCGAGCGCAACCGCTGGCTGTGCGATTTACTGGCCGGGTGCGATTACGTCGACGCCTATCGCCACATCATCTGGAAGGAAGTGTGAGCGCCTCGGGATTCGCCCCAAGGCTGCCGCGAATTGTCCTCGATATCGGAGTGCTGGGCGCGCTGCTTCTGGCCTGCACCTGCCCACTGTTGGCAGCCGGGGTACCGATTCGTGAACGGGCCGACGCGTGGCACTCGTTCATCTGGCGCGACACTCCCAACAGCAACGATGTGTCGCGGCACACCTTCACGGCCGTTGAGTTATCGGGACGTCGTGGGTTGGTGCTGACCAGGCAGTCGTTCGAGCGCCGGCCCGATGCCGGTGGCCGACTGCGACCGATCATCGAACTGGTGGTCATGAACGACCTCCCCGAGGCCGTACGCGCCCTGCGGTTCACGTTTTCGCTTGCCGCGCCGGGAAGCGACAAGCCGCTGCTGCGCGAAACGTTCGACTACGAGTTTCCCCGCCTCGTCGGCATCGGCCAGTCTGCCCCGGTCCGCATCCGACCGCGCCGCCACACCCGCTGGAACTGGATCGCGCTGCCCGACGGTTACGAGGCCACCGCCACCATCGACATGGTGTATTGCGACCACAACCGGTGGTTCGACCCGCGGGTGAAGTAAACCCCGGAAACAACGCGATCAAAAAGAGATAAGAGGCAGGGCGAACCTTCCGCCGCCCCCCCGCACGACACGCGCAGTGCGCATTTGCGTTGCTGGAGACGATTTTTCGACGCTCGTTCACTTTTCCCTTGAAATCGGAAGACGGCCCGAACATATTGTCGACCCTGGCGGCGCCCTTACGTTCGGACAGGACCGAACATGACGCCGACCGGATACTAAAAAACGCCGGAGGACTACACCACATGCAAATCGACAGGAGAGTACTGGCCCGGGCCGTGTTTCTCTTAACAATGGTGTTCACCGCCAACCTGGCCCTTGCCGATGGCGGCGAACCGTGTGATGTGGTGAAGCGCCTCAAAAAGAAACTGCCGGCCTATGCAACGGTCCTGGACCTGAACAAGCTGGCCGAAGAAAACGCCCTGCTGCGCTCGCGCGTCGAGAACCTCGAGTCGTCGCTCGCCGATCTGCGCAGCATGGTCAACCAACTCGCGGCCGATCAGGCGGCGAAAGCCAAACCGATCATCGAGATCGGGCCGGCGACCCCGCCCCCGCAACCGGCCGGACCGGTCGTTCCGCCGGTGGCTGCCGCCCCCAAGGCGGCCGAAAAGCCTGCAATACGTTCGAAATACAACCTCGACATGTATGGTTACTTCAAATGGGACGTGGCCCATGACAGTGCCCGGTCCGAAATCGGCAACTGGACCCGCTGGGTCACCTCCGAGGCTGCCAATGCCGGCGACCGCCAGTTGAGCATGACCGCCAACCAGAGCCGGTTTGGCTTCAATATGAAGGGTCCGGAGGCTGGCAATGCCAAGGTTTCGGGTAATCTGGAACTGGATCTCTACGGCGGCGGCGGCACCGAAGTCGCCCCGGCGATTCGTGCCCGTCACGCCTTCCTCAACATCGAGTGGGCCAAGCAGGATTTGAGTCTGTTGGCCGGCCATACCTGGGATGTCATCTCGCCCCTCTCGCCCAGCACACTCGACTTCTACGTCCGGTGGATGGCCGGTAACATCGGCGCCCGCCACCCGCAATTGCGCCTGACCAAGGGCATCAAGCTCGGCGACAAGTCGAAACTGACCCTGCAGGCCGCTGCCAGCCGCCCGATCGGCGATGCGAGCCCGTATGCCCAGATCGACACCGGTGTCGATGGTGGCAAACCCGACTTCCAGGGCCGCATTGCGGTTGAGTTCCCGACGCTGAAGAACCAGAAGATTGTGCTCGGCTTCTCGGGCCTCTCGGGTGAAGACGAATACGACCTGAGCGCCGCGGGCGCCAGCATCAAGGCCCACACCCGCTCGACGGGCATCGACCTGACGCTGCCGATCCTCGACAAACTGACCCTGAAAGGCGAACTCTGGAAGGGCTCAAACCTCGACAACTACATGGGTGGCGTGGGCATGGGCACGATCGTGAAGAACGCATCCGGCACCACGGCAAACGTGCCAAATACGACGATGAACAACCGCGGCGCGTTGACCGACGTCACCTCGGTGGACACCAAGGGTCACTGGGCGGAACTGGCCATCGGGCCGTTCAGCAAGTGGCGCTACTTCCTGGGCATCAGCAACGATGATCCGGACGACGACGTTCTGGCCAATGGCATGCGCAGCCGCAACCAGAGCCGCTGGTTCACCGCGATGCATGACCTGAACGAAGCCGTGCAGATCGGCATCGAGCTCACCCGCTGGGCCACGCAATACAAGAACGGTGTCGAAGGCGTGAACAATCGCGCCCAGACGTCGATCATCTACAAGTTCTAACTGCGGTTTTTTCCCGGGGGCCGGGTCCGGCGCCCGGTCCCCTTCAAGAACGTTACCCCCGACCGCTCCGGCGGCCGGGGGTTTTTTCTTTTTCCACGACTCACTTCCCACATCGCGCATCCGTGCGCTCACGTCCGCGGGTCCCCGTCGACGTCGTTGTTCCAGGTTCACCGCGACCTCACCTGCGCTCGCCATCGCCTGTTCGCTCGATTCGCCTCTCGCTTGATCTCTCGCTCGATCTCGAGATGGCCCGCTGCGTGTCGCCGGGTTATCATGCCGGCATGAGTCATGTTCCGCCCAACCCCGACCCCGATGCCGGCAAACCCGCAACGGGAGCGGCGATGACCCTCGGGGGTCGCCTCTACATCACCTGGGCGGTGACCGCGATCGGACTCTCGATGCTGGCCGGCGGCTTCAAGGTCGAGAACATCACCCGCCTGCTCGTCATTCTGTTTCTCGTGATTCTCTATCTGGGCGGCCCGCGCGTGTTGAGGCTGTTGCGTTTGCGGCCGACGAAGAGTTCCTTTGTCTTGACCGGCACCGCCCTCGCCTGCGTCGTCGAGGCATTTCACATGATTTCGAAGCCGGTGTTTGGGTCGCTGCAAGTCACGAGCGACACGGGTCTGCCCCAGGCGGTGCGGTTTCTTCTGATCGATCTTGCCTTCACGGTGCCGGCCTACCTCGTCATCTTTTCGGTGGTCTGGTGGTTGCTCAACCGCTGGCGTTACAGTTTCTGGGAATACACCATCATCATGGGCATCGGCCAGACGCTGGGCGACGGCGGCATCTTCTATTTCGCCGCGGCGCCGCACATGGTGCTGTTTCTGCCGTATCCGGCCACGAACTACCACGCCTGCAATGTCATACCGTATATTGCTGTCGCCGGGGCCGATCAGGGCACCCCGGTGTCGCTCTGGCGAAAACTGCTCGCCATTCCGATCCTGGTCGTCACCTACCTGGCTTGCGCAATTCCCATCAAGTTGCTTGGCCGGATGCTCGGTTTCGCGTAGGCCATCGCAACCCCTCGGCGTTTCGCAAGGCAGACCCGGTCATCGGTATCTTCTGTGTAACGCACCCTTTCGCCCCAGGCGCAGCGCACGCGCGCGCCGATGCGACCATGCCGCGGTTGTCGGTCTGCGTCTCCCGGCCGTATGCTGAAATGAGAGCGAGATCGACCCGAGGCAAGGGAGCAGGCCATGCAGCGTTCGACCGGCATCATATTGACAATGTGTTTCATTCTCGGTTGCGCTTCGGCGGGGCTGGCCGTCATGCCGCAGCCTGCTACCGACAAGATCAGCCTGGTCGAGACGTTCACCCGGGCGCAACTGGCGCGGTTTGACGAACCGTCGCAACCGCCCACGCCTGCACTGATCGAAGCTCTTCGGCACGACCGCACCCTTACCGAGGGCGTGCATGCGGTTGGTTTCTCGCACGATGGCACCCGCATCCACAGCCTGCGCGGCGAGTTGTCGTCCCCTTTGACCGGCGACCTGGTCGAGGCCTGCCGGGCCTTCCTGTTGGCCCACCGCGATCTGTTCGCAACCCCCGTATCGCCCGACCGGTCTGCGGTCGACAACGATGGCCTTCGCCTCGTTCGCCATGAGGCTGAAGCCGGCGCCACGCACATCGGCTTTGCCCAGTATCTCGACGACCTGCCGGTCGCCAGAGCCCGCGTCGATTTGCACGTAGGTGCCGATCGGCGGATCCACCTGATCACCGGTTCGTTCCTGCGTCTGCGCCTCGACCCCGCCCCGACCCTCGCCGGGCAAAGTGCCACGGGGACAACGGTACCCCTTTCGGCCGACGCCGCCATCGCCGTTGCCCAGGGGGCTCTCGGCGTGTCCTCAGTGCGTCAACCGCCGACAGCCATGCGCATGGTAAGCGCAGTCGATCAATACCCCGTATTGCAGACACCCGCCTCTGCGTCAACGAGCCGTCGGGGTTCTTTCGATCGGCCGGGAATCGTGATCTGGCGCGTGCAACTGCCCGCCGCGCAACCGCTGGGTGATGTCCGCGTCGACATCGACACCACAACCGGTGCGGTTCTCGACGTACGCAACGAAATGGCCTTTGCCGACATGCCGGCCGGGCGATCCACAGGGCAGGGATCGGTCTATCGCAGCAACCCCATGCGCTGCACCCCCACGGTCGAACCCATGCTGTATCTCGCCTCGCACACGCTCATGGGCGCCTGGGCGACCGTGAAGAACGACAACGGTCCGGCCGCGGTCGCGCTCGACGACCGGTTCGTGTATCCGCCCACCGACACGCACTTCGATGAGGCGAATGTCTACTACCACCTCAATCGTATCCACGATTTCTACGCCGGCCTGGGTTTCGACCGCATGGACCGCTCACTGCGCGTGTGGGTGCATTACGGCACCAACCTCGACAACGCTTTCTACAGCCCAAGCGAAGACAAGATCCGCTTCGGCGACGGCTACCGGTACAACGACTTCGCCCGTGAAGAGGCGATCATCTATCACGAATACGCCCACGCGGCACTGTGCCGTATCATCAAGATCGACTTTCAGGGCGAATCGGGCGCGATTCATGAAGGCCAGGCCGACTACTTCGCGTGCAGCCTGAGCAACGACCCGGTTTTCGGCGAGTGGGTCACGGCCAAGGCCGGGCAACCCTGCCTGCGCGACCTGAGCAATACATTGCATTACCCCGAGGATTGTCTCAACGAGGTGCACGACGACGGCCGCATCTGGGGCGGCACCCTGTGGGACCTCCGCCGCGCGCTCGGGCCGGCCGTTGCCGACCGGTTGATCCACGGCAGCCACTTCTACCTCAAACCCGACACCGCGTGGTTTCGCGACGGTTACCAGGCGATCCTGGCCGCCGACCGCACGCTGAACGGTGGCACGAATGAAGCGACCATCACCGCCGTGTTCAAGAAGCGCGGCATTGCGACAAGCGCACGCGGCGGTCGCAGCCTCACCGGCGCCCAACTGCGGCAGATGGCCCGGTTCGCCGAACTGCACGGCGAGGCGTCCGTCGACATCGCGCCCTGACCGCGGCTGGCCACGGCGGCGCCCACGTCATTGCGCCCCGTGTTTCTGCAGAAGCTCGACCATCGCCCGACTGACCGCCGCAGTGACCGTGGGATCAGGTTCCTCGCCCCCCGGATCGGCGTCGAGACCGAGCCGCCGGGTGATCGTTTCGCGGGCGGCCCCGCGCATCGCGATGGCCAGCGGGGTGTCGGTTTTGCCCTGCGGGGTCGGGTCGGCCCCGCGTGCCAGCAGCAGCGCCGCCTGCTCGACGCGGCCATGGGTGACGGCGTAGTGCAACGGACTCGAGCCGTCGGGCAACGTCTGATTGACGTCGGCCCCCAGATCGAGCAGCGCCGGCAGCAACCACAACTCACGGCCATCGAGCAATACCGCGTGCAGCAACCCCGCCGCGGTGGCGCAATCGACCTGGCGATGCGACACGGCCGTGAGCAGTTCGGGCAGGCGATCGGGGGCACGCCCAGCCACCCTCCGGTCTTCGCGAACAAATGCGGCGGCGTCGCGACGCACCCCCTCGAG
>CAZADH010000306.1:0-4963 GCA_964483805.1 uncultured bacterium
CACGATGAGTGCCTCATCGCGAAGCTCCGGGGTCGCCGGATTGGCCGCCCTGGGCCTGCCGTTCGTGCTGTCGTGGGCTCTTGTCCTGGCCTTGTACGCAGATGGTCATCTTCGCTGGTCGGCTTGGTGCGATCGTCTGACTGAGGCGTTCGAGCGCGACGCTGTGGCCATGGGGGAGGAGATCCGCGCCGGGCTCGATCCCGAAAAACCGATGCAACCTTGCGTTAACGCCTGGCGACGACGGTTCCTCCGTGCCACCAGCGATTCGGGTGCGGTGGCGACCGGCTCTGCGATTGATGCAGCGGCGCTGCACGCTCTGGGTTGCCAACTCGGCGCCGATTTCGCCGGTGCATTTCCGCCCTGGTTGAGGCCCACCGAAATGGCGCTCTATGGCTTCGTCGTTGCCTCGGGGCAACGGGCATTGCCGCTGACCGGTCCCCGATTGTCGCGCGAGAAGGTGCGCCTGGTCGGCGAGTTCGCTGCGGCGTTGGCCGATCCGCCGCCCGAAGGTTCGCGTCGCCTGGCCGAACTGGACCGGCGTTGTGCGGGTTTGTTCGATAACGGCCTGCTTTTCTCGAGTTACGCCGGGGAACAGCGCGGACGCATGACGCTGGTGCGTTTCGCCAGCAGGGTGTGCGGGATGTATTGGGATGTATTTACAACAAATGCGGGGCTGCGCATTGTGGTGGTGAGCATCTGGCCGTGGGCGAGTATCTCGGGCGATGCATTGACGCAGCATGTCTTGCGCCAGGCGCAACAACGCCGACCGGCCCTGACCCCTGTCCTGGTGCCCCTGGGTGGCTCGGCGGTGGCGACGATGACCCGAGATGCACCTGAAGGGGCTGCGGTCGGCTATGGGCGTCGGGTGGTGCGGGGCGATGGGCGGTGGGAGGTCCGTGAGTTTCTCGACGTCGATGTTCCGTTCGAGTTGGTCATGAGTGGTGCCGACCCGACCACGGGTCTCGACGTTGGTGCCGGTTGGGCCAGAGCGGCGGCGTTGTTGGTCGCGTTGTTCTGGTTCGTCGTGGCGGTGCGCTTCGTGGCCATCCCTGATCCCCCCACGCTGACGATTCGGCGCCGTGTCATTATGGATCTGTTCTCTCTCTCGGCCCTGGCGTTGACCGTGTTGTTTGTCGTGGGCAGTTTCTATCTGCGCACCTCTCAGGAGCGCAGGGAGCGCGAGGCCGTCCAGCGCGGTGTGACCGGCCTGGAGTCGGCGGACGCCGCGACCAGCAGCGTCGCCGGTGACTTCGCGCGCGTGGCGCGTTCGCTGTTGCGCGATCGCGCGTGGTGCGCCGCCTTGTTCAGCGGGGTTCGCTCCCGGCAGGAACGGGCCTTTCGCCAAGCGCTTCGCCGTTTCTCGGGGACCGGGAAGAGCAATCCGCTGCGGTTGCTTGGTGTGTTTGATTCGGTGCTTGGGTGCCGTTACGGGTGGTCGCCCGATACCGGCGATTCCGAGTCGTCCCTCAAACCCGTGATGAATTATTTCACGCCTCTGATCGAAGGGGTCGCCGAATACATGGGTTCGGGGACCGGCAGATTGCCCCGGTCTGCAGAGATTCGTGATGTCGCGGTAGCGGGCGTTGCTGATGGCTGGAGTGAGAAGAAAACCCCTGCTGGGGCACGGGCGATTGCCGCGGCGGTGTCGGGTGGCGCCGGGGTGCGAGCGTTCCACCGCTTTTATCGCCGTCGGCAGATGGCCGATCGTTACCGGGTGCGGCGCAGTGCCGCCGACTCCCGTGGCGTTCTCGCCTGCTATGACTTTGTCGGGGAGTTGGGGTGCCTGCGGGGCGCGGTTGTCATCTGTGGACGGCCGGTCGATGCCGTGGGTGAGCACCTGGTTGCCGCGGCCCGAAGTCTGGGGCGGGGGACGCAAGCCGCTGTCTTTGGCGTTATTCGCGCCGAACGGGAGGGGGGCAGGGCGGTGTATCCGCCGGCCGAGTTCTGGGCGAGGTCTTTGGGAGATCGGTTGCGTCGACTTGGTGAGACCGCCGAACGAACCGGCTCGCGGCAGGTTCAGGTCAATGAGCACGGTGCGGTGATGGCAATACCATGTATTACTGCCGATGGTTTTACGCTGGTCGGCGCCGTCTCTTTTCACCCGATCCGCAAAGAAGTGCAGAAGTGGCAGCGGATGCTGGGGCTGGTGGTTGCTCTCATGGGCGTGGCCGTGCTGTTGCTCGGGCGGGCGGTTGCCAATCACCTGCTCGCTCCCCTCGCCCAGGTCGAGATCGGCCTGCGCCGGGTCGCCGCCGGCGATTTTGCCGTGCGTCTCGGAATGGCTCGGGACGACGAACTGGGGCAGTTGAGCACTACGTTTGACGCGATGATCCGCGGGCTGGCCGAACGACGCGAACTGGGACGGTATGTGTCGGGCTCGGTCGACACGGCCGTGTCCGTATCGTCGCCCCAACTGCACGGTCTGGTTGAACGTCGCTCGATCGTTCTCGTCTCCGACCTGCGGGACTTCACGACGCTGTCAGAAAGCCATCCGCCCGACGTCATCGTCGCGATGCTGAACCGGCACCATCAGGCGATGGCCGAAGAGGTGTTGGCTCGTCAGGGCGTTGTCGAGCAGTTCATTGGCGACGCCATCGTTGCCGAGTTTGCCGACCCGTCAGAAGCGATTGCCTGTCGGCAGGCCGTGGGTGCGGCCGTGGCAATGATGCGGGCGCTCCGGGCAATTCTCCAGGCGCGCCAGCGTGCGGGTGCGTTTGCCTATCGGATCGGTATCGGCATCGAGATCGGCCCGGTACTGGCCGGGACGATCGCGGGCAGAACGCGGCGTGAGCACACGGTCATCGGTATGCCGCGCGATCGAGCTGAACAGTACGAGGCATTGTCAAAGAAGGGCATGCATACGCGCATTCTCGTGGGCCCTGGTATCGCAGCCCAACTGCCGTCGCTGCGATTTGCCGCGGTTCCGGGGGGCGAAGCCGTGGAACTCATCGACCTGGAGGATCCGCTATGAAGCGTATTCTCGAGGCGTTCCTCTTGGTGGTGGTGTTTGTCCTTCTCCCCACGTCGCTGTGGTTGGGCAGTCGCACGATTGCACGGGAGATCGCTACCGAGGCAGATCGGGTGGCGCAGGCCCAGCGTGGCCGGCAGATGGCCGAGGAGTTGCAGCGGGAGGGTTCGAGTGTGTCGCTCCTCGAAAAGGCCGTGGGCGATTTCGGCGAGGGTGCCTTCGTCTGGCTGTTCGGCGGTGAGTCTCGACCGGTGTCCGCGAGCGAACTCGAACGAACGCTGGCGCAGGCAGTACCGCGTTACGATCTCGTCGTTCTGGCCAGAAACTCCAGCGGAGCGTGGACTCCGTATTTCAGCGTCCGCCGCCTGGACGAGCTTCCGGTTCAAGCCTGCGTCACCATAGCCGCGAAGATTGCGAGTGACTCGGTAAGTTCGCTCTCGTTGGCTCTTGCCTACCGGGACCTGTCGACCGCCCTTGGCTCGCCGATGTCCGAGTTGAACCTCGGATCGAGCAATCGCAGCGTCTTGCAGCAGTTCGTTGCGCTCGACCGCACCCGCGGATTCCTGCTGGAGTCGTTTCCGCGTACCCATGGCAGGATGGGTGTCGAGGCGCGCATGGTGCTTGTCTCGCTGTTCGACCTCGACGAGCTTCGCGCCAACCATGGGGTTCGGGGTATCGTCGCGCGTTGGCAGCAGCCTGGCGTCGGGGTTGCTTTCATTGCGCCGGATGGGCGACTGGTGGCGTGCGATCACGCGGTCTCGGCCCGGGCCGACATTCGCGCGCGCCTCTGCAAGCAAGTCCGCGAGCGTAGTCCGTGGTCATCCGATGGCGAGAACATGCCTGGGGCCATGGCTTTCGGCGTCCCCCCCATGGGCCGCTGCAATCATCACTCTGTCGTGGTGATGTTTTCCGGTGATGGGGCGCGACATGCTGCCGAGCTGAAATACATTGTATTGTCTCTTCTGTTCTTGCTGTCTGCGGCTGTCGTCTGGCGGGGCCTCCGCGCGCGTCCGTCGGTTGCGTTGGCACTGTTTGGTGCGTTCATCGTGGCGATTGTCCTGCCGTTGTCGGGTCTCGACCCGGTCTTTCGCCTGGCGGCCCATGAACATCAACAGAAACGCCTCGTCGACGAAAAGCTGGCGTTGCATGGCGAACTGCGCACACTCGATGTGGGTGTGCGCGAGAACCTGCGCCGGCTGTTCAACCTGACGGGCCGTGTGGCCAGCGAGTGCCGCCTGGGCGAGGAGCTGCGTCGTGACGATCCGGCCGAAGGGCTTCCCGTTCTGGCCAGTTATACGGCGCGTTTGCAGCAGGAGTTCGCCGCAGTTTCTGGCTTCAATGTGCTGACCGTGGTGGTGGGTCGCAGTCGATATTCCCGCACCTTCAACTCGGCGGTCAGTCGCAATCTCGAGGCCGGGGGGCGACTGTTTCACCCCCTGATGAGGCGCATGCTGCAATGGCTCAACGCCAATGACGGGGGGAATGATGGCGGCCTCGACCACGAGAGTGGTTGGGCGGCGAAGGTTGCGATCGAGTTCGAAGTCACCCGCGATGTGATCGTGGCCAATATGGGGGCCGACTGGTTTGTGCGCCTGCTCTACGTGCCGAATTGTTTGAGCCAGTTGCGGGTCAATCTGGGTCGGATCTACGTGCGGGTGATTCCCTTCATCGTCGCCGGCCAATGGCGCTATGCCTTGACCGTGCTCTGGGATGACCAGACGGTGACGCGCACCTATTTGCGGCATCGGCTGAGCGAGGTGCCGTATCCGGCGACTGCCACAAGACGTATTTACGCAGTAAATCAGACCTATTTGCATCGAGACAGCACTCCTCCGGGGTGGCAAAGCGATGGGGTCGTGGTCGAGACGGTTCTTCGGGCCGAACGCCTGGGGGGCGCGGCGCGCAAGCAGATCGACGTTGCCACCGGTCAGATCCTGCTCGAGGCTATGCCGGCCGAGCACCTGTTTGAGACGATTCTTGCCGGGGTTCGGGTCT
>CAZADH010000306.1:4973-7107 GCA_964483805.1 uncultured bacterium
TTGCCTGACGTCAACGCCATGGTGCGCACGGCCTTCTTCGCAATGGTCTGCATCGTTCTGCTGATCGCCGCGGCATTGGCCGCTTCGGCCTCGGCGGTGTTCCTGCGTCCCCTGCGCAGACTGCTGGAGTCGCTCGACCAGGTGCGCGTCGGTATTCTCGACCGTCCCATGACCGATGCCACGCGCGGTGACGAGTTTGGGGTTCTGGCAGCGAGTTTCAACCAAATGCTGCAAGGGCTGCGCGAACGAGAGTTGCTCGGTCAGTATGTGTCCGACTCGGTACGCCGGGCGGTGCGCGACGAATCTTTCAAGAGTGCGGCCCAGAAAGGGGCCCATCGCGACATGACCATTCTCTTTGCGGCCCTGGGAGATTTTCATTCGTGGTGTGGTGGCCGCCCTGCGCGCGAGGTGGCCACGCTGCTCGAACTCCATCTTGCCGCCGTCGATGAGGGCGTTTCGCGACACGGGGGTGAAATCGATAAGGTCATGGGCGAGAAGATCCTGGTCTATTTCGACCATGAGTTGCTGGGCGGCGCAAAAGCGGCGGCGCGGGCAGCGGTGGCCGTGCTTCAGCACGTGCGCGCCAGCGTGCGGGCCCACGACCCGTCGGTCACGGTCGAGGCCGGCATCAACAGCGGCAGCGTGGTTGCGGGAATCCTGGGAGCTGCCCAGGTGCGCCTCGCCTACACCGTGATCGGGGACCCGGTCAATCTGGCGGCCCGGTTGGCAGCGCTCGCCCACGGGGCATCCGGCAGTCGGGTCATTCTGTCGGGGGCCGTGTATCGCGAGCTGGCCGATGAGATGGCGGCCGAACGTCTGGCCGTTCGGCAGGTCAAGGGCAAGACCCAGGAGGTCGAGGCCTGGCAGTGGTGCGAACCTGACGAGAACCCGCGTTGACGTAATTTGACGTGCTTCCGTCGGCACGGCGACGACATGTATGTATAATGTATTGCTTTTTACCAGGGCGCCGGGGCGGGACGTTCTTCACCTGCTCTCGCCGGTGCGACCGCCGTCCCGAGGTTATTTGCCGCCGCCGACCCCTGACTCGAGCTGGGTCAGCAATTTGTCGAGGATCTCTTCGGTGGCCACCCCCTCGGCTTCTCCTTCGAAATTGAGGATCAGCCGGTGTCGAAGCGTGGCTGACGCGACAGCACGGATCTCGTCGAAGGAGACGTGGTGTTTGCCGCGCAGGAACGCCAGCGACTTTGCGGCCAGCGCCACCGCCTGCAGGCCGCGCGGTGAGGCACCATAGGCCACGTACCGTTTCACCAACGGGTGGGGCGTGCTGCCCCGTGGATGGGTGCTGGCGATGAGGCCGGCGATGGCATCGCGCAAATGGGCGGCAATCGGCACATCGCGAACCAACCTCTGCATCTCGAGAATCTCATCGGCGCTGACGATCTGGCGGATCTCGACGTCGTCGTTGCCGGTCGTGCGCTCGAGAATCCCCAGCAACATGGCTTTGGACGGTAGTTCGAGGAGAATTTTGACCATGAAGCGGTCAACCTGTGCTTCCGGCAGTGGATAGGTGCCTTCCATCTCGATGGGGTTCTGTGTGGCCAGAACGAAGAACGGTTGGTCGAGTTGGTAGGTCTGTCCACCCGAGGTGATCGTCCCTTCGGCCATGGCCTCGAGCAATGCCGACTGGGTCTTGGCCGTGGCCCGGTTGATCTCGTCGGCGAGCACGAGGTTTGCAAAGAGCGGCCCAGGTTGAAAAACGAACTCGCGCTGGCCGTTTTCGCCTTCGTGAATGACATTGGTGCCGACGATGTCGGCCGGCATCAAGTCAGGCGTGAACTGAATCCGTCTGAAATTGAGGCCCAGAACGCGCGACAGGGTGCGCACGAGCAGTGTCTTGCCCAGGCCTGGCACTCCTTCGAGCAGGACGTGACCGCCGGCGAAGAGAGCCACCAATACCTGATCGACCACCGCGTCGTTGCCGACGATGACCTTGCCGATCTCGCGTTTGAGTTCCTCGAGCCGGGGATGACGAATCGTGCCCGCGCTGGCGCCAGTCGATGCCGCCGCGCCGGAACCGCTCTGGGGCCCGGCGCCAGCCGGGGTGGGGGAAGCGGCGCTGCCGGCGGTCTTGTCGTTGTTTGCGGTCATGGTCACCATGAATCGGCCTGGGTCA
>CAZADH010000307.1:0-1506 GCA_964483805.1 uncultured bacterium
CGATCATCTCCAACAACCTGAACGCAGTGATGAAATTTCTGGCGTCGATCACGATCGTGCTCAGCCTGCCTGCGACCGTGGCGGCATTCTTCGGTATTAATGTAAATTTACCGTTCGAGTTCGAGGTTCAGCCGGGTCCCGCGCACCGTGCCGGTGAGCCAAAGTCGGGTCAACGCCTGCACCGTCGCCCCTGGATTCTTCGCCACCAGGCCAACATCACGAAACGCGGTCGGCCACTGTTGCGCCTGCGCGATCACCCGCAAGGCCCCGCCGGTTTCCCAGGGCGACGGCGGGCTCGCGGTTGCCCTCGCGGCGTCATCGGCACCTTGCCCCGACGCACACGCGAGCAGCAGCGCCATGACCACTCCGCACACAGCTCGCAAGACCGGCGACGACCGGCAGCGGTGCGACTCATACATACACTGTATTACACTCACCATCCACATTTCTCAAACCTCGCCATCGACATTGTAGCATCGAGTCCGGGTCTGTCCCTAGGGTCTGTCCCCCGACCGCGACGATCTGCAGAATTTTGCCATTTCAAGCCGGTCGCGCTTGGCGCCAAACTTGCTGGGGGTCTGTCCCCAGTGCCTGTCCCCTATTCACACCTATCCACAATTGCCGTGGGCGGGCGGCGCTGATACCATGGGCGGCATGAACGAACTACCACTGGTCCGGTTGCGAAAAGACAAAGAGTTCATGCTCCTGCGGGGGCATCCCTGGATTTATGCCCAGGCGGTGCACGAGGTCGAGGAAAGACTGGGCACCGGCACCGTCGTCCGCCTGATCACCCACAAGGGCTGGGAGCTTGGCCTCGCGTTGCTCGACCGCGACTCGCCGATTCTCCTGCGCCTGCTTGCCGGCTCAGTCGGCACCACGCACGACGACTTCGACCGTGAACTCGCGGCGCGCCTGACGCGCGCCCTCGAGTTGCGGGAACGCCTCTTTGCCGACCGCAGCGACACCGATTGTTATCGGCTGGTCTACGGCGAGGGCGACGGCCTGCCGGGCCTGGTCATCGACCGCTACGGCGACGGGTTGGTGATGCAAACCTACTCAGCCGGCTGGCAGCCGCACGTGGCACGGATCGTGCAACTCCTGCTCGAACGGCAGCGCAGCGCGCGCTGGGTTTACCAGCGCCACCACGTCCGCCGTGCCGCCGCGCGCGACGACGGCGCCGGCGACGGCGGCTCACCGGGCGATTTGTTGCACGGCACCAACCTGCCCGAGCGTCTGGTGGTGCGCGAAAACGGGTTGCAGTTCGTCTGCGACCCGGTGCACGGCCAGAAGACCGGGCTGTTTCTCGATCAACGCGACAACCGGGCCCTCATTCGCGACCTGGCCCGCGATCGCACCGTGCTCAACCTCTGCGCCTACAACGGTGGCTTTACCGTGTATGCTCTGGCCGGCGGCGCCCGCCGCGTCGTCTCGGTCGACCTCGCCGGGCCGGCCCTCGACGACGCCCGCGAGAACTGCCGACGCAACGGTTTCACCGTCGGCGAGCGC
>CAZADH010000307.1:1516-2875 GCA_964483805.1 uncultured bacterium
ATTTCGTCAAAGCCGACATGGTCCAGTATCTCGAACGCAGCCCCGACGGCGCATTCGACCTGATGGTCGTCGATCCGCCGTCGATGGCGCGCTCGCGCGCCGAGGTCGACCGGGCCTGCCAGACCTACTACAAGCTCAACCGCCTGGCCCTGGCCAAAGTTGCCGAGAACGGACTTGTATTTACAGCGTCTTGCTCGAGTCAGATCGATCGCGACCGGTTCCTCACCGTGATCGCCGACGCCGCGGCCGCTACCGGGCGCACCGTGCAACTGCTGCACGAGGCGCACCATCCCGCCGATCACCCGATCCCGCTTGGGTTCGCAGAGGGAAGGTATTTGCACGGACTGCTCCTGCGCGTCACCGGCACAGCCTGGGAAGGTCCGCGACCGACGGCCCCGCGTCGCGACTTCTCGAGCGACAACGGAAACCTTTCCCACACTGCCGATCGGGTCCGCCCGCCCCGACCAACCGCTGCACGGCCGGGCGGCCCGCGACCGGGCGGCCCGCGACAGGGCGACCCGCGCGGCGGCGGGCCCGAGCGCACGGATGCGCGAAGTGGGCCCTTGCAGCCACGATGGCGCAATCGCAAGGGACCTCTCCCGCGTCATCAGGGACGAGCCTCCGGGAAGAACCCACGGAGTGATTCGCCCCCCGCTCAACACGGCCCGCACCGCCCCGGCGGCAGCAAACCAGGCCCGCAATGATCGAGGTCGTCGCCGCCGTCGTCATCGCGGGGTCCCGCTTTCTCATGGTCCCCCGCGATGATGGCGATCTGGCCGGACTGTTCGAGTTCCCCGGCGGCAAGGTCGAACCCGGCGAATCCTGGGCCGAGGCAGTCGCCCGTGAGCTGGTCGAGGAACTCGACCTGAGCGTCATCCCCGGCGCACACCTCTTGACGCTCGAACACGATTATCCAAAGAAGAGAGTGCGCCTGCACTTCATCGCCTGCACGCCCACACCAGCGCTCACGGCATGGAACCCGCCCCCACCGGCAGCCTGGTTCACCCTGACCGATAGTAAGAGACTGGACTGCTGCCCCGCCGATGCGCGCGCACTGGCCCTGTTGCCGTGGCGCAGCATCCTGCCCGAAGCACCGTGAACTGTCTCGCACTGCCGCAAACAATACGGTAGATGTCCCCGCATTCTGTCCCCAAGGAAAGGCAAGTATAATGCAAGACAAACCGTTGATTCTCGTGATCAACCCCGGATCCACCTCGACGAAGATCGCTCTCTTTGCCGGCGAAGAGATGCGCCAGCACACGGAACTGACGCATCCGACGCACATACTCAGTAAATACTCGAGCAATCTTGCCCAACTCGATTTTCGCCTCGCCGCCGTCGAGGACGCCCTGCGGGAGT
>CAZADH010000307.1:2885-4662 GCA_964483805.1 uncultured bacterium
AACCGCGCGATCTCGCGGCGGTGATTGGCCGGGGTGGCCCGCTCGAGCCGATGGCCAGCGGCGTCTACCAGGTGGGGCAGACGCTCCTCGACGACCTGTCGTCGGGCAAACTGGTCGATCACGCATCGATACTGGGCGGGCTGATCGCCTACAAACTCGCCACCCCCAACGAGCGGCCCGCGTTCATTGCCGACCCGGTGTCGGTCGATGAGTTCTCGCCGCTCGCGCGCATCTCGGGCTGGCCGGAACTGCCACGCATTTCACTGTCGCATGCGCTCAACATCAAGGCCGTGGTACGCCGGTTCGCCCGCGAGCGCAACGTCGGCACCGACAAACTGAACCTCGTGGTTGCGCATCTTGGCGGCGGGTTTTCGATTGCGGCGCACGAGAAAGGTCTGCAGGTCGACGTCAACAACGCCAATGATGCGGGTCCGATGAGTCCCGAGCGCGTCGGCACGCTACCGCTGGGCGGGTTGCTGAAACTGGCCACGGCCCCCGGCACCGATGCGGCCACGCTGAAGAAGAAATTCATCGGCAAGGGCGGCATGGTCGCGCACCTCGGCACGGCCGACGGCCGCGAGGTCGAGAAGCGCATCCAGGCCGGTGATGAGAAAGCCAGACTGATCTTCGAAGCGATGGCCTATCAAATCGCCAAGGAAATCGGCGCCATGGCCACGGTGATGAAGGGCAAGGTCGACGGCATCATCCTCACCGGCGGACTCGCCCACCAGAAACGGCTCGTGGCCTGGATCACCGAACGCGTGGCGTTCATCGCCCCCGTCACCACCTACCCAGGCCAGGACGAGATGAAGGCGCTGGCCGAGCATGCGTTGACAGCCCTCCGTCAGCCTGATACGGTCAAATCATATTGACTGCGGGTCGGCACAAGGAGCAGAACCGATGAACTTCGCTGAACTCGAAAAGAAACTCGGGGGGAAGAAGACCCCGCTCGCCATCTGCATGCCCGAAGACCTCGATACACTCGAGGCGGCGGCCGAAGCGGCCGAGATCGGTTTGATCGAACCCGTGCTCGTGGGGCGCAGCGACCACCTCACCCCTCTGTTCAAGCAGTGTGCGCTGGCCGCCAGGTGGCGACTCGTCCCGGTCAGCGACGAGGCCGCTGCCGCAGTCGAGACGGTCCGACTCGTGCGCGACGGCGAAGCGAAGGCCCTGATGAAAGGCACCATCGCCACGCCGACCTTATTGAAAGCCGTTCTCAATAATGACACCGGCATCAAAGATTCGCCGGTGCTCAGTCATGTCCTCATCTTTGAATGGCAGGGCCGGTTCCGCTTTCTCACTGACGGCGGCCTGATCCCCCACCCGACACTCGCCGAAAAAGAGGCAATCATCAATAACGCGGTCAAGTGCGCCCGGCGCCTGGGGTGCGACAAACCGCGCGTTGCGGTGCTGTCGGCCGTCGAGAAGGTCAATGCCAAGATCCCCTCAACGCTCGATGCAGCGGTGTTGGCGAAGATGGGCGAGCGTGGCCAGATCAAGAACTGTGTCGTCGACGGTCCGCTCGCACTCGACAACGCGATTTCGCTCGAGTCGGCGCACCACAAGGGCCTGTTCAACGACGTGGTCGGCGAGGCCGAGGTGTTGGTGGCTCCCGATATCGACACGGGCAATATCCTGGGCAAGACCCTGATCTACTTTGGGCACCTGCCGGTTGGCGGCCTGGTCATCGGCGCGAAAGCACCAATTGTCTTGCTGTCGCGCGCCGACACGAAAGAGATCCGACTCAACTCGATCCGCCTGGCGCTCAGCGCATAAC
>CAZADH010000307.1:4672-7088 GCA_964483805.1 uncultured bacterium
CCACGGGCGCTACTGTCCGGTTGCCGTTCCGCCCCGTCCTGGTTTCATACATACTTGATATTGCCCTTTTCCAGGAAGGAAACGACTGACCCCGATCGCCCCCTCTGCTCCGACTCCAGACCGGATGCCTGACGCTTCGGTCGCACCGCCCGAGACTTCGTCTCGGGCCGCCGTTCATGGCGGCAACAACGCACCGGGCGTATCGTGGACCCTCGGCGGACTTGTGCTGCCGCTTCTGCTCACCATCCTGCCGGTTCTCGTGGTCGCGTGGGAGGGTGCGCGCTTCGACCGCATCTCGGAGCGACGGGAACGCGACGCCATCGAGAAGTCGATCGACCCGATCGCCGCCCGCCTCGAGAAGATGACGGCACCGTCGTACTGGCCCGGCGAAATGGCGCGGCGACTGCGCCGACAATTGCGTCGGCCCGCCACCATGGAACTCATGCACCGTGCGGGTCCGGCAGCGGCGCTGGCCCAGGCACGCCGCCATATCGATCTCGACGGTATGCCGCCGGTGAAGATGTGGGCGGTGAGCATCAAGTCCCCGGATCCTCTGGCCGTCGAGTTGCTCCGTGGCCATGGGCTGCAGACGGCGAAGACCGTGATCTTCCGCGGCCTGCTTGGCGAAATCTGCCGCGCAGGGTTGCGCGGCACCAACCAACTGACCGGTGATACGTGGACCCGACGCCTGCAGAGTCTGTTCGGTCCGGCATTCACCGGTGCTTTCTTCGACACCAGTTTTCGCGGCCGCCCGATTCCGGTACGGACCCATGACGGGCTCGGTTTCATCGTCTGGGATTTCATTTCGGAAGGCCCCATCGTGTCGGGCCGGCATGAGAGTTCGCGCATCGCCGGCGCTTGGCTGTTCTTCTTTCCGGCAGGCATGACCGATCTGAGACGGAGCCTTGCCAACACCCTGCTGAACTGGTCGCGCGCCAATGCCTATCCGGCGTTCGTCGAGTTCCCGACACAGTTCGAGCGCACCCGACCACGCCTCTTGTTGCATCCAGCCGTTCATGAAGGCGCACCGATTCACTTCTTGTGCGATTTGTTCGAGCGCATGCGCCCCCGGCCCCCAGCCAGCGACACTCTGGCGATCGACGCCGTCGGCCGCACCTGGCTGCCGGTGGCTCTCGAAGGCCGCGTGTTGCACCATGGCGACTGGTGGTTTCGGGTCTGCCGTATCGACCGAGAAGTGGCCACGCTCGGAGTCCTCATGGGCCGACGCGACGCGGCCCGCACCGGTTCTGCGAGACGCATCGCGCTGGCACTGGCTCTCGCCGTCGGGCTGGGATGGGGATACGTCATTTATCGCGGCCTTGCGTGCGGCCGTTGGCCCGACCTGACCATCGATCGCGCCTTGTCGCTGTGGTTTCTGGCGCTGGCCCTGGTGCCTGCCGTTTTGAGCCTGTTCGCCGCTGCCACAATCGTGCTCAATCGCGAGCAACACCTCACCGACACGCTGGCCCAGGAAATGACCGCCGCCACGACCGAAATCGATACCGACGGTTCCCGCCTCGACATCGACAAAGATGCCGAGTTTCGTCGGTATTTTTCCGACAAGTCGCTGGGCGAAACCCTGCTGCGGCTCCACGTCAGCAAAGACCGAGCTGGCCTGGCCGCGTTCAAACAACAATTGTTGAAGCAGTGCCGCGCCATGGATTTGCACATGCAATCGCTGACAATCTGCGGTTTCCGCGGGTTTCTCTCGTTCTCGGGCAAGTTCGCCGTCGCCCCCGCCCTCGTCCAGGCGTGGTTGCAGTTGTTGCGCGACGAGGTAACCCGCACCCTCGGCAGCGAACCACCCTTCGTGACCCAAGCGCTCGACCAGGCAGGCTTGGTGCCGGCAACCGCCGCGGCGGATATCGGGCTGGACCGCAGCATGGTCGGACTGGGGTGCCACCGAGTTCACCGCCTTCAACTCGAGCAGACGATCGGTCATCAACAGGGTTGCCCGCTTGATGGGTTCGGTCAATGCCACCGGCGACCAGTATTTTCGCACCCGCCCAAACCGGGTCGGCCTTGCCCGCATGAAACACATGTTGGTGCCGTTCTTCGTTGCCGGTCGCGTCACCCACATCGCCTCGTTCAACTGGTACCAGAACCATTCCTTTCGTAGTTACCTCGTCAAGAAGACAGCCCAGGTCAGTGCCGTCACCATGAAACGTGACGTTCCGTTTTCGCTGGGCGCCATGCGCTTGGGGCGACGCGGCCCGGTCGCCATCGACACCTCGGCCTTTCCCCCCGTGATCAAGAATCTGGTGGCCAACGCGGGCCGACACAACTCGCTGGTCGAGTGCTCGATCGATGGCCAACCCTGGCTGGTCCTGGTCGCGCCAGGCCGCGTGTTGCAGGATTTCGTGTTGATCGCGGCAGCCCCGCTCACCCCGGTGCGCGCTCGAGCCGCTCGCGAGGC
>CAZADH010000308.1:0-7027 GCA_964483805.1 uncultured bacterium
AACGTCTCGAACGCCGTGGTGACGAGCAGGCCGCCGCCGCGCGGCTCGGCCAAACGGGCCACCGCGAGCACCTGGCGCATGAACGCCGGCTCGGGGCGGGTGGCCTGGGCCAACGGCGTGGCCGGGTGCGGCAGGAACGGCCCGAACGAGTGCATGTCGGGCTCCAGACTGCGGGCCAGAACCAGATCGTTGGCGATGTCGGCCCGGGTCTGCCCGGGCAGACCGACGAGACCGCCGGTGATGATCAGGTAGCCCATCTCTTTGGCGGCGCGCAACTGCTGCAGCCGCTGCTCGAGGGTGCGCCCCGGACGCAACTGTGAATACAATGTCGGATTCGAGGTCTCGAAGCGCATCAGCACCCCGCGGGCGCCGGCGTCATACAACGTATGGAGCCCCGCGCAGCCGATGTCGCCAAAACTCACGACCACCAGCACCGACCACCGCCGGCGGATCTCGGCGACGATCCCGGCCAACTCGGGGAGCGACCGACCCGTGTCTTCGCCCGATTGCAGCACCAGCGCCTTGAACCCGTGGTCTTCGATGGCCGTGCGACACGACGCCAGCACGGCCTCGCGGTCGAGACGATACCGCTCGAGCTGGCCGTTGAACGACGAAATGCCGCAATAATGACACGCCCCGGCGCAGTGGCTGCCGATCTCGATGATGCCGTGCACGCAACACGAGTTGCCCTGCAACCGATGGCGCAAGTGGTTGGCCACCGCATAAAGATGGCGCAGCGCGGCACCGTCGTGCAGATCGAGCAGTTGCCCGATCTCGGCGGTCGTCAGGGTTTCGCCGGCCAGGGCACGGTCGAAGATCTTCAGCAGGTGCGGTTCAACGCGGGCCCGGTCGAGTTCGAGCCGCGACAGCATCAGGTCACGTTCCTGCAGGGCGAAAAAATTCTCGCGCCAGAACGCCAGAATATCAGCCGCCTCGCGAGGATCGATCTTGTCGATGATCAGCCCGCCCTGAGCGTAGACGTAATCCCCGACCTGAACGCCGAACGTGTCGCCGACCACAGTACGCGGTTCGCCAAAATACTCGACAGTGATACGTCGCCCGTCGATCTTGGTGACCTTGCCCGGAATGCTGTAGCACATGGTTGTTGTCGCTCGCGCAGTCGAGATGGCCGGGATGGCGCTAAAGAACCGTGCGGTCGGGTCCCCCATTAAGTACATGGAGTGTACCCCGCCGGAAGGCCGAATATACTGCCGGCACGGCTTCATGTCAACCACCAAACCACATCTGCGCGAAGGCAGAGGGTTTGGCCGCGCCACCGTTCGCCCGTGCCGCGGTCGGTCCCGTTACCGGGTCAGGGAATCCTGGTGCCGTGGCGCTTGACCCCATGCGTCGCGAGACGCGCGCGCGTGTATGTAAGAGATCAATACATGTCGGTAACCACGAGCTTGCCCAGGGCACGCAACTGTTCGGCCAGCAGCGGAATCAGCGTCGTGCGTGGCAGGATGCCGCGTTGCCGGAAGGCGATGTCGTCGTGCCCCTGGTTCACCGCCCGCCCGACGAAGAAATTGATGCGGTCGGCGTCGCGCATCATCTCGCACAGGCGCGTCACGCCGGTGTCGGGTTCGTATGACTCCGGATTCGCTTCCAGAATGTTGAACGCCTGGTTCAAGGTGATCGCTCCCTCGGTGACCAGATCGACGCCGGCCAGATGATACTGCGGCGGTGCGATGTTGCTGCGCGGTTCCGGTTCGACCGTCACCGGTTGTCCGAGATGACGCGCCACCACCCGTGCCGTCGTCGCCCCGCACACCACCTTCGCGCCGGCCTGGTTGAGGAACCGATTGGCGATCACCATGTCTTGCCCGGCGTCGAGGGGCGGCCCGCTCATGATGTTGAGCACGCGGCCGTGTCGGCAGTGCGCCAGCACCACCGAGCAGTCGTCGCCCCGCTGCCCCTGCCAGTGCACCCGCGCTTGGTCGTGGACCGCCGCGCCGACTTGAGCCGGTGCCCGGCCTTCGAGTCGGCACTCGGTGACGAAGCGGCGGACGCCATCGAGGGTCCAGCCGTGCCGCAGCCCACATCCCAGGCCGGCTTGCGTGATCCCGTCGCTGATCAGCATAAGACCATCGCCCGGTTCGAGAAACAGGTTGGCCTCGCCGATCACCTCGTGTTCGAGCGTGAAGGTGCGTTGGGGCACCACCGTCGCGCCGTGCGGCCCGAGCAGCAGCGGCGCCGGGATCTCGTAGGTCAGCACCGTCGCCTCACCGTGGTTGAGGATGCGCGCGACTGACAATACCGCGTATGGCAGGTCGGTGCCCCGCACCTCGTGCATGGTGCGGACGATGCTGGCAAACGCCTGCCGCAACGAGAATCCGCAGCGCAGCAGTTCGAGCAACCGCGAGGTCGCCATTGTGGCATACAGGTTGGCCTTGACGCCCGAACCGATGCCGTCGGCGAGCACGAGAGTCGTCGCTTCCGGCGTCCGCTCGGCCTGCCACACGTCACCACACGGCGTTCCCGCTTTCTTCGGTGACTGGCTGGCCGTGATCTCGACGTGCAGATACGCGCCCATGGTCAGCCCATTTTCTTCTTGATCAGGGCCATCAGGTCGGCACTGCTGTTGCCTTCGGCCGGTGGTGCGGTCGGGTCGGACGCGAGTTCGAGCAGGTTCTCGACGAGCTCCTCGCCGCGGGCGCTGCTCTCGCCCAGGAACTTCGCCATCTCCTGCGCCATCGCGATCTGGTGCTCGAGCAACTCGCGGGCCTGGGCCACCGTGCGCGCGCGCAGTTCCTCGAGGCGTTGCTCCGACGCCTGCGAACTGGTGATGTTGACGAAGATGCCGACATATTGGTGCTCGTCGCGCAGCGGATACACGATCTGATGGGCGACGAGGTTGTAGCGCTGGTGCTTGACCGTGGTTTCGCTCATGTTCTCGCGGCCGGTCGCCACCCGCTCGAATGGCTCCGGATCCATGAGATACGACACGTGTTTCCCCAACACCGCTTCCGAACAGTAGAACATCCGGCTGAACGCCGCATTCATGCTGAGTATGCGCATCTTGTCGTCGAGAATGAGTATGCCGTTGGGACTGGTTTCGATGATCCGGTCGGTGCGCCGCTCCGCCAGACGCCGCATCCAGGGCACGCACATCTCGACCTCGGCCAGCCCGCGGATGACCGCGATCGCCTTGTCGCGACACGACGGATAACCGCACGCGCTGCAGTTGAGCTGGTCGGCGGGATCGGCCTTGCCGGTTGCCGCCAGCACCTGCGCGATCGCCTCCTCGGTGACCGGGGTCGACTCGACGACCGGCCGCGGCGTGTGCCGGGTGCCCACGTCGGCCTGTTGATCGCGCCGCCCCGCCGCCACGGGGCGCTGCGCCCGGGTGAACGCGAGCAGTTCGTGACGACCGGCGAATGGGTTTCGCTGCGCCGGCATGGCCGGCCCGTTGATGCACCCCTGCGTGCAGAACAACGGTTCGATCAACCGTGGGCGGTCTGTTCCGGGCAGGGCAGCGAGCAACCGCTGCAAGTCGTCGAAACCGCTCACTGCCACGACCTCGGTGTCGAGCGTGTCGGTCGATAAGGCAGCGGTGCGTGCCAGGCCGCCGGGCAAGGGAAACAGCCGCGCCGCGCCCGCGGGTTGGTCATCGAAGCCGCTTTCCTCGAGACGATCGAGGCGGATGCCCTCGCGTTCGAACCACTGTTGCAACTCGGTGAACGTCAATACAACGTCAATCAGTCCTGCGTGTTCGGGGCGTTCGGCTTCTGCCTTCTTGGCCACGCACGGACCGATGAACACCACCTTGGTCTGCGCCCCGAGCTGGCCGCGGATCATGCGGGCGTGCGCCACCATCGGTGATGCCACCGGCACCAGTGCCGCGGTGAACTGCGGACGGTACTGCTCTACGAAACTGACGACCGCCGGACAGGCCGTGCAGATGCGGGATTGCGCGGGATCGTCGCGCATCGCCTGCGCCGTGGCCTGGGCGACCGGATAGGCGCCGATCGCCGTTTCGGCAACGTGGGCGAACCCGAGCTTGCGCAGGGCCGAGGGCAGGCGGGCCCGTTCCCACTGGTTATACAAGGCGGCGAACGAAGGGGCGACGCTGCACGCAACCGACGTCGTGCGTTCACCCACCAGGCGGATCGCCCGTTCCAGATCGTTGCGAAAGCTCTTGGCGTGCTGAGGGCACTCGCGAATGCACGTGCCGCAGGCCAGGCATCGATCGGCGATGACGCGGGCCTGCCCCTGTTGAATGTGAATCGCCTTGACCGGGCAGACGCGCAGGCAGCGATAGCAATCGCGGCAGCGCGCCTTGTTGGTGAACACGATCTGGTTGGTGGCGCGGTCGACATCCATGGACTTCCCTCGCATCCGCCGTGCATGCACGAGTCACGCGTGGCAATGTAACCTGTTGTCAATACATCGACACCATCGGCGGTGGGCCGGTCGCGACCAAACCACCGCCGCGGTGTCGTTTCGGACCTCAGTGCTTCTTGGCCAACTCCGCGTCTATCGTAGCAATCGCCTGCGCCAGTGTGCAACGTTCGAGCACGCGATCGCCGATGGTGACCGTCGGACCGCGGTCGCAACGCTCGAAACAGAACGACGCCTGCACGTTGACTTTGCCGGTCAGGTCGTTTGCTTCGAGGTGTCGCACCAGCGAGGTCAGCAGCGTCTGGGCGCCGCGCACGTAGCAACTCGTGCCCACGCACACGTTGATCTGCAACAGGTCTTTGTCGGTGCTCGGAATCAGCGGCAACCCCTCATCGGTAATGCGCCGCCGCGAGTGGAACTGCGTGTGCAGCAGGTGATGCGCCTTCTCGCCACCCACCTCGCCGAGCGTCTTGGCGTAGACCTCGTTGATGTACGGGTTGTCTTGGGCCTTGTGCAGCGCCTGGATCTTGTCGGCATCGTAGAGCCCCTTGGCGCGCCGCCGTCGCACCTGCGGATCGTTGGCGACCGGTTGCCCGGCACCACCGACGCAGCCGCCGGGACAGGCCATCACCTCGACGAGGTCGTAGGCGCACGTGCCGGCCTTGACCTCATCAGCCACCGCGCGCGCCTCTTTCAACCCGTGGACCACGCACAGCCGCAACTCGGTGTCGTTCACCCGGACCGTTGCCTCGCGCCGTGCCGCCTCGCCGCGCACCTGCTGGAAATCGACGCGCTCGAGCCGCCGGCCGCTCATCTTCTCGACGGCGTAACGCAGCGCCGCCTCGGTGACGCCGCCGCTCGTGCCGAAGATCACGCCGGCACCGGTCTTGAAGCCGAATGGCATGTCGAGCGAGTCGGGCGACAGTTCGCGGAACCGGATCCCGGCCTCCTCGATCATGCGGGCGATCTCCTGGGTTGTCAATACAAAGTCAACATCCTGTTGCCCTTCGCGCGCAAACTCGCTTCGCCTCGCCTCGAACTTCTTGGCCGTGCACGGCATGATCGAGACGATGATCAGGTCGCGATTGGCGATGCCGAGGTGCTCGGGCAGCGTCTCGCGGGCCAACGCTCCGAACATCTGCTGCGGCGAGCGGCAGCTCGAGAGGCGGGGCAGCAGCTCGGGGTAATATTGCTCGGCGAACTTTACCCACGCCGGGCAGCACGAGGTGAACTGCGGCAACCGCTCGCCCTTGCTCTTGCGCTGCAAAAACTCGTGGGCTTCCTCGACCACCGTGAGGTCGGCTGCGAACGACGTGTCGAACACCCTGCGGAAACCCATGCGCTTCAACGCGGCAGCCAACTGGCCGGTCGCCAGATCCCCGGCCTCGAGACCGAACTGCTCACCGAGGGCGACGCGCACGGCCGGAGCGATCTGCGCAATCACCGTCTTGCTCTTGTCGTTGAGGATCTTCCAGACCTTTTCGACCTCGGAAGCGATGGTCAACGCGCCGGTCGGGCACACCGCCGCGCACTGGCCGCAGTTGACGCACTCGACCTTGTCGAGGTTCTTGCCGAACGCCGGCAGCACCGTCGCGTCTTTGCCGCGGCCGGCGAAGTCGATGGCGCCGACCCCTTGAATCTCGGCGCACACCCGGGCGCAGTCGCCACACAGTACACACTTGTTGGGGTCGCGCACCAGCGACGTCGATGAGGTGTCGATCGGTTTCGCCTGATGCGTTGGCTTGAAGCGGATCTTGGTGATGCCCAGCCGCCGCCCGAGGTTCTGCAACTGGCAGGCGGCGCTCTTGCCGCAGGTGTAGCAGTTGCCGCCGTGGTTGGCCAGCAGCAGCTCGACGGCAATCTGCCGGATCTCGCGAATCTCATCGGTGTGCGTGCGCACCTTCATGCCGGGTTCGGGCGTCGTCGAGCAGGCGGCGACCAGCCCGCGCCCTTCGACGTCGACCATGCACAGGCGACACGCGCCATACACGCTCAGATCGGAGTGGTAGCAGAATGTGGGCAGATCGATCTGCGCCTTGCGGATCATCTCGAGCAGATTGCGTTCGTTGGCGATGGGAATCTCTTGATTGTCGATGGTGACTGTTCGGGTGTCGTTCATGGTGTGTCTCCTTGCTGTCGCCACAGGTCAGCAGCCGACCACGGCGCCGAATTTGCAGGCCGTGGCGCAAGCGCCGCATTTGATGCATTTCTGCGGATCGATCTGGTGCGGTTTCTTCACGTCGCCGGTGATGGCATCGACCGGGCATTGGCGCCGACAGAGCGTGCACCCCTTGCATTTGTGCGGGTCGATTGCGGGCGTGCGCAACGCTTTGCACCGTCCGGCCGGGCACCGTTTCTGGAAGACGTGCGCCTCATATTCGGCCCGAAAGTGGCGCAGGGTCGAGAGCACCGGGCTTGGCGCGGTCTTGCCCAGGCCGCACAACGAGGCCTTGCCGACCACGATGGCCAGACGCTCGAGGGTCTCGAGCGTTTCGCCGGTCGCGCGGCCTTCCATGATGTCTTCGAGCAGCGCCAGCATTTGTCGGGTGCCTTCGCGACACAGCACGCATTTGCCGCACGACTCGTTCTGGGTGAACTGCATGAAATACTGCGCGAGCCCGACCATGCAGGTGCCGCTGTTCATCACCACGAGCCCGCCCGACCCGATCATGGCGCCGACGTTTTT
>CAZADH010000309.1:0-860 GCA_964483805.1 uncultured bacterium
GCGGTTACCTGGACTGCCCTGGGGGCCTCGATCAGGACGGCATCATGAACCGGCGCGCAGACGCGAATTCCGCGCTCGGTCGCCATGCAAATTGCCAAGCGCAACATCTCGGCGCCGTTGGCCTGCATGGGGAAGTTGCGAAGACTGCGGGGGTTTGGCTTCGAACCGACGTGGACGGTCCATCCGAAGACACTCCACAACTGCCCATGTAGCATGGCGGTGTCGACCGCTGCATCTTTCCAGGTCCAGAACCGGTTTTATGTGCGGTGGTGCATGTCGAGCAACATGCGAGCCGCCTGAGGCGTGTCGCAGATGGCATGAGCCAGGGAATGCTCGCCCATACCGTACTGGACGGCCAGCACGCACTCTTTGAACCGATCACGAATCTCCCCGTGCGACCCCTTCGTGGCCCCACGCGGGGCGGCACCCACTTGAATCGCGAATGCCATGTAGGGGTCGCCCGACGAATAGGCGTCGAGCATCTTCGCATCGCCTGAAAGAGCGCCCCCGATCCCGAACTCCTGCTGCTCGTAGTCGATGTAGGCTATCGCCTGCCCCTGCGAGGGCTTCAGGAGCCCCCGAAGCCATACGGCCGGCCCAAAGATGAATTGGCTGTTGCTCGGCTGGTTGCGACCGGTCTTCGACTTGAAGGCCCACAGCACCGTGCGATTGCGGCCGTCGCCGCCGACCGCCAGGTCGTTCAGTCGCAACCCAGATAACGCGTGCCGCAGTTCCTGCAGCGGTCTGAGGATCGGATAGGCGCTTGCCATCATCTTGAACGTGTCCTCGTCGAGCTTCAGTGCTCCGGTCTCGTGCCGAGGCCACGTCATCCCGCGTTCGCGCAAGAACCGGTCGAAACT
>CAZADH010000309.1:870-7026 GCA_964483805.1 uncultured bacterium
GGCCGGCGTAGATTCCGAAGGTATCCAGGCTTCTGATCAGCGCATCCTGAATGTCGCCCCAACCGGTTTTGAGCCGATGAAGGGTCTGAGTGTCGATGGGCGATCCCTCGGCCTCGACCCGGGCCGACGCCACCATGTACGATCCGCGCAGCAGGGCGCGCGGCAGGTCGATCCGTGGCAGCATTGCCGGCAGTAGCCTCTCGAGCGCCCTGACATCGGACTCGCAGTAATCGAGCAGAGCGGCCCGCTCCTCATTCGAGAAGGGGCCGCCCCGAATCGCCAATTGCCGCATGGCCTCTTTCTCGGCCACGTCAATACAGGGTAAGCCATGGGCGGCCATGGCCCCCAGAAGGCCTGCACCGAACTGCAATTCCAAACCGGCGTTGTGACAGCGGAATTCGATGCAGAGATCAAGAACCTTCCGGGGGACAGGCCACCCCAGGGCGAGAAAACACCCGATCTCGGCGCTAGCGTAATAGGCGACGAAGAGAGTGTCATCCCCCGTATCGAACGGGGACGCGCCGCGCTTGAGTTCACCATCAAACAGGCGAGTCACCTGCCCCGTGCGTATCTCGATCGCGACGACACAGATCGGCAGAGGCCTTGCGCCCGCAGGCTGAGAAAATTCGAAGTCGATCAAGTAGATCTTCTTGAAAGCACCGAGATCGGGTGTCATGGTCACACCTCCCCGCGGAGGCGCTTTAGAACAGGGTGATCAGGCGTGTCGATGTAGTGGTCCTTGAACGCGATGCTCAGAAGGTCCTGAAACGTCATGCTGGGCCAAGCCGGCTCAGACAGGACACCGTTCGCCCGACAGACGTCATACCCACCGATGCGCATGTTGGCCGCCATGCGGACCCACGCCGTCTTGGCCAGGTTCGCGGCCTCGAGGGCCGAGCGGCTCCAGGTATCGACTTTCCCATCTGCCCGAGCGAGGCGGACCGGCCAAACAAACACGTCGCCTTGTCGTGTAACCCCGGTCAGCAGGAGGCGGAGACCGAATGTTGGTTCTGCTGCAAGCGACTCACGAAGGCTCGGCGCAATCAGATACGTTTCGCCGCCGTCTTCCTTGAGCTCGAGTACTGATGTCGTCAGCTGGTAATCTTCGCCGGCGTGGACACGGAAGAAGGTTTCCTTTGACGGCTTACGAACCGGGACGGTAAGAACGACCTTCTCGACGCCGGCCGTTTGCGTGAAGTCCTGCGACAAGCGCATTTCTTCGATGTTGATGAGGCTCGGTTTCGAGCCAGTGCCAGGGTAAACAGCGGGGCCGTTGGCCGCCGCGAGACTTGGATCATGGGGCATAGAGTGCCCTCCTTGTTAGATTCTTAAAGCAGCTTCAGGAGAGCTTCCCTTGTAACAGAACCTAGTTGCAATTGCCCAATCTTCTCTGTATAATCACGGTATCAGTATTACTTCTGGGCCTGCCGAGGGAAGACTCTCTTGGTAGGTTCTTTTCTTTTAGGCCGCTGCCTCCAAAGCGACCTTTTCTTCGACGTTCGAACCGGCGGAGAGCTGGACATTCGTGGTCACCACCACGGCGCGGACGCGGTTGTCGTTGATCGACCGAGCCAGCCGTTCGAGACCGCCAACGATGTGTTTGATCTGGGCAGTGACAGACTGATCCGCCAGGTTTAGCGCAGCCACATCAACTTGAGCGAGGTAGCGTTTGAACTCGTCGCACTGCCGCAACAAATCACCTTTCGGACCGGGGACATCGGCGCGCGACGTCGGAAACGGGCTCTGTTGGGCGCCGGTCTCGGACGGCACGGCTTTCCCACAAATTTGAGAAATGGTCTCGGTGGCCTCACACTCGACCGCATGGCCGCTCTCGGTCGGCTGGGGGCGCGGGCTTGAGGCGGGGGCGTTTCCTCGCTCCGGACCCCCATCGCGGTCGACCTCAACAGGCAGTTCAACCGGTTGAGGATTTGCCGCCGGCAACTCGACAACCGCAAACAACTTCTTACGCGCCTTGCATGCCGCACTGGTCGAGATTCCCAGCTGAGCAGCGATGTCGGTCAGCTTCAGCGCCCGGTTGCGAAGAACGCGGTCGCGTTCTTCGGCAGACACTGAAGGAACTGGGTCGGCACGGCCAAGCCACTTTGTTATCGTGCCAGGCGTGACACCAAACACTCGTGCAATTTCGACGCGTGGCATGCCGGCTTTTTCCAGGATCGAGGCCTGATGCCGACGATCCTCATCGGTCAAGCGCAGGCCATGGCAGACATTCTCGGCCACCGCAACCGCCAGTGCCTCGAGGTCTGTCCGGACGAAAACCCGGTGAACCGCGATGGTTTCCCGGCCCTGCTTCTCGCAGGCCCGGCACCGCGCATGACCGCTGAGAAGGTGCCCATCCAAATCGGGGTTGTCGGATTTCGACACCACCGGCTTGGGTAGCGAGTCGAGGTTTTCACACTCGACGAGTCGCGAGGCATGCGCTTCGACCTCAGTCAGGCTGCCATCCTCGACACGAAGCTGAAAACGGTCACGCTTGATGTCGCGGAGTTTCATCTCCTCGATGGTCGGCGACACAGCAGCTTGGTGCACCGCCATGACGGCGGTTTCGATGCGCGGCTCGTCACTCGACGGCGCGACATCGCCAGGCGCGTCCGCCCCCGATGGGGCCGGTGAGGGCCCCCCCGAGTCAGGCGTGCTCGTGGCACTGGGATCTTCGGTGTCGACCTGGCCGGTCGAACCGACAGCAACGGGATCGATCATAGGTTACTCTCCTTCTGTCTGGGACAGAATCCACTGACGCAAGGCGGTCGAACTGACCAACCAGCGCCGCTTGCCGATCTTGAAACCGGGCAGTCGCCCAGTCCGCAGCAACTCGCGCACAAACGCGGCCGACTTCCGAAGCACATCAGCGATCTCGCTGGTCGTCATACACGGTTCAACGGGAATCGTTGCGGCCATTCTTTTTCCCCCCTTTCTTTTTGCCAGTGTTCTCGCGGCATTGCACCACACGGCACGAGTCCGAACAGACCTCTTTGTGTTCCCGAACTTTCGCGAACAACCGCTTGCACCGCTTGCATGCGCCGATGAAAAACGCGCCATTCGGCGTGTCCCCGTCCCAGCTCGAGAAGGCCTTGACCGCCACGTCAAGGGCACAACTGCGCAGGACCTTCAGGATCACGGAGAAATACTCATCGTCGCGGGTCTTGAACCGCTCGGTTTCCCGAGGATCCGGAAACACGAACCGGACATGCGTGGCCCCCGGCGAACGCCAGAACGAAACATTGGGCTTGCGCGTCCCGAGGCCATCGCGAAACTTCTCATGAAAGTCCCCCGGGTGGACATATCCCTTCAGCACGGCGATGCGGATCACATCCCTGCAGATCTCCAGCGTCTCCTTGACATGCGCCACGGCCTTTGGGTTCGACCACAGCCTCACCAACAGCTCCCGCAGTTCCTGCAAAACTTCGCGGGGCATCTCGGGGATATGATACCCGGCAAGTTTCGGGTACTCTGTCAACAGGAAGCTCAGTGCGTCCTCGTCCGTCACCTCCGCTTGGTTCTTCCCCAACCATGGCATCAGATCCGCTAGCAACATCTGCGTCTCGATCGTGGGCTTCGGGCGGTACTTCCGTTTCCGACCAGCCTTGGTTTCCGTCATTGCTGACACCTACCTCCATTGTATTTACGACATCTTTACGTGTGGTCGGTTTTGAACGGTTTCGCAAGAGTTCGAACAAGACCTGCTCTACGTCACGGGGCCGTGGGTGGAAGCTACCATCCAGCACCGTCACACTCTTTCGCACACCCGACTCCGTTTCGACACTTCCCCCGCATTGTTATGTTATAGTATACATGATACGTTTTTGTGACGCAAGCATTAACTTCGTCATTTAGTGACACTGTGTGAAATCCCGCCCCATACGGGCGTTTGCCACCGGCATCCGAGTCGGCGGCACCACAAAGAACAGGAGGCAACCCCATGAACCGATCCGTGTTCTATCTCCGTTACAGCTCAGATCAGCAGGACGGCGCGACCATCGAGACCCAGCGCCACGAGTGCACCCAGAAGGCGACGCAGCTCGGTATGACCGTCGTCGGCGAGTATGTCGATACGGCGCAATCGGGGCGGGTCGAGGACCGCCCACAGTTCCAGCGCATGATCGCCGAGGCAAAGCGCAAGCCCCGACCGTTCGAGACGATCATCGTCAGGAAGTTCGATCGTTTTGCCCGCGATGTCGCCGTCTCGCGCACCTACAAGGCCTGCCTCAAGGCGCTGGGGGTTCGCGTCGTTAGCGTGCACGAGGACGTCGACAACGACACCGCCGCCGGCAACCTGCTCGAGACCTTGCTCGAAGGGGTCGCCGAGTTCTTCTCGCGCAACCTGGCCGCCGAGACGATCAGCGGGATGGAGACGAACTGCCGCCGCGGCTTCCGCAGCGGCGGAACAGCCCCCTATGGCTACCGCAACAAGCGAATCATCGATACCGCGACCGGCAAGCAGCGCACCGTGCTCGACGTGCATCCCGACGAGGCGCCAGTGGTCCAGCACATGTTCCGCAGATATGCCGAAGGCGCCGGCATGAACACGATCATCGCCGAGTTTAACGAGCGGGGATGGCGCCCGCGACGCGCAGCAGGCTGGACCGAGAACGTCCTCCACTATCTCTTCCGGTACGAGACCTACATTGGAACTTTGGTATGGCGAAAGAAGAAAGACCCGGCCACGTGGATCAGGACCGCCAACGCGGTCCCGCGACTGGTCGACGACGAGACCTTCGCCAAGGTGCAACGCCGGCTCGACGCCAACCGCGCGATCATCAAACCCCGCTCTGTTTCACAGTCTGAGCACCCGCTGTCCGGCATGGTCTTCTGCTCGAAGTGTGACGGTCGCTATGTGATTGCGTCAAAGCGCCAGGGAACCGAGTGGTACATGGCCTGCCGAACCCACCGAGACCAGAAGAGTTGCCCGAATCGTCGCTACATCGAAGAAATCGCTCTGGTACAGGGAATCAAGGATATTCTCGTAAAACACCTACTAACACCTGCTTTCGTGCGTGATGCTCTCGATGCCTACAAGACAGAGATCCAGGCGGGGGCGCGCGACGGCGCGCGAGACATCCAGAAACTCGAGCGTCAGATCCGCGCGATCCGGAACCAGGAGTCGGCCCTACTCGATGCACTAACCACCGGCGACCTGCCTCGTGATGCCATTCGGCACAAACTGCTCGACCTCGCGACGCAGCGAGAGAATCTAACGGTCAATCTGAATAAGACACGGGCGCATGTGGCTGAAGCGTCAACCGCACACGTGACCGAGGCCGACATCGAAGCGGCCACCGAAGTGTTGCGATCACGCATCGCCGAAACAGGCGGGCGCGACCTGCGAACGATTCTCGAAACCCTCCGCGTGCGGATCGTGGTACATGATGATCGCGTAGAAGTCGAAACCGCCCCCGATGTCATCGGAGGCGGTCCTAACGGTATCGGTGCCGGGAGTGGGACTCGAACCCACATGGGGGTACCCATACGCCCCTCAAACGTACGTGTCTACCAATTTCACCATCCCGGCAAGGCGGGGCGTGACACTGATAATACCGCGATTGCGCGGTGAAGTCAAGAGCGGCGCGGCGGGTCGACGAAACCCGGCTCCGGCAGCCGGTTTGCGGGAGTGCGGCGGGCGTCGGGGGCAACCCCACGGTGACAGCGGTCGCGGTACCCCCTATCCCAGCGCCGGGCAAAGTGATACACTGACCGCCGATGTGCGCGTCCCGGGCCGGGCTCAGCCGGCGCGGCCAGGGCGATCTCAGACAAATGGGAGAACACGGCATGAGCACCAAGCCGACCGCGAAAAAGGCCCCGGCCAAGAAGACCACGGCAAAAAAGACGTTGGCCCACGTTCACGAACAGACCCCGCTGCAGCGCCTTGCCCACGAGCTTGCCGGCAAGGCCAAGAAGAGTGCCCCAGCCCAGTACCGGGTCCCCGCCCTGTGGGCACCGGTCGGCGCCGACGTACCGACGAAGCCGACCCCGGCGCAGACGGTCGAGCCGTATGCTTTTTTCCATAATCATGTCGAGGCCATCCTCGCCGCCACCATTCCCGAGATCGACCCGTGCCGGTCGCTCAACGCGCAGATCAGCAAGGGCAGCGGCGGCAACTGGATCAAGCACGCGTCTATTTACAACGTATTTATTCGCCTG
>CAZADH010000310.1:0-7012 GCA_964483805.1 uncultured bacterium
GTTGGCACTGCATCAAGATTCCCAAGCCACGCGGATTAATGATGCACCGGCCCTGCGTGAGTGGTATTCGCCCGTTGTGGTTGGGGTCGCGATTGTCGTATCGTTTGTGTGACTTCACCGTGGCCCGGCGATCGTGCGGGGGTGACCTCCTGGTGGCCCGCGAGTGGCACCGTCACCGGCACTATCTGGGACGATACCTGTGGCATGAATTCGGCTTTCGCAGCCGAGACTTGAAGGAGGTTGGCGATGGCAGTGCAGTTGCAGCGCCCGATGACGATCTCTTGGGTTGCTGGGCGGGTTTGGCTGTGCACCCTGGTGACCATCCTGATGCTGGTGGCGGCAACACCGCTGGTCGCCGCGACTGACCCGACTCTGGCCCATTCGCCGACGCCGATCGTCGATCCGGTGTTCTCGGCCGACTCGGCGCGACTCGCTTTCATCACCGGCGAGAGCAGCCAACAGGAACTGCGCGTCATCGATCTGGCCTCGAATACAGGGCGCACGGTGGTCGAGGGCAAGAGTCGCAAGAGTTCGCCATCATTCAGTCAAGATGGTAATACATTGTATTACTGCGACAATGCGGCCGGCAGCTTCGACATCATGGCGGTTGACCTGCGTGACGGCAAGATTCGCACGGTTCTGCGCACCCCCGACGACGAATTCCAGGTCGTCTGTGCGCCGAATCTTTTTCATGCCGGCGACTCTCGCGATGTCCAGCCGTATGAAAAGCTCTATTTTCTGCAGGGAAGGTCGGGCCGGGGCAGCATCGGGGCGATGCGGGCCGACGGCAGCCACGTCGAGTCACTGCTCGCTGGCGAGTTTTCGGCTTTCAGCCTCGGCGGTGACCTGGCCCAGATCCTCGTGGCCGGCGATCGTGGCCTGGGGTTCGTCGGTCATGTCGAGGTTTCAGCGTTTGCCTCGAAGTCGGCGACCGGTCAGATGTTCTTTCTCGTCGGGCCGATGGCGGCACCGATCTGGGCATCCGGCACGGCGGGGCTGACCGCCCCGGTGTTTGCCGCCAATCGGGTGCATGTCTTGTGCCGTCAAGGCGATGCCATGGTGGCGTACGACTCCTGGCAAGGCACGTGCAAAAAGGTGCTGGACGACTGGAACACGCGCGTTGCCGTGTCGCCCGACGGCCGCTACTGGGCAGTCGTCGACCATACCATGGGTGAAGGTTACCTGTTGCGGCGGATGCCGGTACCCGATGCGCTGTATGGCGCGGTCAACCTCTATCGCTTCGGCTTCGACCGCGGGATGGCCTGCGTGCGTTCGTTGTTGGGCTCCGCTCGCGAGCGGTTGCTGCTCAACAGCTTCGTCGTGGTGCCCGACGCGATCTCACAATTCTTCAGCCTCTACGAGGTCAACCGCTACAATTATCTCGACTCGTACGTTACGGCCGACGCGGTCTACCATCTGTTCCATCTGTATTATGATTGCATTCTCGAGGAGCTCGAACAGAGCCGTTTCCGCGAGCAGATCGTGCGGGCGTCGGCGGCGATGGCGGCAGTCGCGGCCGCACAAGCCGAGCGGGCCCGCGATGTCGAAGCGCAAACCATTTACCGCCGCGTCTGCGCGCTCTTCACCCTGGCCGTGGCGCTCGAACAACCGGATGCCGCCGCGGCTCGGCAAACCGTGGCCAGCGCACCGGCGGCGGTTCGCTCGCTGGTCGAGCCGGATCTGGCCGCGGTGTATGCCGCCGGGGGCCGTGCGAAGAGTGCAATACTCGATAAAGACGTCGATTTTTCACAGTTTAAACCGCGCGGTCACTATGAGGCGACGCCCAAGCTGGCCTCGTATTTCCGCATCATGATGCTCTTTGCGCAGATGCCGCTGTCCGTCTGTGCGGCGAACGATGCGGGCAAGCCGTCCGCCGACCTGGCGACCATTCTGGCCCTGTTCGATGTCGGCACCCAGGCCAAACTCGGGACCAAATCAGTGTTGTCGGCGTTGCCGGCGATCATGGAACCGCTCAACTTCCTGGTGGGCGAGAGTGAAGACGTCGGTCTGGCGCAGCTCGACGCCCTGCTCGCCGGCAAAGTGTCGATCGCTCATCCCGATGACGTTGTCTCGGTCGCAAAGCGGCAAGAAGCGATGGCGGCACTGCTCCGGCATCCCGCGCCGAAAATCCGCCCGCAGAGCGGCTTGCAGGTCCTGTTCATGCCGCAGCGTTTCACGCTCGACAGCTACGCCCTGCAGCGGTTGGTGTTCCGCCAGGTCGGCACGCCTGAGAAACCCCGACTGTTGCCGCGCCTGCTCGATGTCATGGCCGTGCTTGGGTCGGCCCGCGCCGAACGGATCCTGCTCGACGATTACCGTGACCGCCAGTTTGCCGGTTATGAAGCGGCACTGCAGGCGGTGAAGCGCGAGTTTGCCGCGATCACCGAGGACGCCTGGTTGGCCAATCTGTATCGTGGTTGGCTGCGCTCGTTCACCGATCTGCTCGACAACGGCGGCGTGGGCCGCGAACCGTTCACCCGCAGCGAAGCCTGGACCGATCGTCTGCTGGTAACGGCTCTGGGCAGCTTGACCACCTTGCGTCATGACACCATGCTCTACAACAAGATGGGCGCGGCCGAGGCCGGCGAGGGGGGCGACGAATACCTGCTCGCAGCCCCGCCCGATGTCTACGTTGATCCGTATCCCGGCTTGTACAGCCGCCTGCGGCGACTCACCCTCGAGCTGTACGCGCGCATGGTCAGTCAGGGTTACCTGCCGACCACCGAAACCCTGACCGCCTCTGAAGAGAGTTACGACAAGATCCTCAATCTCAATGCCAAGGGGTTGACCCTGCGCCTGATCCGTCTGCTCGAACTGCTCGAAACCGTGGCGCGCAAACAGCGCAGCGGCAAAGCCCTGGTTGCGGCCGAGGCCGAAGAACTGCGCAGTTTCGGGGCCACCCTCGAACACCTGACCATTGCGTTCATGCGGCCCGACGCGGAGCACTACAACATCGTCAACGAAGAGGTATCACTGGTTGCCGACGTGTTCACCGGTGATGCTGTCTGCCTCGAAGCGGCGATCGGCCGCGTTTTCAACCTGTGGGTTCTTCACGATCGCGGGGCGGGCACGCGTCTCTACCGGGGTGGTGTCTTCTCATACTATGAGTTCGCCCAGCCGCTCGCGGAGCGCTTGACCGACAAGGCGTGGCGCGACATGATCGCGGCCAACCGTCTGCCGCCATTGGCTCCCTGGATGCGCTCGCACATCGTCGGCGATCCGCTCCCGATCAAACCAATGCCGAGCGACGACGAAGCCGACGACAAAAATACAAAGTAAATACAGGATATTCTCAGAACTTGAGTGCCTGGTAGCGTTGGCGCAGCTCGAGCAGGAGCTCGCGTTTGCAAGCCGCGCATAGGTAGAAGGCGAACTTCTGCCATACGGCGTCTTGCAGTTCCTCGGCCGACCGGTTGGCCAGTTGGGCGAGAAGTTCCGCCAACTCCCGCTCCGGATCCTCGTTGGTGTCCTCGAGTTCGAGCCGGCGTTCGTCGGAACTCAGCGTGGCCGCCAGTTCGACGGCAATGGCGTAGCGTGTGGCCTGGGCCGCGAACGGCTTGCGGCAACCGTGGCAGACGGTACCGAAGGGGTGGGTGTCGACGTCGGCCGGGTCTGAGGCGGATGCGTTGGGGTCGGGGTTTGCGGGGCGGACGCGGGACCGGGTCACGCCACGTTCTGGCGACGCGACAGCCGCAACGCGGCCTGGCGAACCATTTCGTTGTCATCTTTCAGGCAAGGTTCGACGAGGCGGGCATGGTTCGGCAAAGGCAGCTTGCCCAGCGCTTCGACGGCGTTGAGGCGGATGAACCACTCCGGATCGGCCAGGTAGGGCGCCAGCACGTTGGCGGCATCGGCGAGGCCCAGTTCTCCCAGGGCTTCGACGGCAAAGAAGAGCAGGTCGCGATCGCCCAGTTGCCGGGTGAGTACCGGGATCACCTCAGGCCGGGGAATACCGCCGAGTGCCTGGATCAACCCCACCCGAGCCTGGCGGTTCGGGGTGTTGATGAACGCCAGAACCCGCGGCAGATCGAGATGGCCGACTTTCGACAGAGCCTCGCGAACCGCCGCCCGCACCTGGGGGGAGGCGTCGAGCATTCCCTGCAGCAAGACCGGCACCGCCTCGGCCACCTTGCACTGCCCCAACGCTTCGGCCGTGCGCTTGCGGCTGAACCAATCGTTGCTCGGTACCATCTGCTCGGCGAGAAGTTTAACTGCCTCGGCCGTGCCGATCTCGCCCAGACCGGCAATGGCGAACAACCCCAGGCCCCGGCGTTCGTGCGTCAGCGCCTGTGCATACAACGGCAATGCTTCCGGCACATGTGAGGCCGCGAGGAACTTGAGGATCCAGGCCTTGCGGGACATGGTCAGCGACGAGTATCGTTGCATGAGTTCGGGAATCAGATCGCCTGCGAGTGGTATGATTGCCCGCATGGCGGCCGAGACCATCGCCCAGGTCGGGGCGGCAAGAAAGTGCTCGAGCAGGGCGCGACGACACTCGTCGGTGTTGATACCGACCAGGGCTTTCAACGATGCCGTCACCCGCACCTTGGATGTCGTCTGCAGCCCGTGAACGAGATACGGCACCGCCGTCCGTTCGCCGATTTCGCCCAGAATCGTGGCTGCCCAGTAGAATCGATGGTCGTTGCCGTCGTGCAACAACGGTACGAGCACCGGGGCGGCTCGTTCGTGCAGGACAGCCTTGAACAGATCGGCTACATGCCGCTTGAACTCCCAACGATCGGAGTCGAACACCGCGATCATCTCGGGCAGACAACGGTCGGGGTTGTCGCGCAGGCACGGACCGAGTTTGTCGATCAGTTGCTGACCGTCGAGTTCGAGGGCGTCCCACAACGCTTTGCGGAACTCCTCGGCACCGGCATTCGGCCCCAGGGACCCCTGGCAAGCCGGGGAGCTGGGGGATAGGGTCATGGGTTGGGTTTCGCCGGTGTGGCGGTCGGCGCCGGTCTTCTTGCTCACGGGTGCTGGGCCTGCGGCTGCGCTGGCAAGGTCAGTTGATCAGCGTGGCGTTGGCGCCGGGAGCCGCCGCACCGGGTTGCTGCTGGAACTTTTCGATGATGAGGGTTTCCTCGCCGATGACCTTGTCGTGGGCGAGAAACCGGAACACCGTCGGGCCGGCCTTGGGAAACTGAAACCCGTTGAGGACGATCATCGAGCGGGCGACGATACCCTGTTGCCCTTTGAGAATAGCGCCCGGTTTGATCGGATGCGGTTCGTTGCTCTCGGGGAAGATGATGTTGAGCTGAATCGGGATCTCACCGCTGATGTCTTCCCATTCGACGAACAAGCAGAACTTGGGGAAAAACACCGGAAACTCCTGCACGTAGAGGCGATTTCCCAGGACGCCCATCAGACTCACGCGACCACCGAGTTCGTTTCGGATGTCCTCGCAGAACAGCACGCAGCGGTATTTGAGCGGTTTCATCGTGGCGTGTCGCCTCCCTCGGTGGTGTCGGTTGCAGAGCGGCCGGCAATACTGCCCGGCATCAAGGGAACCAGCGGAATCTGGGTGCCCAGGGTTGTCAATACCATGTCAAGATCCGAGGTCAGATTGGTCGCGCACAACAGACGACACACCTGACCGTCGCCTCGAGGCAGCGGATCGGGAACGTCGCGCAGGGTCGTGATCGAGGCCAACCCCTCGTAGGCTTCGAGGATCGCCTGCACGAAAGCCAGTTCGCGGGTCGGCACGCGCAGCCAACGCTCGCTTTCGGCGGCCGAAGCCTGATCGGGCACGGGCGATCGTGCAACAACGCGGTCCTGTTTCATGATCAGTAAGGATTGCACATCTGGTCGTGGTTTTCAACCCTGGAGTGCCCCGATGCCCGGCACTCAGGCGCGCGTGCGGCAACCCACCAGGCGGTACAACGGGAAGGTGCGGCTGCGCCCCTTGATCGGCACGCGGGCGATGAACTCCACTCGCAGTTCGCCATGGGCATCCCGAATGCAGGCCGGATCGACGATGACGCCGTTGGGGGCATGGGCGAGCGCTTGCTGCTGCAAGCGCGCGGCCAGATTCACCGCGTTGCCGATGACCGTCTGATCCAGGCGGCCCCGTTCGGAACCGATGCGGCCGCTGATCACCGTGCCGGTGGCGATGCCGACCCCGAGAACGATCGGTGCCTGCCCGCCGCGCTGGCGCGCCGCATTCAGTGGTGCGATCAGATCGTGGATCGCCAGCGCGGCCTGCGCCGCCCGCACGGTCGCGCCGACCTCGTCGCCGCGGGGGTGGAAAACCGCCATCACCGTGTCGCCGACGAACTTGTCGACCACGCCGTGTCGCTGGCTGAGCGCTTCTTCGACCAGAGTGAAGTAGTCGTTGAGCAACGAGACTGTCTCTTCGGCGCGCGACTGTGCCACCCACTGTGAGAAACCGCGGATGCCGCAAAACAGGATGGCGACCTGGCGGCGCTCACCGCCGGTGCGCAGGGGACCATCATCGGTTGCCCGCGCCGTCGCCAGGGCATCGGCCGAGACGAATCGGGCGATCCGTTCCCGCTCGCGCAGGCCCTGGGCGAGTTCGTTGAAGCAGCGGGCAATCTCAGCGTGTTCCCATGCCCCTGAGGTTGCCAGTTCCCATGCGTAGTTGCCGCGGCTGGTTTCGACCGTGGCCCCGAGGAATTCCTGCATGGGTGCCGATAATCGTTCGGTTACGACCCGGGTCATGGTGATGCCAAGAAATACGATGTAAATGCCAAGTATTGCAATGATGGTGCGATAGTCGGGCGGCGGTGTCGGTGAGTGGGCGGCGATGACGCCGACGTTGCCGGTGTTGGTGAACACCCGGCTGCCCAACAGGGTGGCCGTCGCCTGATCGAGATGGTCGATGAGCGCATCCGACCGGCTGGTCCAGGCCCGCTGGATCGTCTGCCGCATCGCGGTCTCCAGTTCAGGGGTCGCGCCGCGGATCAACTGCCGGACCTCGGGTGCCAGCTCGTCGGCCACTCCGGCGCCGCCGCGGCGCACGCTGAATCGCCCGAATCGGCTGTCCCGC
>CAZADH010000311.1:0-6901 GCA_964483805.1 uncultured bacterium
CAAAATCAGCACCCACCTGGGCAGCCGTCAGGCCGGTCAACGCCTGGATGCCCTCGCTGACGAAGGTGAATCGATGGGCGCCATCGGCGGCCAACGCCAGTTGAAACACCGCGCCGGGCAGGTTCGCAGCCACGTCGACCAGGCGCCGCTGCTCATCATCGACCATCTGGGTCAGTTCGCGCCGCAGGCGTTCCTGCTCCCGGAACCGCCGCCGCCAGAACAGGTAGCCGGCCAACCCGAGCACGTAGATGATCGCGTGACCGAGGCAGAGGCGCGCCTGGTGGGCCCTCGACTCGGCCAGACGATCGGCGATCGGCAGGCCGACGCTCAGACCGCCGCGGACATCACCGACGTGGTATCCCTGCAGGGCGTGACAGACCAGGCAACTGCGCTCGGTGAAGAACGGACGCATGAGGCGAAAGTAGGTGATGCCGTCGATATCGGCCACCGTCGTCACTTCCGGAGTGCCGCTGGCGAAGGCCCGCAACGCCGCGGCCTCCCAGGCATCGGGGGCGTTCTGGGGCCGAATCGGTTTCAGACTGGTCATGTGCCCGATGCGCCCGGAGATGCTGTGCTGAACGCCATGCACCTGCCTGACCATGTAGGCCGGATTGATCATGGTCAGCAGTTTGCCCGACGACGCCAGCAGGTCGCGTTCCGGATGCACCAGCCAGGGGTTCGGTGGATTGCCGGGCATCACCGGGGCGTAGACGCCGCCGAGGTCCGAGTTCCAGCGCCGGTAAGCGAGGTCTTTCTCGAAATCGCTGACCGCATCGCGCCACACCGAATCGAGCACCTTGTGACGCTCGACAGCGATGTTCCAGGCCACCGAAGCCGCCACCACGAGGGTCCAGACCAGCACCAACCAGGGCGAAAGCGTATCGCGAAAAGTGGCCTCCGACCCAGGTCGCTCGCCGGCCGCAGGCGACGTCTCCCGCCGTGACAGGCTCACCGGGACCGCCCTTCCGCCCCAGATCGACGCAACGAGTCTTTTCCGAGGGCGAACCGCGCGGTCTCGCCCACCACGGTGCCCCAATCGCCCACCGGGCCCAGACCGATCTCGGTGATCGCCACCGCCGTGCGCTGCTTTGGCAGGGCAGCAACCGCCGTCGCGGCGACTGTCGACGAAAGCACGCCGATGGTGAGGTGCGGCGAGTACGCGGCCCCAACCCACGGGAACCCACAGTCACACAGGTTCGCCCGCTCGCGGTCGGTGAAGGCATCCCATCCCGCGCTGAACTTCGCGCGCACCAACCCTGCACGGAGCGGGTTCAACGCCGCCAGCACGGCCTCATGCAGCGACATCAGCGCCGGATCTCGGACGACATCCCAGAAAATGTATCCCTCACGGCTTACACTGTATTGCTCGCACGTCACCGTCAGCGGCGCTTCGACCCGGGCGACGAGATCCGCGAGCCGGCGATGAATCTCGGCCACCGCCTCGTGCGGGAACAAGCCCATGTACAGCGTGATGTGGGGCGTGGCCCCGGCCGAGAGATCGACGGCGTTGGTTCCAGATTGCGACAGTTGTCGATTGAGACCACGCGCGGCAGCAACCGCGTCTGGCGGCAGGCACAGATAGGCATCGAGATAGACGATGCCGGGCGCGGGAAACTCGGTCCACCGCACCTTCTGTGGATCATGCTTCACGTGCACGGACTCCTTCCCGTGACGGCCGTCCCGTTCCCGCCCGCGCACCCCGGGCCAGCCGGGCCATCCCGGTGCCACCCCGCAACACGGCTCGGGCCGAGCGACATCGCCGGACTCACCTCAGCGGTGCAACAGAGTGCGCTCGAGCAGGCCCTGCCACAGTTCGAGCAGGCGAAACAGCGGGTCGAGTCCAGCGAAGAACACGAACAGGAAGCCGATGCACAGATACGGTCCGAACGGAATCATGTGAGAAAACGGGCTGTAGGGGCGCCCGTAGCGCAGCCGCTGCCACAGGATGCCGCCGATCCCGCCCACCGACCCCAACACACTCGCCACGATGACCGTCGCCGCCACGACCTGCCAACCCAGCCAGGCGCCAAACGCGGCCAGCAGCTTGACATCGCCCCCACCCATGCCTTCTTTGCGCAGGATGAGACGCGCAAGAAAGCCAAGCATCCACAAGAACCCCCAGCCAACCAGCGCCCCCAGGACGCTGTCGAGAAAGGTCAACTGGGGCGTCGGCAGCAGGGCAGCCCGACTCGCCGGGTCGAGCATCGACATGCCGGCCCAGAAGGCGAGCCCCGCGTAAATGCCACCGATGGACAGTACATCAGGGATGATCAGGTAGCGGATATCAACGATGGTGATGATCAGACAGGCTACCGTAAATACAAAAGCCATACCAGCCCGCACACTGACGCCATACGAGACCACCGCAAGCACCGCCACCAGGGGGATGATCACCGCCAGCCACCGGTCTTGCGCCCGGCCGGCATTGACGCAGCGACGGCGCATGCCCTGCGAACACTTCGTGCAGTCGTGATAAACCGGCAACAGATCTTCATGACCCGGCCAGGAACGAATCGCCCACGACACCCACGGACTGAGCAGCAGGCCGGCCACACCGGCAGCGACGGCAAAGATGAGATCGAGCGGGGTCATCGCCTGACGTCAGCGCCGCCGCGCCCCGGCCCAACCCTGGGTGACAAACAAGGCTCCCAGCATCTTGAACAGCAGTTTTGCCGCGAGAAAATCGGGCGCGACGAGGCCGGGAATCGGGCACAACTCGACCATGTCGAGACCGACCACTTCTCGTTCGGTCAATACACGGTGCAGCAGGTGCCAGACCTGCACGTAGTCGAGACCGCCCGGTTCGGGGGTGCCCGTCGCCGGCATGATCGCGCCATCGAAGACGTCGAGATCGACGGTGACGTAGACCGGCCGATTGCCCAACCGCTCGAGCACCGCATCGGCCCACACCCGCGGATCGCGGTCGAGCGTGTGCGCCCAGAAGATGTTCTTCTCCTGTTTGCTCTTGCGTGTGAATGCGCGCTCGGCGGCCGAGATATTGCGGATACCGACCTGGACGACGTCGGCATGATCGAGGCAACGCCGCATCACCGCCGCATGACTGAACGGCGTACCTTCGTACTCGTCACGCAGATCGGCGTGGGCGTCGAGCTGCAAAATGACCAGGTCGCGACGCGTCCGCTTTGCCAGCGCCCGCACCGCCCCGGTGGTAATGCTGTGCTCCCCGCCCAACATGACCGGCAGTTTGCGGTCGGCCGCAATCGCCCCGATCGCGGTTTCGACCCGCCCGACCATGTCTTCGGGGCCGATCATCGATGGTTCGAGCTCCGCCAGGGTGTGGTGACCCCGATTGAGCGGTTCACCATCGAACTCGAGATCGTACAGTTCGACGTTCCGCGAAGCGGTCAACAACGCTTGCGGACCATCGCGCGTGCCGGAACGGTACGACGTCGTGCCGTCGTAGGGCACCGGCAGAATCACGGCGTGCGCTGCGGCATAACTCGTATCTTCGGCCGGCAGCCCCAGAAAACCCGGGGCGCCACGCAACGGCAGATCGGACACACGGGACAAACGCGGACTCATGCGCGACCTCGTATCAGTTGATGAGCGTTGGGGATGACCGGCCCGCGAAGTCATGCCTGCCAGACCTGCGGCGCCGCCCGTCGATACACGGCGCCATCATAAACGAACGGCCCCGACCTGGCAACCGCGCTCACGCGGCTTCGTAACATCTCAGTGAGCGGGGGCACGCGCCCCCGCTCGGCTCGCGGCACAGGTCCGCGAGCCTCACACCCCGCGGTCGGCCGCGTTGCGGCCTCCGAACTTCGCCGGCCAACGCCACCAGTAACTGAGACGTCACGCGGCTTCGGCGAACCGGGGGCCGACGCGGGCCGGGTTCGGCCGGTCGTGATGAACTGGAAAAATCATGAAATTCCGACTAGAATACCTGGCATGAACCCGTGCAACCGAGCGACAGCGATCCTGGTTTTCACCCTGACCCTGGTCGTCATCGGCCTGCTGCTGACGGCCGCCCCGATCTCAGCGCAAACCGGCAGCGACGACGGTCTGGGCAGCGGGGAAACCACGACCATGAACGCCAACGACAAAATGTTTTACGATGTGCATACAAAGCTGGCAGCCAAACACATCCGCCTGAAGAATCTGCCACGGGCCAAGGAAGAGCTCGAACTGGTGCTCAGCGCGATTCCAAAGAACGGCAGAACCCACTTCCGCCTCGCCGTGGTCTCGGCCAAAATGAAGGATTTCACCGCCGCCTGGCGCCACCTCGAGTTGTCGCGGGCCGAACTGGGCAACAACGCCCGGTTTCAGGCCTTCGAAAAGCAGCTCACCAGCGCCTTCCCGAAACCCGACAACCTCAGCCTCGACTCGCCGCGCGAAGCCCTGCCGGCCCCGAAGTTTCAGGCTGAAACCATCGGCGTGTTTCTCGTCAGCATGTGCGAGACCGGCGCCATCTCATCGCGCATCAAGAAGTTCGAGACCGGTCCGGTGCAGAGCGGTGCCTTTGATCTGACCCTGATTTCGGCCACCGGCACCCTCGACGCCACCGGGCTGATGGCCGGCTTCAAAGAGATCAAAGAGGCCGCAGTGCAGCTCGCCGATCAACAGGGTTCCGACACCAAGAAGCTGCGCTTTCGCGTTACGGTTACCGGGCAACCGGCCACCAATCCGAACGTGAAACCGATCTCGAACAGCGAATACACCAAACTGCGCGACGAGGTGTCGCAAGACGCCGACGTGTCGCTCAAGAATGCCCGCGAGACCGAACCCGATGCATCGGGCGTCATGAAGGGCACCTATTCGGTCATCGGCCGCGACCCGCGCTCGATCTACAAGATGATCAACGGTCTGCAAGACCATCTCATCGACTTCAGCATCAACCATCTGTCGTCGACCGAGTTCAACCAACAGTCGATCTGGAAAGGCGAGATCACGCTGACGCTGAAAATCAGCGGTTGATCGACTGACCGCTCACCCCAAGGCTTGCCGGCAACCCGCCGCCCTCTGGTTTCTCAGCGCCCGATGCCCGGTGACGCAATGCCCGTCCCGCTGGCAACCAGTGCTTCCGCATTGATCGTGGACCCCGACGCCGAAAACGACACGGTCGCTCCCGGCGGAACCACGACCACGCCACCGATTGCCGCCGGCGCGGCCATTGCCACCGGCACCGTCGCCGAACCCGCGGAGACGACGCCCGAGATTGTGCCAGCCGAACCTGACGCCAGGCCGGCGGTCGCGGCAGAGCCACCGGCAGCGGTCGCCAGAAACGCCTGATAACGCGAAAACGCAGCGCGATACGCCTGTTCCTTCTCGGTGACGTCGGTCGCGTGCGTGAATTTTGCCGCCAGATACTCGCGATAGGCATCGAGATACTCACGACTCTGGTCTTCATAGCCGACAGTCGGGGTCCCGGCCCAGGTTGGCGCCATTGCGCTCCCATACAGAAACGCAGCGGCAATAGACACCGACACGAGTCTTCGCATGATCATCGGAACTCCTCCACCCGGCAGGCGCACGTTGGCCGGCGCCGCGGCAATTTCATTCTACCACCCCGGTCGTGGTTGGCAACCGCCGACGGTTTTGCCGAGCCTGCTTGTCTGGCCACGCCTGGTCGCCTATGATGACAGGACGATGGCGTCCTCTCTATTGTCCAGTATTGGTCGGCGAGTGCTGCCCGGCAGTCTGTTCGGTCGCCTGTTTCTTTCGATCTGCGGCATTTCGCTCAGTTCGATTGTGATCGCCGGCCTGTGGTTCTGGACGCAGGCATTCACGCGCCTCGACGAGGAAGCCAACCGCCGGCTCCTGAGCGCGGCCCGGCTCGCCGCCGCAGAGATCGAGGGGCTGCCGGCCGACACCGAGAACGGCACGATCGCAACCGCCACCCTGATCCGACTCGTGCGCCCGGGCAGTGCCCTGGGTTGGATCCAGAACGCCTATTGCGTTGATGTGCGCCCTGCACGCCCCCGTTTCCTCGCCCTGGCCGCGGCCGCACCCGATGCGAATGCGGCCTTGTTGCCGCCCACCCCCGACGACATTGAAGACCTCCTCGACGATGCACTGCCGTCGCTCGACGCCGGTCGCCCGGCCTTCCCCGATCCGCGCAAGCTCGGCGGCGGACGTCATGTGAAGATCGTGCTGCTGCCGATGACCGACAGCGATGGCCTGCTCGGCGGCGTCATCGGACTGGAAGCCGACATGCGCTACCTCGACCTGTCGGTGTGGCTGACCAACACCATGCTGCGCCTCGGAGCCCTGACCATGCTGGTGTCGATCGTCACCGCCTGGCTGCTCGCCCGCGGCCTGTCGCGTCGCGTTGAGCGCCTGCTGATCGCGCTCGACCAGGTGGGCCGTCGCCAGGCGCCAACGCCCGAACCGATCGGTATTCGCGAGCTCGAGACGTTGCGGCTCGGCCTCGAAAGGCTCGGCGACGACATCCGCACCGGCGACCGACGCGTGCGCGAGATCTATGAGGAGAAACTGTCGGAACTCTCGTTCACCGGCGCGGCCATCGCCCATGAGATCCGCAACCCGCTGGCGGCGGCCGAGTTGCACCTCGGCCTCTGGCGACGTCGCCTGCCCCCCGGCAGCCCCGAGATCGAGGCTTTCGGCGAGATCAGCGGCAGCATGCAGGCGATCAAGACCCTGACCGACCGGTTTCTCGATTATTCGCGGCGAGCCGTGCCCAAGCCGACACCCCTCGACCTGGGCGCCACCCTGGCCGATTGGCTGGCTTCCCGGCAGCTTGCGGTCGAACGGTGTCGTGTCGACGCCCGCGTTGATCGAGGCACCATCCTGCACGCCGACCCCTTGATGTTGCGCCAGATTCTCGACAACCTGCTCAACAATGCCCTGGAAGCGCGCGCAACCGGACTGGTCGTCACCCTGACCACCACGACCGCCAACGGCAGCTTTACCTTGTATT
>CAZADH010000312.1:0-1180 GCA_964483805.1 uncultured bacterium
ACGACGTAGACGCCGGGGCGGTCGATCTGCGGAAACTCGAAGCGCTCGACGTGGCGGCGCACCGGGGGTTGGGCGTAGGTTACCGTGCGCTCGTCGTTGGCCACCAGGCCGTCGAGATCGATGGCCGTGGTGATCTCTTTGTTCTGCTCGCGGTAGTAGCTCACCGTGTTGAGCCGATAGACCTTGATGATCAGGGTCGGCACGTTCTTCACGGCGACGTCGAGCCCGACCACTTCTTTGTTGGCGACCAGTTCTTTGTTGGTCGGCAGGAATTCAATGTCGATGCGGTCTTTAAGTTGCTGCACCGACTCGGGCGACAACCAGGCGAACCACTGCTCCATGTTGCCGACACCGTTGAGCAGCTTGGTTTCGGCGAACAACCGCTTCAGATAGTTGGTCTCGATGAGGGTCGAGAACTCGTCGGGGCCATTGGCCTGCACCAGCAGGGTTTGCAGGCACTCGCGCACCAGCGGTTCGTCGTTGCCGATCGGCGGGAACATGGTGCCGGCGCGGAAATCGGCATGCAGGTCGGCATGCACTTCGCGCAGGTCGCGACGGCGCAGATACTCGGGATTCATGTATGAGGTGGCGCGCGGCAGCTTCAGGTAGGTCATGAAGCGTTCTTTGTCGAAGACGCCGATGGCTCGGTCGTGAACGAGACGCTGATACAGAATGTGCGCCTTGAGCGAGTTCTGGTGGGGCGGCAACGGATTGGCGAAAGCCCACAACCGATCGAGGTAGGCGCCGCGTTCCTGCGGATCGTAGCGCCATTCGATATCGGCATCGGGTTGCAGCCGGATGAGCACCGCCTGGATCCAGTTCGCGTCGTTGATCAGGTTGGGGAGCTTGGTGCGGCACTCCTCGAGTTGGGCCAGTGTGAGCTGCCGATGGATGTTGATCGAGCCGAAACCGCCCGAGTGCTCGTGTTGCAGGTCGGCGACAACGAGATCGACGAGGCGCGGTGAGTCCGGGCGGGTGAGCCGCTGCAACAGGAAGCGCCGGCGGTCGGGGTCGAAGTTCTGCCCCAGCAGGACGTCGATACCGCAATCTTCGAACCCCGAGAAGTCGTTGTATTCATTGAGCGCTTGCTGCGTCAGGGTTGTGCGCGCCACCAGTTGGGCGGCAAGCGCCTGCGGATGCTGGCCGGGCTGGGTCATCTGCTGCTTCTGGTGATCGAAGC
>CAZADH010000312.1:1190-6864 GCA_964483805.1 uncultured bacterium
GCCGGGTTGTTCTTGAAGGTCAGCAGGGCCTGGCGATTGCGGATCTCTTCGACGCGGCCCGTGTAGTTGTAGCGCTTGATCCACGGCGCCAGCATCTCGTCGACCTTGGCAAACTCGCCCTGGTTCTGAAAATGGAGGCAATGGAAGTAATAGTAATCTTCAGTGCCGGGAATCAGCTCCTTGAGCGGCACCGAACGGTCATCGGCCAGGCTGAACCGCTCGATGTAGCCGATCTCACCCGCATGGGCGACGGCCGCGCAGAGAATCGCTATGCCCAGAATCACCACCAGTTTGAACGACATGAAGCCTCCTTGTGCCGAATGCGAAAAGAAAGACATCGTATTTATAAAATCAGTAATGGATATGCACGTCACCGTGGCGTTGCCCCCGGCAGTAGCAGGGTGCGTTGCGGGCGATAGATCGGGCCGCTCGGGCGCAACTCACTCTCGATCAGCACCACGCGATCGATAGCGAATGGTCGCGTGACCGCCGGATCGAAGCGAATCCGGGTGAGTCGGTTGATCTCGGGGCCCGGGATGGGCGGATGTTTGACCCGGGCCAGGGTCAGATGGGCGGTGAAAGGACGGGTTTCGCGAGGGATGCCAAACATGCTGACCTGCTCGTCGAGGGTGGCGGCAAGGGTCGCCAAGGCCTCCCCGCCCATGGCGACCGGCACGTGAATGACCCGGGCCCGCGGCCCGAGGTTGGGGAACCCGCCGAGTGTGTCGCCGAGTTGGGCCGTGAACGGGCCGGTCTTGCAGCCAGCCAACGCGTCGAAGGTCGCGGCAACGGGTGCCAGGGTCGGTGGGCAGTCGCCGACGAACTTCAACGTGATATGCAGCAATTCGCTGGCGATCCAGCGAAAAGCAAAGCGGCCCTCCCGGGCGAGCGTCGTGGTGAGGGCAGCCCGGATGTCGTCGGGGATGGTCGCGGCAAAAAACAACCGCATGTGGGGCGTGATCGTGGTGGTCATCACCGCGACAACAGCAGTTCGGCCACGGTCAGCAACACGCTGACCGTCAGGGACGTCTTAACCGAGGTCAGAAAACTGTCGGACTCGACATCACCGATGAGATCGGTCGAAAAGTCGAGGATCAGGCCATTGACGACAATGCGCGCCAGCCCAAGTGTCAGGACCATGAAGGGGAAAGCGAAAAACTCGATGAGCGGCCGCAAGACCCAGTTGAGCAGGGTGAGAACGAGACCGAGTTTGAGTGCCGCCCGAAACCCCTTGATCTTGAAACCGGCAACGATCTGCGAGGCGATGAACAAAGCCACGCCGGTGGCAATGGGGGTGACGATCAGCCCCATAGGTCACCCGCCGGCCGAGGCAAAATGGCAATACAATATATTGCTATTGTCGACCTCATCGCTGTCAGGGCGTGAGACGCCCGCCGCCCCATCATCCGGCCAATCGCCCGCACTCGGCAGCGACCCCGCCGGCCCGTTCCGACCGCACCCCCGCGACTGTCGCGAGGCCACGTTGTCGGTTCCTTCTGCTCCATACCCCGCGCCAGTATAGACGCAATGGTGAGTGCGCGGCAAGAGGGCGTCGATCTCGTCGATCTCGTTGCTCGTCAGTCTCGCCCGCGCCGTCCGGTATCCGTCGTCGTCACTCCTTGGGAACCTGGGGTGACGACCGACCAGTGGCCGTGGCTGTCTGACGGTCGAACTCTACGATGCGTTGGCTGAGGGCGTCGACGCGGGCCTGCAGTGCCATCGACTCGGCCTTCAACTGGGCGAGGGCTGTCTGCTGGGACGCGGCGTCGCTGCGGGCGTAATTTTGGCGGGCGAGATAAAGGCGCTTGCCGCGGCTTTCTTCAGAACCACGATAGTAAAGGCGATGGTATTTTTCGGCACGGTCGATGCTTGCTTGCAGCGACTCGGCCAGGGTGGCCTCCTCGCGTTTGAGATAGTTCAGCCGTTCCAGCAACTCGTCGCGTTCATCGACCAGTTCATCGCGTTGTCGTTGTCGCTCGGCCGCGAGATCGGCGATCTGGGTGCGGGCCTCATCGACGGCGCGTTCCCGTGCGGTCACCCGGGTGCGTTGTGCCTGCCAGCGCACGACGTAGGCCAATTCGCGGCGCAGGCGTTCGGCCTCATGTTGCGCGACCTGGCGGGCGGTCGGACTCGTACCGGTCTTTGCGGCCTGTTCATAGAAAGTGATGGCGCTGCGGAGATTGCCGGCGAGCGTGTTTTCGAGAAACCCGACCCGGCACAACAAGGCAATCGAAGGTGACGCGGTCTCGGCCTGCGCCCGATAATGGTCGAGCAGGCGGCGGCCCATGCCATGGTCGTCGAGACTCAGGACCGATCGGTCGGTCAGCAACGCGTCTTCGTACTTCTCGAGGGCTGTGCCGGTGTCTCCGCGGGTCAGGGCGGCGATGGCGGCATCGTACAGTTGCCGTGCCTGGGCGGGGTCTCCGCCCTCGCCGATGATCATGCACTCATCCTGGGCAGTGTCGGCCGCGGACATCATCGGGAGGCAAATGGCAACGAGTATTGACATCAGCAATACGAAGTGGGTGCGTGGCATGCTCAGACCTCCTCAACATTCTGACGCAAAAACGTGGGTTGCGTTGACCCGGCAGACCAAGGATAGATGACGCGGGCCGCTCGATGCAAATGGCCGGGACGGTCGGGCTCACTCATCGGCGAACGTTGTGCTAAACTGTTGACCATCGATCGATTTCGCCGAGCAGGGAGTAACTCATGAAGAGCCGAATTCTCGTCGTTTTGTTGCTGTGTCTGATCGTCACCGGTCTGGCGTTTGCCGCCGACAGCAAGATGCTCGTTCGCATCGAGGGCCTGTCGAGCAAAGAGATGAAGGCGTATCTCGGCAGCGATTACGATCTGGCCAAGACCGGCAGAGATTACGTCGAGCTCGTGATGACGACCGAAGAGTTCGTGGTGATGAAGAAGGCGGGGCGTCGGGTCCGGGCTCTCATCGACAACCTCGATACCTATGTCGCCAGGCGCCTGGCCGCTCAGACGCCGCAGGCAACGTATTACACCTACGAGACGGTCACCAGCACCCTGCAGGAGTGGGCGGCCCGCTACAGTGCAATCGCCCGCCTGTCGTCGATCGGCAAGAGTTGCGAAGGGCGCGACCTGTGGGCGATGAAGGTGACGACGGATCCGGACCGCAATATCCAGAAACCCGCGTGTCTGGTGACCGGTGCCCATCACGCCCGTGAATGGATCTCCGTCGAGGTGCCGATGGCTGCTCTCAAAGCATATCTCGAAGGCTATGGCACCGATGAGCGGATCACGCGGCTGGTCAGTGAGCGCGAAGTCTGGTTCGTCCCCATGGTCAACCCCGATGGCGTGACCTTCTCGCAGAAAGGGTCCAGGTATTGGCGCAAAAACCGTCGTCCGCTGCCGGGCAACCAATACTTCGGCGTCGACCTCAATCGGAATTACGGGTATCACTGGGGGATGACCGGCTCGAGCGATCAGTTCTACAGCGACACCTATCACGGTCCGAACGCGTTCAGCGAGCCCGAGACGCTGGCGGTCAAGGCGTTGGCCGAGAGCCGCCGGTTTCAGACGGCACTGTCGTTCCACAGCTATTCCGAGTTGATTCTTTATCCGTTTGCCTATGCCTACAATGTGCCGAATCCCGACGAGCCGTTGTTCCAGAGTGTGGGGGCGCAGATGGCCGAATTCAATAAATACACTGTGCAGAACTGCACCGATCTGTATCCATGCATGGGGATCTCTGACGACTGGCTCTACGGTGAACTGAAGACGTTGGCCTTCACGATCGAGTTGGCGCAGGAGTTCATTCCGCCGCCAGCCCAGATCGCCGCGATCAACGCCATCAACGTGCCCGCAACAATGGTGCTCATCGAGCGCACCGGTCCCCTGGCGGTGCTGAGTCGTAGTGCCGACACCGCCCACACGGCGCGGCTCGACTTCGTCGATGGCGTGGCGGCGCTCGAACTGGGTGCCCGGTTGTTGGGCCGGTCTCATGGCGAGGTCCGCGAACATCTGGCCGCACGTGTGCAGTCGGTTGCCAATCGGGTTGGTGCCTTGGTCAGCGAGCAGTTGCTGTGCCATGACCGCTCCGGATGGCAGCGTTTGACCACGGCCGGTCTCGACCGTTTTGTGGCCGCGAACGTTCGTTCCCGGCTGATGTTCGAAGCCTGCTACGGCAATCCGGCCGCTGGTGCGGCGTTGGCCGAGGTTGTTCCGGCGGCCAACTGAGGGCGTCGGCATGGTCGTCCCAGCGGATTCGTTACGGGCCCGAGCGCCGTCGCAACCGACCCGGTGTGCCTGGGCGATGGCAACCCCCGAGCTGATGGCCTACCACGACACCGAATACGGGTTTCCCGTCGGTGACGATGCGGCTCTGTTCGAACGACTCGTGCTCGAGATGTTTCAGGCGGGCCTCAGTTGGCGCACCATCCTCGCCAAACGACCGGCGTTCTTCTCGGCTTTTCGGGGGTTCATTCCGGCGCGGGTGGCTGCGTTCGGGTCGCGCGATCTGGCGCGGTTGCTCGACGATCGCGGGATCGTGCGCAACCGCCGCAAGATCGAGGCCGCCATTCACAATGCCCGGGTGGTCTGCACCCTCATCGAGACCCATGGGTCGCTCGTCCGTTTCGTGCGAACGTTGCCGCTGGATGACCGTACTGCCACGGTGAAAACGATGCGCGCGACCTTTCAGTTCATGGGTCCCTTGGTGGTCGAGGAGTTTCTGATGAGCACCGGATTCTGGCCGGTGCGGCACGAACCCTCCTGTTTCCTGGCCGGATAGCTGCTGCCAGGTCGCCGGGAAGTGCCCTTGGCGGGGCGGCTCCGTTGCCCGGGTGCGCAACCGCCGCTGTTGTCCGCCAGTCTCGTGCCGGCCAATGCACGCGGTCTGCACCGGTGGGACTCGGGTTAACAGAAACGCCCCGGCACCGTGGGATGCCGGGGCGTTTCTGGTGATAACAGGTGATATCACCTGTTATCGGGAGTGGGTCACTGGGCAGGGATCTGCAACTTCATGCCAGCCTTGACCTTCTTCTCGTCCTTGATGTTGTTGAGGGCCTTGATTTCCTTCCAGCGGCTCGCCTTGCCCAGCTTCGCCTTGGCGATCGTGGCCAGGGTGTCACCCTTCTGCACGACATACAGTTCACCGGCACCGGCGGGTTCAGCCGCAACGGCGGGTTCGGCGACAGGCTGCTCGTGCTGCTCGTAGGCGGCGGCGGCGGCGGCGTCAACGGCCTGGCTCTCGGTCACTTCGGTGGCGGGTTCGGCCGCAGCAGGCTCCGGAGCCGGGGCCGGCTCCGGGGCGGCGAGTTCCTGGGCCGGAGCGGGTTCGGCCGCGGTCTCGGCCGGCTTGGCTGCAGTCTGCATTTCTTGGCCCGACAGACCGGTGTTGGTGTCGCGGTAGGAGCGGACTTCCAACGTGGGCAGCGGGCGATCTTTGTTGGCTTCGCGCAGATTGCCCTCGATGGTGACGAAATTGCCGACCTTGGCGCGCAGATTGCCCGACGAACGACCGGTCAACACATAGACCTTGCCGTCGAGGCTCTTGAGGGTCAACTTGCTGCCTTTGCCTTCTTTGATCTCGTCGATGCTGCCGGAAACCGTGGCGGCCTTGCCGCGATCCTTCTTGAAAATACCGGTGATCGACTTGCCGATCTTCTTGAAAATGCCTTCCGCATAAGCACCCGTTGTGGGT
>CAZADH010000313.1:0-6513 GCA_964483805.1 uncultured bacterium
CGGGGGCGGTGCGGGCGGCGGGGCCGCCGCCGCCTCCGGTGCGAGCAGGCGGGTGACCGGTGGGGGCGGTGGGATCAGCCTGTGCGTGAACACCGTGAACTTGCCGGCTTCGGCCGCAGCGCGCAGGGCGACGACGGTGCCATCGATCAGCATGATCTCGGCGCGCGGCAAAGCCAGGCCGACGGTGGCCGGCAACGTTGCCGATGCGACCACGTTGCCCTGGTCGAGCAGTTCGACGACGCAATCGCTTTCGCCGCCAGGCAATGCGGTGCTGGTCAGCAAGACGAAGTTCTTGTTGGCGTCGAACCCGAGCGGGGTGAACCGGGTCAGGGGGCGGCCCGCCCGCGTCTTGCGGGTGTAGACCTCGTTGCCATCGATGATCAGGCCCCATCCACTGTCTCGGGCCTCGGGAGCGGGAGCCCGCAAGGCCACAGGTCTGCCGGTGGGGGTAAGGATATCGATCAGCCCGGGAGTCCAGGCGCTGGTCTGGCCGGTGCGCTTGTCGACCTCGTAGAGGTTGCCGCGATCGGTCGAAGCAAAGAGCCGGCCGGCCACGACGCGCACCCCGGTCATGCGTTCGCCGGCGGGCAGCGACGAGATGATCAATACACTGTGCATATCCATGGCCGGGTAGGTCACGCGATAGATCTTGCCGGCCGCAGCGTCACACAACCAGATCGCGCCCGGGCTCACGGCCACGTCGGTGAATGTCGGGCGCGGCCCGGAAATGGCCGGTAATCGGTAGATGGCAATCGCGTTCGACGCGGTGATCTCGGTAATGTCAGCGTCACCGAGCATGAACACAGACTCATGGAGGGCCGCGAGCGCCCGCACCGGTTGCGACAGGGTGGCGACCGCTTGAAACCCGGACGCCCCCCCAACCGCTGCCGCCTGCAGTATGCCGAGCCCCACGAACGCAGCCAGGAACGCCCCGTAACGAAAACCTACCATGAATGGTCGCTTGTCGAACAGAACCTTGGTGAGATCAGTCATGTCGTCCACCTCCCAACCGATGGAGGCATTGTATCACAAGGTGCGCCGTCGGTGTGGCAATCCAACTGCACCTCGCATGCACGGGTCGGGAAATTATCCCCGACCTTTGGGGATTTCCAGCGAGCCACGGCCCGAATCCGCCTGGGACCGAGTGTTCCGCGCACTGCGAATTCTGGCATGACCCTTGCAATAACCTGGGTTGTGCGATACGATTGGACGGGTGCGTGGGTGCGCACCGCCAAGGGCAAATCGGTTACATCCATACATCGTATGGTTTCGGTGGCTTGTTGTGGCATCAATACGGTGTCATTACAATGTGGCTGGTCCGCCAGTGACCAAAAGGAGAGAGTCATGAATATCCTGCAACGTTTCTTTCACGAAGAAGAAGGCCAAGGTCTGGTTGAGTACGCGCTGATCATCGGTCTCATCGCCGTGGTCGCGATTGCCGCGCTGTCGGCTTCGGGCACCAGCGTGTCGAAGATCTTCGGCAGCATCAGCAGCAAGCTTTCCACCACCGCCGACAGCATCAGCTAATCGTCTCGGGGGTGCGGTCCGGTTTTGCCGTCTGGCAATGGCCGCAGTGAAACTGGTTCCGGAGGGCTTTGGGCGCAAGGGCGCCAGCAAGCGGGGGCGACGCGGTGTCGCCCCCGTTTTCATGACAGCACTTCGACAACGCCGGGCGGCGCGCGGTGGGTCTCAGACCCCGGGGGTGTGGGACCAACGGGCGGCTCCGGCCGCGGTGCCGGCCCGGGTGCTGATGACCGCGTGAGGACCGTGTGTTACGATGGGAGCGGGTACGGCGGCACGGCCGCCGTTGCCAATCTCACTGGCCAGGGGTCTCGCGACACACCGACTCATGCTGATCGGAACCCACATCTGCACGCCGTTGCTTGCTGCCGGTATCTGGGACTGGTGGCAGGTGGCGCGCGATCGGCCCGCCCACTTCACGCGCGCCGACCTGGTGTTCATCGGCCTGGGCGGGATTCTGCCCGACGTGCTGAGCCTTCATGTCAGCCTCGCGGCGCGGCATGCAAGCCCGGTGCACTCGTTGTGGTTTCCTGTCGGTATTGCCGGTATATTGCTCGTGGCCATGGTCGCACCGGCGTGGCGGGCGCGGTGGCGGACCGCATGCTTGTTTCTTTTCGGGGTCGCAGCCCATCTGTTCGAAGACCTCATCTCGGGCGGTATTCCGCTCTGGGGTCCCGGGCACGGCATCGTCGGCGCCTATTACGTAGCGCCCGTGTGGTGGGTTCCTCTCGACGCCGCGATGCTCCTGATCGCATGGTTCGTGTTCTTCCGTATTCGTTGGTTGTTGGGCAAAGGTACGTTGACCTGCCCGACCTGCGCATGGGAGGAAGCGATTCTCGCGCGCTGGCGTGCGCAACACACCCGGGCGAGCGCGGATGATGCCCCGCCGCAACCGGCAGCGGAAAGCGAAGCGGGGCGTGACGGGCGCGGTCTGGGCTGATCAGCCGCCGCCAAAGGCCTGCGCGAAAATCCCCTCGATGAGGGCGCGGTCGCGCAGAGCCTCGTTCTCGATGCCCATGATCCGGGCGATCTCGAGATGACGTTGCCACAACGGTGGATCGGGGGTTTCGATGCCCGCCGAGGCGGCCTTGGCGATGATCGCCACGACGCCCAGCACCGTCTCGACATGCACGCAACTGAACAGGACGTCTCCCTTGGTTTCGAGATCGGCCACGGTTCGGGCGAGAGCCTCATGACAGGTCGCGTGTGCATCGCGACGAACGAGCAGCGAGCCGGTCAAGGTGCGCACGAACTCACGCAGACTCTTGTCGTGCGGAGCGGCCGAGAGGACAATGCCGCCGGCGACGATGAGCAGGCGCTCGAGTTCATCGATGTGATGAACCGCAGCTTTGCGAATCTGCTCGAGCGCCGGACCCGTCACGCCGAGACGTGCGGCCAGTTGCCCGAACAGTTCTTCTTCAGGAGGAGCAATACCATCGCAATACGCCATACTGTAGACGCCGATGAGGATCTCGCGGCGCTGCTTGTCTTCGAGCCAGTCGGGAATCTCGAACTCGGCCGACTCGCTCGCCTGCAGTGCCAGCAGGTCGCGGCGCTCGGCCTCGGTAACCGGCAATCCGGCAATCAGGTCGGCCAGAAAGCGCTCTTCCTCGGGGGAGATCACGCGGTCGGCCTGCATCATGGCGCGCAACGCCGTCAAATAGGTCTTCAGGTAGAGAAAGTTGCGGTGGGCGTCGCTGAACCGCTGAAACCCGGTGGCGACAGCGAGCGCGCCGATGATGCCGACGGTGATGCCGACGGCCGGCAGCCACAACTGCCCGGTAAATGCGCCCAGCAGATAGGCAAGCACGCCCCCGGTCATGATGCGCCCGGAAACGACGACAGGGGTCGGCCCCAGGTCGGCGGTGCGCGTGCGTGCGAGACTCTGGGCCACGGCCTTCTGGTTTTTCGCGAGCACCTGCAACGCCCTGCTGCGGTCGGGCTCGGCAAGAACGAAGCGAATGAGCCCCTGGGCAATGGTCATGACCCGTTGGGAAAACTCCCCGGGGCCGACCGGAATGACACATCCGGAACCGTTTGGCGGCAATGGGTTCGTGCTCATGCGCGGGTGGGGCAGATTTTCACAAGTATTGCGAGAGACCGCGGCGCGCCCGGTGCCCGGCTGGACGCAGCGGGCGTGCCGCGGAGCTTCGTCACTTCTTCTTCATCTCGGTGAGGCCGCGGCGCACCACTGAAACAATGAGCTCGACCTCGGCCGAGGTGATGTCAAAGGTCGGCGTGAAGCGCAGGCCGCACTCGCCACCGTGGATCATCTCGATGCCGTTCATGCGCAGCCACTCTTCGAACCCGCCGGCGCCATTTACCGTGTATTGCTTCGGGTTGAGCATCGCGCTGGTCATCAGGCCGGTGCCGACGACCTCATCGATCGCGCCCGGGAACTCCTTGCTCAGTGCCTCGAAGCGGGTGACGAACTCCTGGCCGCGCTCGCGGATGTTGCGGCGCAACGCGTCGGTGACCCCGTCGAGCACCGCGCACGCCACTTCCATGGCCCGCGGATTGGTGGTCATGGTGTTGCCGTACAACCCGGTCACGTATTCGGCGGCCACTTCGTCACGCAGCGCCGCGACCGAGAGCGGATACTGGCCGGCGTTGAGTGCCTTCGAGTAGGTTTCCATGTCGGGCGGGTCACAATCTTCAAAGCCCGGATAGTCGACGATGCTCAGACAACCCTGCGCTCGCAGCGCCGCCTGGATCGAATCGACGATCAACAGTGACCCCATTTTCTTGGTGAGCTTGCGTGCCTCGTCGTAATACGCGCGCGTCAGGGCACGGCCGGGCACGCCTTCACCCATGACCGGTTCAACAAAGACGCCGTCGAAAAACACGCCATCGCGCTCGGCCTGCTCGAAGGCAAAACGCAACGCATTGATGTCGTTGACCGGCACGAACGAGATCTGGTCGCGGGTGCGGAATGAGGCCAGATGCTTGGTGTAGGCGCCGCGACAGGAATGCGACAGCCGGGCCGGACCTTCGGTGCGGCCGTGAAAACCCTCGATGATGGCCAGCGTGGCCACGCGTCGACCGGCGTGGGGGGCTCCCGGATCGGTCATTTTCTTGGCGTGGATGTCGGCGACGCGAACCGTGAAGGTCACCGACTCGGAACCGCTGTTGAGGCAGACGAATTTACCGAACGGGCACGCCTTGCGGGTGTGGCCGATCTCTTTGAGGAGGCGGTCGGTAAGGTGTTTCTGTTGAAACGCAGGCGTCATGACGTTTGCCATGGCGTAGGGCTCGCTCATCGCCGCGAGCACGGTTTCGGGGGCATGGCCGAGCCCGAGCATGCCGTAGCCGCCCGAGTCGTGCAAAACGGCACCGTGCGTGGTCACGATCCAGGGGCCAACCGCGGCCATCGGCACATACGGGTTGATGCCGCCGGCCGGATAGAAATTCAGCAACCGCTCCTGCAGCATCTTGCACAGGGCCGACTCTTCCATTTTGAACCACTCTTCGTGCGCCTTGCCCCATGCAGTCCGGGTCTTGTCGGCGGCATCGATGGCCTTGGCCAGTGCCGGATGGCAACCGAGAAACTTCTCGATGGTTGCATCGTCGAGGCCGCGCGTGCGCGCCTTGCCGGCCGAAGAACGGATCTTGTGCAGAAGTTCGAGGTGTTTGCTGCTCATCGTGTCCTCCTGGGACTTTCCTTGCTCGGACCAACGGAATGTCGGTCTACCATCTGCCCGCGATGCTCGCGGGCGATCGGAAAGAAATCTACGACAAAATGGATCCCCCGCCAAGCACCTTAAATTGACATGAGGAGGTATTCGTCTCGCGAGCATTGTCTCGAGAGGCTCGGGCGCTGGACCGGCTCGATGGCTGTCGAGGGTTGCACTCTTCAAGCGCAAGCATGCGTGGATGGCCGCGCATGGTCCCGGTGAAGGAAACATAGTATATTTGCTTGGGGATGGTTCCATAACCGTAGCGACGTTCGCCATTCGGCAGCGGCCGATGCCGACCGGCGCCGGTCCGATAGGTGATTGCAGTGGCGGGGGAGGTCTCATGGCCAGCTATTCATTGCGAACGCGTCTCGTTCTTCTGTGCGCAGCCGTCGTGACGGTTGCGGTTCTGTTGGTGGGCGGCATCAGCCTGGTCAAACTGACGCAGTTTGGGACCGACGTCACGCAACGGTCGTTGCAGGGGATGACGCAGCTCGTGCTCGACAACATCCAGGCCGACCTGAAGATGGGAGCGAGCGGCATCGAGAGCATTAGTCGACAGGCCGACGAGGAAGTCGTGCGGATCGCACGTTCGAGCGTCATGAGCGATTATCAGGCCGCCATGCATGGTCGGGGCGAGGTGCTGCGCGGGTTCGTCGGCAGTGAGGCCTCCCGCATCGTCGAAGCGATTCGTGACCTGTGCGACCAACTGCAGGGGATGCGCGAGAAATCTCTGCGCATCGCGGCAAGTGCGGCACAGGAGTTGTTGGTCCGTGATTACGAGGGGGTTGCCCTGGCGACGGTTTCGTTCAGTTGCCGCATCACCGACCAGATCTCGGGGGCCACGACCACGGCTACACTGGCGGAAATGCGGACCCGGCGCGGCGGGGTGCGCTTCTCGTTCAACAGCGATCCGCAGCGCCCGAGCCCTCTGGTCGACGACATCGCCAAGATGACCGGATGCCTGGCCACGGTGTTTCAGCGGGTCAACGAGGCAGGCGACATGGTCCGCGTCGCGACCACGGTGCGGGGTCGGAACGGTCTGCGCGCGGTGGGCACCACGATCAAGGTGGTCGACCAGGCCGGCAAACCAAACCCGGTCCTCGCGAAAATTCTCGCCGGAGAGTCGTATATTGGTCGTGCATTGGTTGTAAATACATGGTGCATTACCGCGTATGCACCACTGTGCGATTTGGCGGGCAACGTGATCGGTATGCTCTTTGTCGGCACCCCCGAACGCGACGCCGATGAGTTCTCCCAGCGGGTGGTCCGCATGAAGCTGGGCAAGTCCGGGTACCCGTTCATCACCGACGGCAAG
>CAZADH010000313.1:6523-6846 GCA_964483805.1 uncultured bacterium
CTGCTGGGCAAAAACCTGATTGGCGACCTGAAGTTGGCGCCGCTGGCGCGGCCAATCGCCGAGAAGCGGCCCGATCGTGTCGACACGTTGTCGTACGACTTCGAGAAGCGTTCGAAGTTTGTCTTCTACACGTATTTTGCCCCGTGGGATTGGATCATCTTCGTGAGCGGCTACTGGGATGAACTGGCGGGCCAGGTGGCGCGCCAGGCCAAGACGATGCTCGAACGCACCTTGACCGACGTCTACCACAGCGGGACCTTTGCGGTCGGCGGGGCTCGCCACTCCGCCTATACCCAGATTCGCTATCACGACGAACGTGGCCA
>CAZADH010000314.1:0-6834 GCA_964483805.1 uncultured bacterium
GGGGCGTGGCCCCTCCTGTGACCTCCCCACCGGGGGTCGCGGCCCCCGGACCCCTGCGCCAGGTGGTTCCGCGAACCAACTGCGTTCGCGGAACAGCATGGGAGCGGAGCGGGCGACGTGCAACGGGGCGACCGCGCGTGGCGCTGCCGCGATATCGTGGAAACTCGACGGTGACACAGGGTTAGTGCTTCCCCGCCTTTTTCTTGCCGCTCTTCTTCATGTACTCTTGTGCCAGCAATGCGCTGGTCATTAGCGCCTCGTAGCCGGTGCAGCGGCAGAAGTGCAGCGCGATGACGTCGGTGATTTCGTCGCGGGTCGCGTTCAGGTTCTTGTTGAACAGCGCATACAGCCCCATCACCAGCCCCGGGATGCAATAGCCGCACTGGACCGCGCCGCCGTCGATCATCGCCTGCTGGATCGGGTGCAGCTCGCTGTCGGGTCCCGCGAGACCCTCGATCGTGACCACCTCGGCCCCTTGCAGCTTGGCCGGCGGAATCACACAACTCTTGACGGCCTCACCGTTGACGATGACCATGCACGCGCCGCACGATGCGTCGTCGCAGCCGCACTTGGTGCCGGTCAGATCGAGCTTGTCGCGTAGGATGTAGAGCAGGCGCTCCCAGCCCTCGAGTTCGACAGTTCGCTTAACGCCGTTGACGACAAAATTCAGTTTCTCACCCATGGTTGGCCTCTTTCGTCAGCGTGTTCATATTCACTTCGTTGGTTTCCGGGGCGACTTGGCGCCTCCCGCTTTCAAACTTTCGCCTTTCGCCTTCCCACTTTCCACTTTCTTCTTCCCCGATGCCGCCGGACGTTTGGCCAGCGCCTCTTTCAGCTGTTCCGGGCTCACCGGAATGGCGAAGAAGTCGACGCCGATCGCGTCGTAGATGGCGTTCAGAATCGCCGGCGCGACGCCGATGGTCGGATGCTCGCCGATGCCGCGGGCGCCATACGGGCCGATCGGTTCGGGAGTCTCGATGCACTCGATCGTCTGCTTGCGCGGCGCCTCTTTGATCGACGGGAAGCGATACTTCGAGAAGAACGGGTTGATGCCCTTGCCGTCCTTGTCGAACTTCACCTCTTCGTAGAGCGCGGCGCCCACCGACATCATCACGCCGCCCGCGATCTGGCCGCGGATCTGCTCGGGGTTGATGACCCGGCCGACGTCGAACGACGAGGCGAAGTGCTCGATGATGACCTTGCCGGTTTCCTTGTCGATCTTGATCTCGCAGCCCTGCGCGCCGAACGTGTACGACACGCCCATCGTGCCCTGGCCGGTCTCGGGATCGCCGCCCTGGTAGCGCGGCAGCCGGAAATCGGACGTCGCCTGCACGACCTCGCCGCACACCATGCCGTTTTCGTACATGTATCCGCGCACGAGTCTCTCGACCGAGATCTTCAGTTCGGGGTCATTCTTCAGGAACACATGCTCGCCATCATAATCGAGCACATCTTCTTCGACGCGCAGTGCCTGGCCCGCGGTCTTCTTCAACATCGCGATCGCGCGGTTGCACGCCTTGACCACGGCCGCGCCGCCCTGCAGCGTGAACATCGAACCGATGGTCTGCCATTCCCAGGGCGAGAACTGCGTGTCGATCTCGGAGTAGCACCGGATGCGATCGGGCGAGATCTTGAGCGTCTCGGCGGCGATCTGCTTGACCACCGTGCGCAGTCCCTGGCCGACTTCGGCGCCACCGCAGTTCACGACGACGCTGCCGTCGGCGTTGAACTTCACGTAGCAGCCCTTCGACGAGAACGGCGCGCCCTTCGGTGTCTTCACCACGGCCGCGAACCCGCGCCCGTAGACGTAGCGGTCATCTTCGCGCGGTTTTTCGCCGCTGAAGATGGCCTTTTTCACGACTGCGGCGCACTTGCGCACATCGCCGTTCGACTCGTACATGCGCTCGCCAACCGACGACTTCTTGCCCGCGCCCAGGTAGTTCTTCTCGCGCAACGCGAAGCCCGTCATGTTCAGTCGGCGCGCGAGGATGTCCATCAGACGCTCGACCGCGAGTTGGCCCTCGGGATGGCCGTAGCCGCGATACGCGCCCACCGGCGGCGTGTTCGTGTAGACGAGGAACGACTCGTTGTGGATATTCGGAAAGTCATACGCGCCGGCGCAGTTGTGCCCGGCGGCGATGCTGACGTGCACGCCCGTATCAGAATACGCGCCGGTCGCGTGGTGGACCGTCGTCCTCAGAGCGGTCACGCGCCCGTCTTTCTTGGCGCCGATCTTCATGTGGATCTTCATGCCGTGGCCGAGCAGCGTGCTCAGGAAGTCTTCTTTGCGGCTGGCGACCCACTTGACTGGATGACCCGGTACGAAGCTGGCGATCCAGGCGATGGTCTGTTCGACGGTAATATCGGACTTGTAACCGAAGCACCCGCCAAGTTCGGGGATGTGCACGCGTACGTCTGACTCGGGCAGCTTGTAGACCCGCGCCAGTTCCTCGCGGATGACGAACGGGCAGATCGACGACGACCAGACCTCGATCGTCTTGTCTTCATGGAACCATACGATCGAGCCGTGCGGTTCGATCGCGGCGCACGAGCCGTGCGGGAAGGTGAACTCGCCCTCGACGCTGATGTCGGCTTCGTCGAGCGCCTTCTCGACATCGCCCTTCTTGAGCGCGTAATGATTCGCGATGTTCGTGCCCGGCTTGGGCCCGAGCCCCGGCAGATGCCAGTAGTCGCCGCTGTTTTCGTGAATCAGGGTCGCGCCCTTCTTCATCGCATCGGCGGCCTGCACGTAGACCGGCAGCGGCTCGTAGACGACCTTGATCTTCTTGAGCGCCTGCTTCGCCGCATTGGGATTCACCGCAATGACCGCCGCCACCGGCTCGCCGATATACCGGACCTTGTCGACCGCCATCGGCGTCAGATCGCGGATGTTGTCTCCATACCGGAAATCGCAGCCCTTGCCCGTCACGACCTTGACCACGCCCTCGCAGCCTTCGGCCTCGCGCGTGTCGATCGAGACGATGCGGGCATGCGCAAAATCGGGCCGCAGAATCGCGGCATGCAGCATGCCCGGCAGCTTGATGTCGTTGAGGTAAAACGCCTTGCCCGTGACCTTCTTGATGGCATCGGGCCGTTTGATATTCTTGCCTACGTATTTCAGGTCCACGCCGACCTCCTTGATCGCTCGACAGGTTCGCCAATCATTCCCTTGAACGGGTTTATTGAAACATAGGGCGGCAAGCAATAAAAGCGGCGTTGGAGTGGTGCTGGAGTAGGCCCCCTCCCCAGCCCTCCCCCGCGGCCACGGGAGAGGGAGCCGGAAGAGCCATCGTCTGGCATCTGCAATGCAGGTAGAAAGGCCTGCGTCTTTCCTCCACCGCCGCCGCGGGAGAGGGGGCCGGAAGAACCATCGTCTGGCACCTGCACTGCATGCAAGAAAATCTGCTTTTGTCCTGCGCCGCGCGGCTCGTGGGATGGCGCAGGAGCCGCCGTGGTCTCGCCTCGAAACGAAGGACCGAAACCGGAAAATTCCCTCTCCCGCGCCCGGCGCGGGGAAGGGTCAGGGGCGCCCGGCCGAGGGAGGGGGCCTTGGTCCTTTGTCGCTTCCTCCGCGCCACGATTGACAATCCCCCCGCCAGAAGTCACACTGCAGGAAACTGGTCGCGATTCCATTTCATCAAGGAGGAACTTCGTGGCAGACCTCGATCCCAACATTCAATATCACGTCAATATGCGCAAAGGTGATGTGGGCCGTTACGTCATCCTGCCCGGTGACCCGGGCCGTGTGCCGAAGATCGCCGCTTTCTTCGACAACGCGAAGGAAGTCACCTTCAACCGCGAATACCGCACCTGGACCGGCACCCTCGACGGCGTCAAGGTGTCCTGCACCTCCACCGGCATCGGCTGCCCCTCGACCGCGATCGCCGTCGAAGAGCTGATCAAGCTCGGCGCCGACACCTTCATCCGCGTCGGCACCGCCGGCTCGCTGCAGAAGGCCGTCGGCCTCGGCGACATCTGCATCACCACCGCCGCTGTTCGCGAGGAAGGCACGACCCACCAGTACGTGCCCGCGAGTTATCCAGCTGTCGCCGACCTGGACGTCACGATCGCTCTGCGCGAAGCCGCCAAGAAGCTGGGCCTCAAGTATCACTGCGGCATCGGCCACTGCAAAGACGCGTTCTACATCGAGGGCGAAGACACCCCGCTGCCCATCGACAAAGAGAACAAGATGAAGTGGGACGCCTGGTACCGCTCGAACGTCATCTCGACGTCGATGGAATCGGCAGCTCTCTATGTCGTCTCGTCGATCCGGAAGGTCCGGGCCAGCGAGGTGCTCGCCATCATCGGTCTGACCTACGACGATCAGCCGATCGTCGCCAAGGTCGGCGTCGATGAGGCGATCAAGACCGCGATCGAGGCGGTGCGGATTCTCATCAAGCAGGACGGGGCGAAGAAGTAACGTCGGTCAGCGTTTCGATCGCATACATCGTATTGCAACAGCGGCCGGGTTCGCGAGAACCCGGCCGCTGTCACTATCGGTAGGAATCAGGCCAAGCCTGGTCGACGAAATGAGGGTTCAGTCAGGGGTTCGATGGGGACGGGTTTGTGGCGGGGCGCTCCCGTAACCCCCAAACGCTGGATTCTCAAAGGCTGCATCGAGAGGAGAGAGCCGACCTCTGGCAAGGTAGCTAGACCCACTCGGCGACGGCGAAAGCGACGCAACCCAGGATGATGTTGCCGGCAATGAAGAAGAGGGTGACCTGCTTGTGGGTGTATCCGGCCTGGACCGCACGCTGATACAGGTGTGACCGGTGGGCCTCCCAGATCTTCTCGCCGTTGAAAAGCCGCCGGAACAACGTGAACGTCGCATCGACCCAGAACATCGCAAGCAGGATCAGCCAGGTGCCGAACCCGCCTTTGAAGCCCCATCCCGAAGCGATCGCCAGGCAACCGAAAACAAACCCGAGAAAGCCACTTCCAACATCGCCCATGAAGATCTTCGCCGGGGGCCAGTTCCAGAACAGAAAACCCAGCGATGATGCGGCAATGAGGGCCGAAACGACCCCGGCCGCCTCGTGGCCGTGGCGGAGCGAGATCAGCGCCCCGAAGATGCCGACGCAGACGGCTTCGCTGCCGGCAAGGCCGTCGATGCCATCCATGAAATTATAGAAGTTGATGGCCCAGACGATGCCTATGGCGGAGATCCAGAACAGCGGGTGATCCGGTCGGTGGGCGGACAGCAGCCATGTTGCCGCCACGGCTGCGGTGACGTGTCCGGAAAACCGTTTCGCCGCGCCGAGTTGGTAACAGTCGTCGAGCCACCCCAACACGGCGACCAGAGCGGCAACGAGTGCGACCCCGGCCCATGTCGAAGGAATGCCCGGTACGGATGGCGTTGCCGCAATGATGACGGCGGCGACGAACACGATCGCGATGGCCGCACCGCCACCGCGGGGCGTGGGGGCATCGTGCGAACTGCGGTCGTTGGGGATGTCGAGAATGGCCCGTTTCAGGGCGAAGCGACGGATCAGGTGCACGCCGGCGGTCGAGGCAACCACGGCGGCGCCGGTGATCAGCAATCCCCCGGAGGCAAAGTCAGGCATGTCGTGAGGGCAGGCCCTTTCAGAATTGTGGTCGTCATTCTAACCCAGAGCGGACGCGGAGTGGACAAGAAATTCGGTCTGTGTCTTAGAGCGCCTAACAAAACCAGCCATGGGCCCTTGTACTTTCGCATGGTTCTTGGTACGTTTTGCCCATGGCTCGAAAACTGTTACCTGAGAAACTGTGGAACATCATAGAACCTCTCTTGCCTCCATTGCGGGAATATCCGAAAGGGGGACGGCCACGAATCCCGGACCGAGAGGCTTTGACAGGTATTCTGTTTGTGTTGAAAACGGGCCTTCCCTGGGAGGATCTGCCAATAGAGATGGGCTGTGGTTCTGGAATGAGTTGCTGGCGACGGTTGCAGGAATGGGAAGCATCAGGGGTGTGGCAGAATATCCACGAAGTGCTTCTCGTGGAAATCAATCGGCGCAAGCGATTGAGACTGAAGCGTGCCGCTGTCGACTCGAGCAGCGTGCGTGCAAAAGGGGGGGCGAAGCAACAGGGCCCAACCCGACCGACAGAGGTAAGCTCGGACCCAAGCACCATCTGATTGTAGACGCACGCGGCGTGCCGCTTGCCTGTGAGGTCACGGCGGCGAACGTCCACGACTCGAAGATGTTTGAAACGATGCTTGACGCGGTTCCGTCGGTCGGCGGACGCAAAGGGCGACCCCGACGAAGGCCTCACAAAGTTCATGCGGACAAGGGATACGATTTTGCTCATCTTCGAGACGCTTGTCGCAAACGAGGCATCATCCCGCGTATCGCAAGGCGCGGCATAGAGTCGAGCGAAAAGCTGGGACGGCACAGGTGGGTCGTAGAGCGTACTATTGCCTGGCTCCACACATTTCGACGGCTGCAAACTCGTTACGATCGACGGCTCGATATTCACAAGGCCTTCCTATCCATCGGAATGATCATGGTGTGTTACAACATACTTACGAGGTAGTGGTTGTGTTAGGCGCTCTTAGAACACTGAGTAATGTCACCCCATCGATATGAAACAAGCCTCTGTTCTGGCACCGAGCCCAACTCACTTTTTGGGCCCCGCGATGTCGGATGTGCGGGGCCCTGGTTGGTACGATTCGGCGGCCTTGACGATGATGGGTTATGAGTAGTAAAATTACTCGAAACAATGCGGATCCAGGGGGGGCGCTCGTGATGCTTGAGTCCTTGATCACGTCTAAGACACGTATCAAACTTCTGTTGAAGTTCTTTCTCAACCCCGATACGCGTGCGTACCTTCGCGGCCTTGCAGACGAAATGGGTG
>CAZADH010000315.1:0-6812 GCA_964483805.1 uncultured bacterium
AGTGAGCACGCTATTCCAGGGGCGTTTTCCCGAGTAATTCCATGGTGACTTGGTGTTTCACATCGGACGCAAATACGCAGCAAACTGGAATTCCGGAAGCGAGAAATGAGACCGAAAACCGCAACCAATCTCCCCGTTGCGGTAGGAGTGGAGAGATCGTTATTTACGACGTATTTCAGTCGCGCGAGTGGCCCCTCTCGGGTCAGCGGTGATCGGCGAATGGGCCATGGGCAGCGGTCTCGCGGTCAGGGGCGGTGCACCATCAATACGGCCACCGTGACATCGTCGTCCCAACCCCGATTTCCTGAGAACTGTCGCAGACCGGCGTGAACAGCCGCGATGACCGACTCGGGACTGACGACAGATGCCGTTGCCAGGGCCGCCTCGAGCCCCTCCGCGCCGAACGGCAGGTCGTGCTCATTGCGTTGTTCGAGAATTCCATCGGTGTGGAGCACCAGCGCTGCCCCAGGAGTAACCGAAATCTCGAGATCGAGGTAGTTGGCGCGTGTCACAATGCCCAGCGGAAAGCCGTTTTGCGCAATCTCCTGCGGAGGGTGCCCCGGGACCATCAAGAACGGATACGGAATGCCGGCGTTGGCAAAAAGCATCGTCTGATCGGGGCGCAACAGGGCCGCCTGGAAGGTCATGCTCATTTTCCGGCCAAACTGCTGGATCACTGCGTCGTTCAGGCGCCGTAACAACTCCGCGGGGGAGCGAACGCCGATTCGGACAAACACCTGAAACGCCGACTTGGCCATGGCCACGACGAGGGCGGCCGAGAGGCCGTGCCCCTGCACATCGCCGATGACGACGAACAGACTGCCGTCGTCGAGGGGTATGGCGTCGAAGTAATCGCCGCCGACCTCGTTGGTTGGCACGTTGTGACCGAGGAATGTGGCGGTGGCACTGCTGACCGATCCCGTGGGAAACAGGCGGGTTTGCACGACGCGGGCCAGTTCGAGCTCTTCCATGTCCTCGAGCGTCCGGTTGAACAGCGTCGCGATTTCATCCCATTCATCGCCGGTCTGCAGCGGCACGCGGTGATCGAACGTCTTCCGCTCCATCGCTCGAGCGCCGTGCAACAGTGCCGTCGATGGCGCCACGACGTTTCGGTACAGTCGATGGGCGACGGCCAGGAGCAGCAGACCCATGACGAGGCCGAACCCGGCCATTTGCCGAAGGATCTCGGCCTCGCGCCGTTCGACCGCACGCCACCGTCGCACTCCGACCAACACGAAGTTGGCCAAGTTGCGGCAGGCATAAGCGCTGACCAGATAGCGCGCCTTGCCTCCGTCGACCACTTCGCTATACAGGCGGCGGGGGGGCACGAGCAGCTCCTGATACCGACTGCATCGGGGGCCGGGTTGATCTTCGGGGAAAATGGCAATGTTGTGGCGACTCTCGGCGTGAAAAGCGGTGTCAGGTGCCCACGGTCGGCGACGCGAGAAGAACTCCGCCAGGAATTGCTCCTCCATCGCCCGCAGATCGCTGAAAATAATGACCGAATACTGACCGACGCCACTCGGGTCGCGCAGAATGTCGACGAGAATGTAGGCGATGTCCTTGCCGCCGCCCAGGGTGATCATGCGCCCGCGCGACGCGAAAGCCCAACGCACAATACTGCCGGTTTGTGATTCCATGGCCGCGCCGTAGATCAATTGACTGGCCTTGGGCGGGCTCGAATCCGTGTCCTCACGCCCGAAATCCTGATTGAATCGGTCGAGAAGAACGCGTCCGGCCGCACCCAGGCCCTCGCAAATATTCCGGCCCTCTACCACCGACTCCTTGATCGCCCACATTTCGTTGACCAGAGTCGGATCCGGTCTCAGTTTCATCACCATGCGCACCGTGCTCTCCGCGACAACGAGGCCGCGCCGGATGACCCGGGCCAACACCGCAATTCGGTCGGCGGGTGACAAATCGTGACAGCGGCGAAAGGAGTAACCCATGTTCGAGTAGTCGCGCAGCGATTGCCCTTCGCGATTGACCAGAAACAGCGCTTCGAATCGGCCGGCGAGGTCGCGCAGCGCCAGATCGCGCAGCAGTTGCTGCGGAGACGCGATCAGTTTCTCTTCGTCGCTGATCATGGTGCGGAATTCCACGCTCCGCGCCCGGATCAACCGCGGGAATGCGGCGTCGGTGTCGATCAGGCTCTGTTCGAGATCTTTCAACACGTCGTCGGTAACTGTCTCGAGTCGCGTCTCATGAAAGAACTGCCAGAACCCCAGCGTCAGCAACAACGGCAGGCCCGCGGCCAACGAGAGCGCCAGACCGAGGAACGTGGCCAGAGTCATGCGACCGCCCGCGACACTCGAAATTCGGCACGCGCCGACGACGCACAGGACCAACGTGCCGAGAATCCACGGCGGGATTACGGGTGACGCGGTGGTCACGGCGCCGGCCAACATCAACCCGTCGTGGTAGGGAAACAGTACGACGGTTTGCTGCCCGCAGCGAACGAACGGTTGCGAACGCACCGCGTGATTCCGCAACTGTCGGCTCAGCTCGCGGCGGGGGATTCGTAAATGGAGATCGTGGACCGCCAGCGACGCGCGATCGATGACCCCCACATTCTCGCCGCGGCGTCGCAGCGTCTTCAGGGCGTGCTCCATCAGCCACGGAGCAGCGAGGCGGCGAACGTCGGCGATCACCATCAGGCCACCGATCCGATCGGCCGAGATACTCCTGTCGGATCGCCATACAGCGTATTGTCGCGAGTGCTTCGGTAGCCGGCTCATGCGCCGCGGGGGCACCGGGATGCCGTAGTCGCCAAGCCAAGGCATGTCGAGGCTGCTGAAGGCTTCGACGAATGCCGAAGTCAGCGGTGGCTGCCCGGGAAAGACCCGGCCGCTACCATCCAGCAAGCGCAGCTCAACTGCATCGGCAGGCAGGCCGGCGACGGTGCGCTCGACGATGTGGCGTACCGCGGCGCTTGCTGGGAGGTGCCCGCCCAGCCGGCGGAACAGATACTCGGCCAACTGCCGGGTTGCGGGCTCCGGCATCGCTGCGTCCCCCAACCCGCGCAATGCCCGTTGCAACCGTTCGGCGTGAGCGCGCGCAGCGCGTTCAGCGGCAAAGCGTCCCAACTTCAACCCCGCCGCCACGTGTAGGGCAACGATCACGGCGAGGACCATCGTCAGTCGGTGTGTCATGGGCGGGCTTCCACGTCGAGTATGACCAGGGTCTGGTCATCGACCGGCACCTCAGCGCCCGCCCAAAAGGTCACTTCCGCGAAGAACCGGTCGATCGAGGTATCGAGAGTCGCATTGCGGGTCTCCTGGGCCACGCGTAGCAGATTGGTGTAATCGAACGGTGTGCCCTCGCCGAGGCGCGGGGCCTCGGGAAAACCGTCAGTATAAAGGACCAACCGGCCCCCCGCGGACAGATCGACGACATCGCTCTGAAACACCGGCTTCTTGCGCGAACCCAACGGATATCCGGCCATCTCGAGCATACGCGGTGCTTCGCCTCGCACGACCAACATCGGATAACAACTGCCGGCACTGGCGTAGCTGAGACGACAAGTTGGTGGGTCGAAGATTCCGAGCCAGAACGTCATCGGTTTGAAGCGACCTCCTTGTTCACGCAGACACTGGTCGACCGAAGCCAGGATGTGAGCGGGATCGGTCTCCGTTTGCACACTGAGGGCCAGCGCCATCTTGACCGACGCCACCACCAGACCGGCGGGGATGCCGTGACCGGCGACGTCGCCCGTGGCTATCACGAGCCGACCATCGGGCAGGGTCAGCCACTCATGATGATCGCCGCCGAGATTCGTGGCCGTGCGGCAACGACCGGCCACGCTCCAACCCTGACCGGTCAGTCCTTTCGCCGGCCACAGCATTTCCTGGACAGATCGGGCAACCTTCATCTCCTCGAACCGAGCCATGGTGGTGTTGAAATGTTCGCCGACAATGGCCAATTCAACCAGCCAGCCCGGGCGAATCCGCTGCCCGAAATCGCGTCCGCTCAGGGCCACGAGACCGCGCCCCAGTTCCTGTAGCGGTGCCAGCAACAATCGGGCCGACAAGATCGCGACAGCGCCGGCAAGCAGCAACATGAAGAGAACAAATCGGCCGGCGCGGTCGGACAAGCGCCGTGATTCGGCGTCAATAACCGAATAGGGACGGGCCAGCATGACCACGTATCCCTTGAGAAACTGACCCTTGACGGCGGACACAAGAAATCTCTTGCCGCCTGCCCACAACAATCGGTTCTGCGGCAGCCCCGTGTTGAGCACCTGGTCGCGCAGTTTGCGCAATTCGTGGCTCTTGATCAGGCCAGCAGGGAGGAAGACCGGCCATCGCTTCTCGCCGCTGACCGGCATGGCCCAGAGGCGCGCCGCCCCGGGGCGACCGGTCGGCCAGTATCGGTGGAGTCGCTGCAGATATCGCGTTTGCACGACGAATGAATCGAAAAAACTCATGAGGATGCCGCGAAACGCGCGGTTGCGAGCCGTGAAGAACCTGAAGTAACTCAAGGCGTCCTCATTGCCCAGCCGGTTTTCGAGAACCCGGTCTTCTTCGTCGATCCAGATCGAGGGGTATTTCGAGCTGACCAGGACACCGGTCAACGGGTTGGTCTCGGCGCCCGTACTGCCCGTATGCGGGTCGTAATTCACTGTTTGCAGAATCCCGCGGCAAATTTGCGGTAGCGCTTCCCAGGCCTCGCGCATCGCCTGGGTTGCGCCGCTGCCTTGGGTGCGGATGTTCGCAAACACCCGTCCTCGCCGGCTCACGATCGCCACACATGTGATGATGCCCCGATACGACAGAACGAGCGACTCCAATTCACGCCGCATCGCCACGCTTTCGACCAGCGGGCGACTGTCGATTCGGGCCGATATCTGGCGATACCGTCGGATGATCGGCCGATACATGGCACTCATCTCGCTGTCCAGGCGCGACAGATGCTCGATCTGCGCCTCGCAGGTCTGTTTGATGAGCAACTGCTCACGGTCGCTGCGATCGATGACGACCGTCACCAGCAGCACGAGCAAGGGGACGCCACCGCCGATCACGAATAAGAACACCAGTTTGCGCACCAGCCTGCGGTCGATGGCCCGTATGCCGCGCAGAAATACAAAAGCAATAACCACGAAAATGGTTGCCCCGAACCGGATTTGGTTGACATCGATGACCGGCGCGTGGGGTTGCCGGGCCACGCAGAACAGGGTTTCGCCATCCGGCCCCTGTTGCGTCACGAGTGAACGCCCCTGCCATTCGACGGCCGCCTGATCGAACGACAGGCGGTCGAGAAACGAGGCCAGCCCAGGATCATACGAGACCGAGGCGGGACGCAATTGCGTTGGTTGCAGGGGATCGAGCCAGCCGCACAGATACGTTGTCTCCACCAGATGATTGGTCTCGGCAACGGCCTGGTCGCACAGCGTGTCGGCGGCAATGCCACCGCGGTGCACGAAGACAACCACATCGCCGGTCGCGTTCCCCTTTGCGTCGGTCAGACGCCACCAACCGCCCCACGTCCGTTTGTCACCGTTGACCAGATCGACGAGGGAGCCAGGTGCCTGGCCCATGAGTCGGGGCGCATCGGTGTTGCCGGCAAATCCGCCGCTGAGTTTGGCTAGGCCAGTGTTGTCGGGAGCGCGCAGCGCTTTCAGGAACTGCTGCGACGCAAACACCAGGGCGTTGGCGGATCCGCTGCGCAGAACCCGTTTACCCTGCGCATCAAAGACGTAGATGTCGACGAGCCCTGGGTGCTGTCGCTCGAGTTCGGCGGCTTTGCGATCGAATCCCGCGGCCGTCCACGGTAGGGTCGAGAGTCGATCGAACAGACTGTTGAACCGATCGACCAGGGTCCCGCGCTCACGAAGCCGGCCGAGAATCTCGCGCATTTCGTCGCGCTCATTGTGGATCGCGTCACGCCGCGCCTCACTCGCGACGAAATCGCCAAAACGCCAGACCATGATGCCTGCCAACACTACGCTAATGAATAGCAGCAGATGGCGGAGTCGACCGACGTGAGACGCCGGGTGGACCGACGTTGTCGAGGGCGCTGGCGATGCTGGCTGAGACTCGACTGACAAGTGATTCACGTTCCCATTGGTCGATTGAGGACATTCGCACGGTGACTCGGATCACCGTTTCGCGCGACCGTCTGCGTCCTGCTACCCGCGTTCGTCTGCCGTTGTCATAGATTGCCATATCAGCCTTCTCGTGCGTCAACTCAGCGGACTACCTTCAGGTAGGGAATCCCCAGGCGGCAACTCGTACCCGGCCACATTGATCCTAAAAAATGGCGAAAGAAACGGCGACGTTGGCGCCGATCAGCAGTATGATTCTAACGGATCGTTGCAGTTTAGATTGGCGATGCGGTCCGGTCAACGCGATGGTCGATCTTGACTGACCGGGCAGTGACTGACCCGGTCCGGGAGTCCAACCGGCCATCGTCTATCGGCCATCAACCGCTCGCGCCGAAACGTCGATGGCTTCGCCGGCGCTCCGGTTCTTTGGCAAAACCATGTAGCATGACACCGTCAGGACTCTCGGGAGAACTGTTGTTTGCCCGAGAGTCGCGAAAGGGTCGTCACCTGCAAAGGCGACGGTCCCAACATTGCGTCCGGGCGAACCAGACCCGTGGAGCCGGCTGCCGATCGGCATCACGTCGACGATCCCGATTCGCCGGCGCTACACGTTTTTCCGGTGCACCACGGACCGACGCAACCGCCGCCCGCTGGTCTGGCGTGCGGTCGTCACTGGCATTTCGCGACCCGAACCATTTCACACCGTGCGGCGTTTGGCGTCGGCAGGGGCAACATTAGTTGTCGTGTTGCGCCATCCGCACTCTCCACC
>CAZADH010000316.1:0-6783 GCA_964483805.1 uncultured bacterium
CTCCCATAACTCGTCTTCGTTGGGTTGGCGTTTCACCAGGCCGGTGCCGGCCTCGTCGATGCCGAAGAACGGGTGCAGCGGCACCGAATCGTTGAGGTCGCGACTGCACAGATACGGGTGCCGTGGCGTGAACGCCGCGTTCTGCGCCACCCGGGCATCGAGGGCTGCCGGGCTGGGCGCATTGAGATCGACGGCGCGGAAGGCGGTGCCGGTGTTGATGCGGACGACCACCCGGTTGGCCAGCATCGGCTCGAGAGTGGCGAGTAGGCGCACCGCGGTCTCGCGGGCGACGGCGTTCAGTTCGACGGCGCGATCGGGATGCGCTTGCAGCAGTTTCAGGCCTTCGAGCATCTCGACAAAGAGGCTGATAAACGGAGCCTCTTCGTCATCCTTGCGGCCCTGTTCGGCAAACACCCGTGGGAACAGCTCGTCTTCGCGGCGGCATGCGGGCAACAGATGCACACTGTGTTGCACCAGCTTGACCGGGTCGACGCGTGAAACACCGTATTGCATGACGCCGAAGGCGAGGCGATCGGCGCCCGCATGGCTGCGGCCCTGGGTGAAGTAGACGACCACCCACGACAAGGCAAAGAACTCGCGCAACTGGTTGACCCAGGTGTTGAACAGCGTGCAGGCATGGCGGGGATTCTGCTCGCCAAAGGCTTTGCGCAGCGTCAGCGTCAGCCAGGTCGGCCACCGGGCGAGGATGCTGTCGGTGTCGGCCTTGCTGCGCAGTGGGATGGCGCCGGCCGGGGCTGCGGGTGTGGCTGAAATCCCGGGTACGGCCGGGACGGCGGGTGCGGGCGCGGGGGCAGCAGGCATGGCGGCGACGGCCGTGCGGGCGGCTGGGGGTACCGCGGCGGTTTTGGCGGCGATGGCAGCGCGCGCAATATCCTCGAGCAGGGCTGCGGCTTCGGGATCGCCCTTCTGCGAGAGCAGTACGAGCGCTCGTTGGCTCAGGGCCTTGACCTCGGGATGGGCATGCTTGATGCCCTTTTGCAGAATCGGCAAGAGATCACGATTGAGGAACGACGGCAGCAGGCGCGCACAGAGCAGCGCATCGCCGGCGGGTTGCGCCAACATCGCATCGAGCGAGGCCAGCAGGTTCACGCGACTGATCGAGTTGACCAGTTGATACGCCTTCATCTTCATCTGCGGGGCCGGATCGAGCAGGCCTTCGAGCAGGCGCGGCAGGATGGCACCGTTGATGAAGGTCATCAGCCCTTGCAGCGCCAGTTGGCGGATCTTGTCGCTGACGTGTTTGGTCGCGGCCAACTGCAGGGGCAGGTTGGCGGGGTGGGGGTTCAGCGCAAAGGCCTCGAGTACGAGTTGCAGGCACTCGGGATCGGACTCGTTGAGCGCGCCGGCGCGATGCAGGGTCTCGGCGAGGCCGGGTTCCTGGCGCGAGGCCAGAGCGCGCAACGCGACCAGACGTTGACTCGGATCGGCAGAGGTCAACAGATCGCCGAGCTGATCGGTCTTGACCCCTTTCGATGCTTGCGTGAACGCATCGAGGGCACCGAGAACGCGCTGCGCCAGCGGCAGCATCTCGGGATCGGTCTCGGTGCCGAGATACTGCTCGATCAGCGGCCGTGCCTCGACGATGCTCTGGTTGTGAATCAGGGCCAAAGCACGTTTGCGCAGCGCTTTGTTGGGCTGCAGCAGGGCGACGCGGATCTTGTCGAGGGTTTCTTGTTGTTGAGACATGGTGTCGGTTTTCGTGAACGACGGGATGACTCCTGTATTATCTTCGTAAGACGTTTGGTTTTTCAAGCGATTTCATTGCCGAGCAGAGACCGCAGAATACCTGTATTGATGCCGCATGCCGTTGACACCCCCGATTGGGTGTGCTATTGATCATCACGGCGCCGATTGGGTGAAACGCCCGCCGGCAGCAGTTTTAGCAGGAGGAAACACCATGCCGATCTACGAGTTTCATTGTTCCGGTTGTGGCAAAGAGTGCGAGTTGTTGTGCCGCATCGGCGCCAAACCCGAAGACCTCGATTGTGAACACTGCGGCGAGAAACGCCTGGTCAAGAAGGTGTCGAAGTGCGCCATCGGCGCGAACAACCCCGATCGCCCGTTCGTCGACGAAGCCCGCGCCGAAACCCACAGTCACAGCCATGGTCATGGCGGGTGCGGCAGTTGCTCGAGCGGATCGTGCGGCAGTTGTCACCACTGACGTTCGGTGTCGGTGCGGCACGGATGACCGAAACCCGACCGGCGGGCGGGTGTGCGTTTTCTTCTAGTGATATGACGTCGTTTCTGGTATATTCCCGGCGACGAAGTGAAGTTCTTTCGTAATTCGTCGGCACCCAAAGCCGGCGAACGCGGTGGGCGCAGATCCCTCGCGATACATCGTGAAGGCACAAAGGGAAGGACAATCATGGCGAAGATCAAGACGATCATCATGGGAGCGGCAGGGCGCGATTTCCACAATTTCAACCTCGTTTACCGCGACAATCCTGCTTACGACGTGGTGGCTTTTACCGCGACGCAGATTCCCGATATCGCGGGTCGCAAATACCCGGCCAAGCTGGCGGGCAAGCTGTATCCGAAGGGCATTCCGATTCACGATGAGTGCGATCTGCTCGATCTGATCAAGAAACATGGCGTGAACGAAGTCGTCTTCAGCTATAGCGACGTCGATCACGAATATGTCATGCATCATGCCAGTCGCGTGATTGCTGCCGGTGCCAACTTCAAGGTCATGGGTTATCACCAGACCGCGATCAAGGCCAAGGTTCCGGTCGTGTCGGTGTGCGCTGTCCGCACCGGTTGCGGCAAGTCGCAGACCACCCGCCGTGTCGTCCGCTTGCTCAAGGCGCAGGGGCTCAAGGTCGTCTCGATCCGCCACCCGATGCCCTACGGCGATCTCGAGAAGCAGATCTGCCAGCGCTTCGCGACCTTCAAAGACCTCGACAAATACGAGTGCACGATCGAAGAGCGCGAAGAGTACGAGCCGCACATCGAGATGGGCGCCGTGATCTACGCGGGCGTCGATTACCAGAAGATCGTTTCCGAAGCCGAAAAAGAAGCCGACGTCATCGTCTGGGACGGCGGCAACAACGACCTGCCGTTCCTCGTTTCCGATCTGCCGATCGTCGTCGTCGACCCGCACCGCGCCGGTCACGAGACCACCTATTATCCCGGCGAAGCGAACGTCTACGCCGCCGAGGTCGTGGTCATGAACAAGATCGACTCGGCCGATCCGGTCGGCATCGAGAAGGTTCGGCAGAATGTCAGCAAGATGAATCCGCACTGCCGGATCGTCTACGCTGCCAGCCCGATTCTCGCTGAGCACGGCGACAAGATCAAGGGCAAGCGCGTGCTGGTCATCGAAGACGGCCCGACGCTCACCCACGGTCACATGACTTATGGCGCCGGCGTGGTCGCGGCCCAGCGCTACGGCGCGGCCGAGATCGTCGATCCGAAGCCCTACTTCGTCGGCACCTTGAAAGACGCGCTGGTCAAATACCCGAAGATCGGCAACATCATGCCCGCGCTCGGTTACGGCAAGAAGCAGGTCGCCGACCTGCAGAAGAGTGTCAATGCCGTGCCGTGTGACCTGGTCATCTCCGCGACGCCGATCGATCTCACCCGCGTGATCTCGATCAAGAAGCCGTTCGTTCGCGTTGGCTACGAGTTGCAGGAAATCGGCGCCCCGAACTTCGACGGCATCATCGACGATTTCGTCAAGAAGTTCGCGAAGAAGGGCAAGAAGAAGTAAATACAACGTAGGTCGGCAATCGCGCCGACCTGGGTTGTCGAGCGACGCCCCCGGCATCCTTCGGGATGCCGGGGGCGTCGCGTCGTTGTTGGCGATTCCCGCGCGGAACCCCGGTTGAACCCCCGGCCGGCTCGCTGTTGCCCGCACCCGAGGAGGGTGCAAATGCCCCCTTCGGTCCCCGTTCCGATCATGGCGAGCGCGCATGACAATGCGGCCCGCAATTGTCCGGGTTGGCACCCCGGTGATGAATAAATATGTTGTATTGCAACCACCGTCGTCTCGCACGCGGCGGCGCGAGGATCGTGCGGTCACCGACCGCCGCTGTTACTTGAGCGGTTTGCCGCAGGTGGTGCAGTAATACTCGCGGGGGTGGTTCGCCGCCGAGCAGTGCGGACAGGCGATGCCGCCGCCGGGAGGCGGCGGGGGCGGCGCGGCCGGCGGCGGCGGCTCGGTCAGATTGTCGAGGTCGGGCAGCATCACGCCGCCGCCGTCGTCCGCGCCGCCTGCGCCGGCGAAAGACGCCGGCGCCGCATCGCCGCCCGGATTACCCATGGCGGCGGCGGCATAATCGGCCATCTCGGCGGCACTGTAACCCGGATCTTCACCCGGCGCACTCGCGTACGGATCGGCCGCGGGCGCCCCGTAACTCTGGAAGCACGGTTCGGCGGGCCAGCGCTGTGCGCCTTCCTGCAAAATGCGCAGACCTTCGTCGCGCTTGCCGCTCTGTTGCAGGCTGCGTCCGTAGGCGAAACAGAAGTTGGCATTCTCGGGGTCGGCCCGCATCGCCCGTTCGAAAATCTTCAGATTGGCTTCGTTGAAGCTCTCTCGCCGCGCCAGCAGCTCGGCAAGGTAAAACAAGGTGTCTTGGTCTTTGGGATTCAGGCGGATCTGCATCGACAGCGTATCGATCGCGGTGCGACTGTCGTCGTTGTTGCTGCGATACGCCGTGGCCATGAAACCCAACACGTCGCGGCGCGACTCGTCGAGTTTGAGCAGCGCCTGCATGCGGCTCAGTCCGTCGGGGGAACTGTCTTGGCCGCGGAACGCGGCCTCGCCGAGGATGCGAATCCCGGTGACGTTCTTGGGGTCTTTGGCCATCGCCTGTTGGGCGGTGGCCGTCGCTTCGGCGAATTGCCCGAGTTTGAGTTGGGCATCGGCCAACGAATAGGTCAACTGCCGGCGGTTGGCGATATACTCATCGTCGGCGAGGCGCTTCTGAATCAGGGCCGCGGCACGCGCGGGGTCGTTCTTGCTCAACGCCGCTTCGATCTGCCCGTCGAGGCGTGCCTTGTTGAAGCGGCGCAGGAAGGCCAGGCCAATCTGGGATGCTTTCCAACCGATCAGCAACGCGACGATGATCAGCAATATCATGTATTTCTGGGCACGCATCCGCCAGATCATGCCCGACAGATCGGGCCGCAACAGCGCATCGGCTTTGTAGGCCTTGTAAAGCAGGGTGGCGGCCTTGTCGGTGTCGCCCTCGAGATACGCGATCTTGCCGGCAAAATAGTTGACGATGGGCGGCGCGTCGTCGGCCGATGGTGGTGGCGGTGGCGGCTTCTTGCTGCCCGAACCGCTGCCGGTGCCGGCCGGCGGAGCGGCGGCGGCCTTCTGCATCATCTCGAGATAGTTCTTGGCGTCGGCAAGGCGGTCGGTGGCAAAACAACTGTCGATCATCGCCGGCCAGATCTCGGGCGGCACTCGGTTGTTGCCTGCGAGCAAGGGTTTGAAGGTCTGGAAGGCGTCGTCGAATTGACCTTGGTTGTATTGACCCATGCCCTTGTCGATGGCGGCCTCGAGTTCCTTCTGGCGCTGCTCTTCATCGACAATCTGTTTGCGCAGGCGGTTCTGCCACTCGACCAGAGTGCCATCGGCGGGCAGCATCTTGATCAGTTGTTCGACGTTGAGCAGAGCGGCCTTGTACAGCTTCTTGTCTTCGTTCTGCTTGGCACTGGTGCGCAGAATATTGATCTGTTGTGCGCGTTCCTGTCGGGCGAACTTGGCATCGAGTGCGGCGCGGTTGGCAGCGGCCTGCGCTTTCTCGATTTTTTCGATGTGGGTGGTGATCGAGGCGATGCGGCCTTTGATCGCGTCTTGATCTTCGGTGAACGACAACGAGGCCTCGAGATGCTGCAGGGCATCGTGCCAGTCTTTCTTGGCCTCAGAGGCGTCGGCGGCATCGAGATGATCGTGGAAAGACTGGTCTTTCTGCATCTGATCGATCTGGTTGCTGATCTCGGTGCGCCCAGGATCGGCGCTCTGCGCCTGCGTCAGCTTGTCGATGGCCTGTTTGTACTTCTTCTGTGCGGCAAGGGCTTCGGCTTCGGCGATCAAGCCTTCGACCATGCTCTTTGCCTCAGTGTCGATTTCGCGCCCGAGCGCGACGCCGTCGGGATTCTCGTTGCGGATGTTGGCGGCCTGGCGGAGGAACGTGCGTGCCTTTGCCACATTCTTCTCGCGGTAGTAGGCCTGCGCTGCGACGGTCAGCGCTTTCTGCAGTTGCTTGTCGTCGCCGGCGGCAAGGCCGTCGCGATTTGCGGCCAGCATGCCCTCGGCGGTGCGGGTGATCTTCGCATTCTGCCCGGCCTCGAGATAAAAGCCGTAGAGATTGGCCCAGTTGCCCGTGTTGAGCGGGTAGGTAAGGCACGCTTTTTCGAGCCACTCGAGCATGCGCTCACGATCGCCCTTGTCTTTGGCTGCCTTGGCATGCGAGACATAAATCGAGGCCAGCGCTTGCTGGCATTCGGTGTTCTGCGCGTTCACGCCGAACGCTTTCTCGAGCGCCTGCTGCGAGCCGGTCAAGTCGTTGAGCTTGCGCAGGGTCAGGCCGAGTTGATAATGCCCCTCGAACCGGCTGGCGTCAGCGGCCACCGCTTTTTCGAACTGCACGCGGGCCTCTTTGTATTGAAAGAGGTTGTAGTGGTCTTGCCCTTGTTTGATGAGGGCGTCGTAGGCGTCGGCGAAGACGGCGACGGGGGCCAGCGTCAGGACACACAGGGCGACGACGAGCATCCGTCTGGTGGATGTGCCCACGCGTGGCGTGGTGGCAACAG
>CAZADH010000317.1:0-421 GCA_964483805.1 uncultured bacterium
GCCACAGCGCGGACTCACCCCGGGCCGGGCCAGACCGCCCCCAAACGCGACGCGCGGCCCCCGCCGACTGAAGCAGCTTCGGGCACCGCACCTCGTCAAGGTGTCAGCGTCGGTGTTGCGGGCACCCCGCCATCCGGGCCGATCGGTATCTCTTTGATGGGTGCCGAGGCCGGGACAACTGCCGGCGTTGGTTTGTCAATACGTTGTGCATCTGTTGCCGACGTCTCGCTGATCGTCGTTTCGTCGGCTACCTCCGGCAGATCGCGCGCCACCGTGGCAATGGCACCCGGTTCGGCCGGCGTGAATACGGGCTCCGCCCCCGACTCGGGGGTGAGTTCCCGGCGCAGGCGGGCGTCATCGGTTGCCGACCGCGGCTCACCCAGCGGTGGCGGTTCGGGGAACCGCCTGCTCGATCCGGAGG
>CAZADH010000317.1:431-6749 GCA_964483805.1 uncultured bacterium
GTGGAATTCATGGGGTCCCTCCTCATCGCACGCGGTACCGGTCCACGGCAGCTTCGTCCAGGGTGATCCCCAGACCCGGCTTGTCGGGAATGTGGCACAGGCCGTCCTTCATGGTGAAGGGCTCCTGGATGAGATCGTCTTCGGCGGTCACGGCGGCAGTTGCCGACGCCGCGAGGTTCGCTGTGCCAGATGCAGCTTTGTGGCGCCGTTTGACGGCCGGGGCCATCGTGTCGCTTGCCACCGTCGTACCGCCGAATCGAGGCATCGGGGTCCACGACCAGAAGCTGCGCACGCCGGCGTTACCGATTTCGTTGGTCGCATCAGGGATCTTTGCGCCCCAACTGGCCAGCGACACCTGGCGATGCGCCTCGATGCGCAACAGCGCGGAGTCGCGGCCTTTGAGATAGGAGACCCCGCGCGTTTGCGCCAGCCACAGGCGCCGGTCGAGCTGCGCCCAGACGAGCACCTCGCCGGTCACGAGTTCGCAGATCCCCGCGGGAAAGACCAGGCGGTGTGGGAGCGCATCGGGCAGCGAAGCGACTGCGTCGCTGGCGAGGGCGACGGTGAAGCGTCCCGCCAGCGGGCGCAGGGCATCGCCATCCCAGCGCAGTATTGACGATGGCATTATTGTCACCACACCGCTGGCCGGAGTGAAAAGAACCGCGGCCGTGGCGGCATCGGGCGCCACCTGGATCAAGGTATACGGCGGGATTGGCGTTGCCGACGCCGGCGTCGTGTCGAGCAATTGGCCGCGCAGGCGGACCGTCGTACCGGTTGCGGCCGCATGCAAAATGGCGACCCGCGAGGCGGTGTCATCGCGCATCGGGGCCCGCCAATGCGCGGCTCCGCGCGCGGTGCGGTAACTGTCGCCGCGATGGCCGAAGGGGTTGCGTGGCCACGCGAAAGCGCCGACCACCAGCGCCACCATGGCCCCGGCGGCCAACAACCAGGTGAGCCGGGGACGGCAACGAGACCCAACGGCCGCCATAGCCACGGCTTTCGGGGGGTGCTTCGGGAATTTGGGCGGAGTGGGCGGGTGGGTCACGTGAGGGTGGGTGGGTTGCGGCCGGCGGCCGACCTGGGGCGGCAACCTACTGGGCCTTTTTGCCCGACTCGCCTTCAGCGGGTCCATGACTGGTACCGGCGGGGGCGGCCGCTGGTTCTGCAGGCATCGGCGCAACTGCCGAGGACGCGGCCCCAGTCGCAGATTGCCCAACGTCTGACGGCACCGGCGCAGCGTCGGTCGGCGTGCCTGCTGGCGCATCGGCCCCCTGCGCACCGGTCAACTCGGTCTGCACCTCTTGTTTGATCTGCAACGTCTTCAGGGTGTTGGCGATGTTGGCAACGTCGTCGCGGATGACGAGAATCTCGAAATACTGAATCGTCATGAGCAGGATGATACCCATCGAGGTCAATAGTGTGAGATCACTGTTACGATTCTTGTAATAGAACAGCGAGAAGATCACCAGCGCGAACAGCATGACGATGAGCTTGCGCAACCGTTGTTGGTTCGAGGTGATGCGCGGAAAGAAGGTGTCACGCCACCTGCGGGTCGATTCGAGGCTGCCGGTGAGGATCCAGATCTCATCGCGGATCACCAGCAGTTCGGCGTACATCATGGTCAACATCAACATGGTGCCGATGAAGACCACGACTTCGCGACGGGCAAAATTCATGGCCTGATAGATGGCGATGAACACCGCAAATGCGAAGGCCAGCGTCAGCAACTTCTTCACAATAGTTCTCATTGGGATCGCTCCTTCGGCGACTGGTCACCGAAAGCCAGCCTGACGAGTTCGGGTTGTTCGAAAATGGTCTGGATGCACTCGGCATCGACCTGCACGGTGTCGGTCGCGACATCGGACCGCGACAACACGTTGTTCGCCGTGATCCGGGCCCCCGCTTTGTAAGCATTGAGCAGCTCGCGGGCATGCCGCAGCGACGATTGATTGGTGCGATAGTAGAGCAGGCGGTCGATAATGTGCTCGAACTCACGCATGGTCAGGCCGCGCGCTTCGATTTCAGTCTTCAGGCGGTCGGTCTGCTGGTGCTGCCGGTAATCGATGTAACAGCGTAGACAGTGTTCGACCCGTGAAGTATCGACGACCACCCGCTTCGACTCGAGGTAGACCCGGGCCAGCAGCATGCCCAGGCAAAAACTGACCGCGAGCCCCAGGGCTCCCCAGATCAAGCGCGAACGGCTCAACATTCCGGTATCGTAACACCGTGTCCCAAGCCTGTCAACGAGGCACTCCCGGCCGCCGCGAGACTGCACGTCGCCACGCGCCCCGTGGTTGACTTGCGGGCTGCGTTTGATGTAATTCACTATGATACGTAAGGTCGCAGCAGCGAGCCGAGCTCTGGAAAATGGGGACCAAACGGTGACCGAGACGCCAAAACGCATTTTGGTGGTTGATGACGAAGAAGCGATCGTTCTTCTCTTGAAGACGATTCTCAACGTCTACGGTTACGAGAGTCTCACCGCCCAGACCCCGCAGGATGGCCTCAGCTTGGCGGTCAAAGAGCGGCCCGATGCGATCCTTCTCGACATCGCCATGGCCGATCTCGACGGCTATGAAGTGTGTCGCCAGCTCAAGGCGAATCCCGAGACCGCGACGATTCCCGTGATCATGATCTCGGCCCTGGCCCTCGAACAAGATCGCAAGCAGGCCCTGGTATCGGGTGCCAACGGTTTCATCCTCAAGCCGTTCGACCCCAAAGACGTCATCGCCGAAATCGAACGTTTGACCCAGCCCCGCCCCTGAAGGAGTGATCCCGCGTATGCGTTTTTCAGCGATTGATCGCGTACTGCAAAAGGCAACGGTTCATCGACGCAGTAAATACGTTGTATGTTTTTTTCTGGTCGTCCTGGCAGCGGTATTTGCCGGTTGGCCAGCGGCGGCACCGGCGGGTGAACCCCCGTTTTCCGGGCAGGTCTCGGTGTATGACGCCACCAATCTGCGCATTGTCTTGCGCGTCGCCCCGGCCCATCATCTGTACCGCGACCAGTTGAAGCTGACCGTGGTGGCGCCCGAGAACAGCGCCACGGTGGCCACGGTGTCGTGGCCCGCCGGTGTCATGAAAGACGAGCCGGGCATGGGCCTGATGGAACAATACGGACCGGGCGAGTGGGTGGCCACGGCTCCGTTGATCCGGCAATCGGGCGGCGAGTTGGTCTTGCAGGCGAAGCTGCGGTTTCAGGGCTGCGCCGATGCCGGCGTGTGCCTGGCGCCCGAGACCGTGGTTGCGACGCTGACGCTGCCGGCGATGGCCGCCGCGCCACTGTCGCCTCAGCCCGTCCCGCCCATCGCCCTGACGGCGACGAACACCGTGGCGAGCACCGTGGCCCCGGGGTTTGTGGCATCGGGCGCCGGGGCGGCATCGGCCACCCTCGACCAACAAGAGACGTTGGCCCACGCGATGGCGACCAAGAGCCTCGCTTCGACGTTGTTGAGCTTCTTCGGGTTTGGCCTGCTGCTCGCACTGACCCCGTGCGTGTTCCCGATGATTCCGATCTTGTCGGGCATCATCGTGGGACAGGGCCAGTCGGTCTCGACGTGGCGCGCTTTTCTGTTGTCGTTGTCGTATGTGCTGGCGATGGCGCTCACCTACACGGTTGTCGGAGTGGTCGCGGGCCTGCTGGGCAAAAACATTCAGGCCGCGCTGCAGAATCCGTACGCGCTCAGTGCCATGGCCGCGCTCCTGGTCGCGTTGTCGCTGTCGATGTTCGGCCTCTACGAGTTGCAGTTGCCGTCGTCGTGGCAGACGCGGTTGGGCTCTTTGAGCCGATCCCAGCAGGGCGGCACCTATCTGGGCGCCGCTGTGATGGGAGTGTTTTCGGCGCTGATGGTCGGCCCGTGCGTTGCGCCACCGCTGGCCGGCGCCCTCATCTACATTGGGCAGACGGGTGACGCCGTGCTCGGCGGCATGGCGCTCTTCTCGCTGAGCATCGGGATGGGCGCGCCCCTCCTGCTCGTCGGCACCACCGCCGGCAAACTGCTGCCCCGGGCCGGCGTCTGGATGGATCGTGTGAAAGCCGCCTTCGGTCTGATCATGATCGGCGTGGCCATCAGCATGGTGGCCCGCGTGTTCCCCCCGTTCTGGATCATGCTCGCATGGGCCGTTCTCTTGTTCGCTGCCGCCGTTGCCCTCGATGCGCACGAACCATTGCCGGCCGAGTCGGGCCATCTGGTCCGTCTTGGCAAGGCGGTTGGCCTGGTGTTCTCGACCTGGGCCGTCCTCGTGCTGGTCGGGGCCGCGACGGGCGCCGACGACCCGATGCGCCCGTTGGCCCGGTTGAATGTCGGTGCGACAGGCGGTGGGGTTGCGGTTGTGACCGGCACGGGTTCGGTGAGCGGCGAACTGCCGTTCAAGACCGTCCGCTCACTGGTCGAGCTCGACAGCGAACTGGCCGCCGCCAAAGCCGCCCGCCGCCCTGTGCTCATCGATGTGTGGGCGACCTGGTGCACGGCCTGCCATGAACTCGACACCGTCACGTTCACCGATCCGGCCGTGCGACGCGAACTGTCATCGTTCACGCTCATCCGGTTCGATGTCACCGACAACGGTGACCCGGTCACCGAGTTCTACAAACGGTTTCGGGTCGTCGGGCCACCGACGTTGTTGTTCTTTGCTGCCGATGGCCAGGAAAGTCGTGCCGAACGCCAGATCGGTTTTGTGCCGCCAGCAACATTGCTGGGGCTGTTGGCCAGGATCGCCCATTGACCGCGGTCCTTTCCAGTTGCGGTTTTCCACGGGGGCGGTTGACAAAACCCGGCAACAGGGTTAGTACTTGACGGCGAGGTACCAAATAATGAGAACTGTTATCAATAAGTCGATGGGGGCTGATAACGCGGCGATGGCCGGCAATGACGTGTTCACGCGTAACACACGGGCCCGGCGTCTCATTCTCGATGTTTTGCGCGCCAAGCGGTGGCATCCCACGGCCGATGAGATTCTTGCCGTGGTGCACCGGCAGATGCCGCGGGTAAGCCTGGCCACGGTGTATCGGAACCTCGATCTGCTATCGGCGGCCGGCATTATTCTGACCTTGAGCAACGACGGCCAACAACGGCGCTACGACGGTTGTACCGACGCCCATGGCCATGTGCGTTGCCGATCCTGCGGCCGTCTCGACGATCTTGCCTGGGCACCACATTCGCGGTTGATGGCGACCGGGCAGAAGCACACCGAACAACGATTGGTCGGCTGCCATGTCGACTTCATCGGCGTGTGCCCGACCTGCGACCGGCCGAAGGAACGCGCCGGCGGCAAGAAACGGGTTGCGGCGCCCGATGGGCGAGAGGTCGCGCCAAAGGCGGGCCGGCGCAAGCCGCCGCGGAGCATCACCGCGAAGAAATCCCGATAAGAGGCAATACCACCGGTCCTGCTTGTATGCATGCCGGTGCAATACTGATGGCGAGGAGACCGATCGAATGAAACCGTTGAAGGGCACGAAGACCGAGAAGAACCTGCTGGGCGCCTTTGCCGGCGAGTCGCAGGCACGCAACCGTTACACCTTTTTTGCCAGCAAGGCTCGCGAAGAGGGCTACATGCAGATTGCCGCCATCTTCGAAGAGACGGCCAATCAAGAGAAAGAGCACGCCAAGCGGTTCTTCAAGTTCCTCGTGGGCGGTTATCTCGAGATCACCGCGACGTTCCCAGCCGGCATCGTTGGTTCGACCAAAGACAACCTGATGGGCGCCGCCGGCGGCGAGCACCACGAGTGGGCCGACATGTATCCGGGTTTCGCCAAAGTGGCCCGTGAAGAGGGTTTCGATGCCATCGCCAAGGCGTTCGAGGCGATTGCGATCGCCGAAAAACAGCATGAGAAGCGATATCGCGATCTGCTGGCCAACCTCGAGAAAGACCAGGTCTTCAAGAAGGGCAAGAAGGTGACGTGGCGCTGCATGAATTGCGGCTACCTGCATGAGGGCGAAGAAGCCCCGAAGGGTTGCCCGGCCTGCCTGCATCCGCAGTCGTTTTTTGAAGTCCTGGGCGAAAACTGGTAAACTTTCGGGCCGGGGGGGATTCACCACCCCGGCCTGGCCAGCCCCCAGGCCAACGACTGCCACGGCCACACCAGCACAGACGCACACCCGATCGGGGTCGCGCGAGCACAGAGAGTGGCGCAGGCAGGTGCAGCGACCTGGGGTTCTCGTAAATACAAGGAGTTGACAGACCGATGGCGAATCATGCCGAACGTCCAGGTGCCGTGACTTTTCAGGGCGGTCCTCTGACCCTGCTGGGCAGCGAACCGAAGGTTGGTGAGAAGCTCCAGGCGTTCTCCGTTCTCAATAACGACCTGTCTCCGGCGAC
>CAZADH010000318.1:0-6679 GCA_964483805.1 uncultured bacterium
GACGATGCGGGTGGCGACCCCACGTTTCGACAGGCCTTCGAGCAATTCGGCGCGGGATCGCGGCGGACCGACCACCACATATTCGGAACGGTCCGCGGTACCCAGCGACCCCGACATGGTCAGGCCACGATCGATGCCCACACCCACTTCGTAGGTGAACCGCCGCTCGCGCCGCCGCACCTCCTGAATTCGATGATGCTCGGCCATCATGGCCTGTGCCGCCGTCACCGCCGCACGCGCCGCGACGCCGTCTTCTTCTTCGTAAAACACGGCAACAATGGCGTCACCGATGAACTGCTCGACGAAACCGCCGTATCGCTGCACCATCTCGGCCATGGCATGGTGGTGGTGGTTGAGCATCGCAATGATCTCGGTCGGCGGATGCGTCTCGGACAACGTGGTGAAGTTGCGCAGGTCGGAAACGAGGACGGTGCCGATCCGCTGTTGCGGGGCGCGCGACGTTTCGGCGATTGCTGAGGTCAGGCCGCGGGACACGAACAACCCGAGGTTGTGTCGCTCCTCGATCCCCTGGATCATGCGATCGAAGCTCTGGGTCAGATCGCCCAGCTCGTCGGGCCGCGAGAGGCCGACCCGTACCGAGAGGTCACCCTGGCCCAGGCGCACGAGTGCGGCCTCGACCCGCGCCAACGGCACGAGCAGGTAGTCCGAGGTCATGACCCCAAGCAGGATGAACACAACCAGCAGAACAAGTATGGCGATAAGCAATACAATGCGTTGACGTTCCGACTCGTGCACGAACCGTGCGTGGTCGACGGCCGCCCCAAGGGTGAACCCACGCAACGCCCGACACGGATTGACCAGCAGCGTCTGCCCGGCCAGGCGGGCGACCTGCCCGGCCCCGGTCTTGCTGCCGATCTCAAGCAGGGTGCGCAGGCGGCGCCCCTCGGGCACCATCCAGAACTTTCCCTGCAACGGCAAGCGCACCCTGAACCCCGAACTGGTCGACTCGCCAAACGCCACCTGGTGATCGGTCAACCCGAGTTGCAGCACCGATACGGCCTCGGCCAGATAGGTGCGATACGCATCGATCGGACTCATCAGCAAGACGATTGCGCCCTCGATTTCCCGCTGGCGTGCCAGGTAATCGTAATAAACGATGACGTCGACGCCGGCATTGACAAGGATGTCGGCGCGCTGCCGCATGTTGACGAAGTTGTTGAAGACCGAGGGGTCGACCAGTGAACGCAACATGGCGCCGAACTTCATCGTGCCAACGCCCGCGGCATCGCTGGCAACCTTGCCCTTGGCCGGCAACCAGTCTTCGGCGGCGCCTTCGATGAACGAGGTGAAGAAGTCGATGCCCAGTCGCTTACTGGCGATGGCCGATTTCTCGGCGCAGAAGACCTCGACGTCCCGTCGCGGGTTGAACCCGTACACCAGGATCGCATCGAGAAAGATCGCCGGCGCCTGTTTCGCGAGGTATCGACTCGTCTGGTCGAACACTTCGCGTTTGCGGCTCGGGGCACCGGCAAGCAATGCGCGGCACCAATCACGGTCGAACACCAGGCGTTTGCAGGCATGGGTGTGGTGCTGCATCAGCCGGTTGACGCGGGTCTCGATGCCGGCAAACGACTCGGCAACACTGCGCACCTCGTCGTTGATCTTGCGCGCGCACGCGGTGTCGATGAAATACGAACAGAACAGATAGAGGGCGGACAACGACAGGACGGCGAGAAACGAAAACAACGACAACAAGCGAAACCGCATGCTGATGGCCGGGGTCTCGCCCCCTGCCACGACCCGACCCACGACGGTCAGCCAGGCAATACCAAGCAACGTTCCGGCGAGCACGAGGATTGCCGTCGTCGTGCCGATCGGCACTTGCGGCGAACGGCCGGCGACGAGGATGCGATAGGGCAGATCGACGTGCAATACATCGTCATACACCCACCAACCCGCCCATCGCTCGTGGAACTGCGTGCCGGGAAATGAGTTGGCTCCCATCGGCTCGCCTTCGAAGGTGCGCGCCACCCTCTTGATGCCCGGGGAGATCCGACTGCCACGGGGAAAGACCCGCCGCACCGGCACGGCGGTGAAATCGGCAGCGACGAGAAACGGCAGAAAGCCCGCATGCCGAACGGCAACCCGCCGCAGTGCGTAGCCCAGGACATCGACGCGGTCGGGCGTGTCGAGCGGTAGCACGCACAGAAACGCGCCGATCTGCGCCACCCCCGTCTCGACCGAATCCCACAAAATCATGGCCGGGCGACCCTCGAAATGCGCGTACGTCGGTTTGCCGCGCCGCGTGAACGCGAACTGCTCGAGATCGAGAACGGTCCCGAACATCCCGTTGCACCGATTCTGCAAGGTCTTGCGCGCACCCGGTTCGATCTTTTCGGGTTCGAGGCAACGCCCGATGAAGTCGCCGAGCAAGCGACCGCCCCGTGTGGCCAATCCCGGTCCGGTTAGAAGCTCGAGTTTCTGACCCGTGCCGCCGCGGAACCCGTAGATTACCGTAGCGTCGGGCAAATGCGTGCGTGGGAGGGCCTGCCGCAACGCCCGCAGCAACAGGCGGTCGGTCAGTACCACGCGGGGTTCGGTGATCCGCTGCAGGCGCTGCTTCATCTCGGTGACCATCTGCGCCACCTGGGCCTCGAAGGTCGCGATCAACCGAACCTCGTTCACCAAGGCCTCGGCCTCGTTCTGCCATCGGTCACGCAGTTCAGCATGGGTAAACGCATGCCGCTGTCGGTTCTCGAAGTACAACCCCGCGAGGGGAAGCAGCGAGAGCAACAGAGGGAAGAACAACGGCATGAGGAGACGGAGGGTCCGGATCATCTCCCTGAGACGATAGCGCGGTTTCCGCGTCAACACAACTTGTGTTGCGACAGCGAATGGGTCTACACTCGCAACGATGGACCGCACCGGTAACAATCAGCGGCCAGGCGTGATCACGGCAGTGCGCGGCACCGTGATCGATGCGTGTTTCCCGGCCCCGTTGCCCGCGATTCACACCGTGCTGCACGCCGGCGCTGACCGGTCGCGACAGATCGAAGTGCTCACCCACGTCGACGAACGCACGGTGCGCGGCATTGCGCTAACCGCGACGCAAGGTCTCGCCCGCGGTGAACCGGTCATCGACGCGGGTCACCCGTTGCGCGTGCCGGTCGGCCCCAAGGTGTTGTCGCGCATGCTCAATGTCTTTGGCCAGACGATCGATGAGGCGGGGCCGCTCGACGAGGTCGAGTGGCGCTCGCTCCACGGTGCCCCGCCTGCTCTCGCCCGGCGGCCGAACCAGACCGAGGTCTTCGAGACCGGCATCAAGATCATCGACTTGCTGCTGCCCATCGAACGTGGCGGCAAGACCGGTCTGTTTGGGGGCGCCGGCGTGGGCAAGACGGTGCTGCTCACCGAAATGATCGGCAACATGGCCAAGCGCCACGCCGGCGTCAGCATCTTCTGCGGGATCGGCGAGCGGTGCCGCGAAGGCGAAGAGCTGTACCGCGACATGCGCGATGCCGGCGTGCTGCCGAACACGGTCATGGTCTTCGGCCAGATGAACGAACTGCCGGGGTGCCGGTTTCGTGTCGGGCACGCAGCCCTGACGCTGGCCGAGTACTTTCGCGACGACCAGAAACGCGATGTATTGCTGTTGATTGACAATGTATTTCGTTTTATCCAGGCCGGGTCCGAGGTCTCGGGGTTGTTGGGCAACCTCCCCTCGCGCATGGGTTACCAGCCCACCCTCGCCACCGAATTGTCGCAACTGCAGGAACGTATTGCCGGCAGCGAACACGGCAGCATCACCTCGATTCAGGCGGTGTACGTGCCCGCCGACGATTTCACCGATCCGGCGGCGGTGCACACCTTCTCGCACCTGTCGTCGTCGCTGGTGCTGTCGCGCAAACGTGCCGGTGAAGGGTTCTTTCCCGCCGTCGACCCGCTGCAGTCGAACTCGCGGCTGCTCTCGGCTGCGATCGTGGGCGCGCGCCACTACGCGATCGCGCAACAGGTGCGGGAAACGCTGGCCCAATACGAAGAGATGAAAGACATCATCGCCATGCTCGGCATCGAGCAACTCTCGACCGCCGACCGCAAGCTCGTGGCCCGGGCGCGCCGACTGGAACGGTTCTTCACGCAACCGTTTTTCTCGACCGAACACTTCACCGGCATGAAGGGCCGTCTCGTCCCGCTGGCCGACACGCTCACCGGTTGCGAACGCATTCTTGCCGACGAGTTCGCCGAGGTCGATGAGAGCGACCTGTACATGATCGGCAGCATCGATGAGGTCAAGCGCCCGCCAGCGGTCGCGGCAGTCGGAGCGGCGGGCACGGCGTCGGCAACCAAGGCAACGGGGTCGCCCCCGTCATCCCCGGTATGACGAGTACACCCGGCACCACCGCGGTGCACCCTGAAGCAATGCACGTTCAGGTCGTGCTGCCACATGTCGAGGCGTTCACCTGCGACGACGTGGTGCGATTCACCATCGACACTCCGTTGGGCCGGCACGGATTTCGCCCCCGCCGGCTCGACTGCGCCATGCCCGTCGGCCCGGGATTGTTGATGCTCGCCTCGAAACGGGACGGGGTGAAGTACGTGGCCATCGACGCCGGGATCCTGGTGAAGACCGACCGCACCGTGCGCATTGCCGTGCGGCATGCCCTCGTCGGCCCGGCATTGGGCGATTTCCGCGCCGAGTGCACCCGGGAACTCGCCGCATGGCAGGAACGGGACCGCCAGTTGCGCACGACGCTCGCGCGCCTCGAAAGCGACCTGGTCCGGCGTCTCGCCGACCTGAGCAAGCCATACAACGTATGACGCCGACCTCTTCCCCTCGTCGCTCCGCGTTGCCCGACCATATCGGCCACAAAGAAGACCGTGTGTTGCAGGCGCAGCGCCGCAAACCGGTAAGCGTACTCGGCCAACTCGCGGCCTGCGGCCGCGTCGGCTGGTCGATTGCCTTGCCGACACTGTTGGGAGCCATTGCCGGTGCCTGGCTCGACCGGCAGGTACCCATGCCCCAATCCTGGACCATCGCGCTTCTGCTCGCCGGGCTGGCGATCGGTTGTCGCAACGCCTGGGTGTGGGTCGCGCAGCAACAGGACTCGATCGCCGAACAAGACGCACCCACCGACACCGCAGGTCCGGGTGGCGCCAACGACCCCAAGCGGCCATAGGACGTCAGTAACCATGCACTTCAATCCCGACGACACGGTATTCTGGCAATACGGCTGGGTGGTGATCAACGAGACACTCGTCATGACCTGGCTGGTGATGCTCGCTCTCGTCGTCGGCGCCCACCTCGTCACCCGGAATCTCGCCGGCACGGGCCACCGTTCGACGTGGCAGACTGCGCTCGAGGCGGTGGTGCAGTTCGTGCGCGACCAGATCCGCGAGGTCGGCCTGCATCACCCGGAGCGGTACCTCGATTTTCTCGGCACGCTGTTCGTCTTCATCGCCGCCGCCAACCTGCTGCATGCCATCCCGGGTTGCGAGTCGCCGACCGCCTCGCTGTCGACCACCACCGCCCTCGCGCTGTGCGTTTTTGCCGCCGTTCCCTATTTTGGCATCCGCGAACGCGGTCTGTTCGACTACCTGTGCGGTTTCTTCCGGCCCAACGTCTTCATGTTCCCGTTGCACGTGCTGGCCGAGGTGTCGCGCACCGTGGCGCTGGCCGTGCGGCTCTTCGGCAACATCATGAGCGAGAGCGTCGTCGCCGGCGTGCTGCTCATGGTGGCGCCGCTGTTCTTTCCCGTGCTGATTCATCTTTTCGGCCTGCTGACCGGCATGGTGCAGGCCTTCATTTTCTTCACCCTGGCCACGGTGTTCATCGCCGCGGCCACCTCGGAAGAGTGACCGGGCGTCACCCGCAAACGGAGGTTTCATGGACAACATCGCCTACATCTCGACCTACTCCATCGTCGTGGCCGGTACCGTCATCACCGTCGGCACGATCGCCCCAGCGATCGCCCAGTGCAAGGCGATCATTGCCGCCCTCACCTCGCTCGCCCAGCAACCCGACGAGGCGGCCACGATCACCCGCACGCTGTTCGTCGGCTTGGCGATGATCGAGTCGATGGCGATCTATTGCTTTGTTATTGCTATGGTATTGCTGTTCGCCAACCCATTCTGGAACCACGTCGCCGGGGCTGCTGCCAAAGCCGCGCACTGACCATGGCGATCAACTGGTTCACCGTCGTCGCCCAGATCATCAATTTTTTCGTTCTGGTCTGGTTGCTGCGCCGTTTTCTCTATGCCCCGGTCATGGCGACCATGACCGCCCGCGAACAAGAGATCGCGGCCCAGATCGCGGCGGCCGAGACGATGAAGACCGACGCTGCCCGAGAGAGCGAACGACTGGCCGCCGAGCGCAGCGCCTTCGCGCAATCGTCGGCCGAGCGGCTGCGCCAGGCCGAGGCCGAGGCGGCAACCCGGCGGGCGACTCTGCTCACCGAGGTCGAGACCGAGGTGGCGGCCCTGCGTTGCCGCCGGCAACGGGAACTGGAAGAAACGCGGACGGCACTGCAACATACATTGTATGGCGCCGCCCAACGCGAGCTTTTCACCCTGGCCCGCCGGGTGCTTGCCGATCTGGGGGATATCGGTCTCGACGCCGTTTTGGCCCGCGCCCTGTGGCGCCGCATCGAAGCGTTGCCGCCGGCCGAGCGTGCCCCCCTGCTCGCCCGCCTGCACGAACCGACCACGCCGTTGACCATCC
>CAZADH010000319.1:0-6591 GCA_964483805.1 uncultured bacterium
ACCCCGACGGGGCGGCGATCAAAAACCGAGGGCCGGCATTGTGCCGGCCCTCGGTCGTCAAGGGGTGACAGGACAGGGCGCTCGGCCAAAACGAACTAAGGCCTACCGCCGCACTTCGTCTTGCAGTTGCGCTTCCTGTTCAAAGAGTTTCTCTAGCCCCTGAGCCATGGCGGGATCCCATGAGTAGGCGGCGACGATGCTGCGATAGTTTTCGAAAGTGGGCACGACGCCGAACAGGGTGGCCAGCAACTCCGGCGCTCGGGGGTGCTTCTTGTACTCCGCCTTGAAGATCTTGACGAGCGAGTTCTTCGCCAGGAAAAGATGGTAGACGATGCGCTTCAGATCACGGTAATCGTGATCCATCATCGAGACATTGCTCTGGACGCGGGAAATATACTGGCGAAGCTCGACCTGCAAGAGAATAATGCGATCGAGCAGTTCGGAAGCCGCAGGAGTGACCCGGATCTCGACTTCTTCACGTGAAGACCTCGAGTTCGCAGCCATCTGAGCGCGCCGCGCAGCGAGCAGTGCAAGCCGATGACCGTCGCGCGAGTATTTCTCTGCCTGTTCGCTGAACTCGATCATGGGGGAGTCCCGAACCTGAATGATCAGTCGGCCACGCGTTTTCGGCAATGAAATGGCCATGGGGACGTAACGGCCAGAATTTTGTCGGCGCAACATTGGCGGGTGCTACCTCCGTGGGGCGGTGTCAAACTCCAACACTTTAATCGGATTGTAACCGAGATTGCGGAAGAGGAGAACCTACAGATTTACATAAACACAGAACGCCGACACAGGCGTTATCTTTGGTCGAGAAATGCTGAGAGAAGTTTACATAATAAATATTATCAGACTGATTGTTTCGCAAGGCGTCATTTTTCGGGCTTTTCGTGGGTCGGTCCGTTGACACGATTGTCACCCGAATGTTAAAGTTTCGCAAACTCTCTCCCCTGATGAAATGAGGCGACCTCACCAACAATGTCGGATGTCGATAAGTTAACCTTCCTCAAGCAGGTCAACCTCTTCAAGAACCTCAACGACCGGGCGTTGTTGGACCTGGCCGCGATTACCATTGAACAGACCTACCCCGCCAAGGTCACCGTATTCAAAGAAGGTGATCAGGGCGACGCCCTGTTCATCGTCAAGGCCGGCAAGGTCAACATCAACAAACGCACCCAGGCCGGGACCGAGGTCACGCTGGTCAGCCTCGGCAAAAACGCCGTCATCGGCGACATGGCCGTTATCGATGACCAACCGCGGTCGGCCTCCGTCGTCACCGTGCAAGAGACGACCTTCTACATCATTACGAAGTCCGATTTCAAGAACCTGCTTGGCACGAATCCCGACGTCAGTTTGACCATCTTGCGATTGATGACCGAACGGCTCCGGGTCACGAACGCCCACCTCAAAGAACTCGAAGTGTCGGCCAACCAGATGCAGGAAGTCATCCGGGTTATCACCAAAATCGCCCGCAAGAGCAATCTGTTGTCGCTCAACGCTTCGATCGAGGCAGCGCGCGTCGGTGAAACCGGTGCGGCATTCTCGGTGGTCGCCACCGAGATGAAAAAACTTGCCGAGCAGTCACAGCAGGAAGCCGAGCGCATCGACAAGCTGATTCAAGACCTGCAGACCAAGACGAAGGCACTGGCAGGCATGAAGTAGCGTTCTGTGGTATATTGTATTTATGTGCGTCCGACTCGTCGGGTGCAATTCTAGGAGGCGTCATGTCGCAATACAACTCGGCCGTGCAGAATCTTTTCCTCGCTTCGGTGCGCAAGAAGCGGATTCCCGTCGAGGTCGCCCTCAATACCGGCACCAGCTTTCGGGGCAAGATTCGCGCATTCGACCAGTTCTCGATCAGCCTCGCTTTTCGCGACAAGGTCGAGGTCATCTACAAGTCGACCATCCTCTTCATCACGGCGCTGGCGAAACCGGCACGCCGGCCGCTGCCACCGCCGCGGCGTCCCCCGGTTGACCCGCGCGACAAAGGCCTGATCGATCCGCGCAAGGTCGTCATCCCGAGGTCGAAATCGTCGCCATTCCCGTCGCGGGGCTGACCGTCCGTCGCGGCAGCGCGCCGCAGCACGATTGATTCCGCGGTCCGGTCGCATACGGATTCCGTCACAATCTGCCCGTTCGTGGTTCACGCCACGGACGGGCGGTTTTGTTGATTGCCGCCGACGACTTCACTCAATGATGCAGCCGGTGTTGCCGATCAATTGGGCAGGACTTTAACCAATTCACAGGGCAATGACGGAGGTTGCACCCCATGGTCAAGGTGGTCGGCGAGATCAAATACCGGGTCGTCTTCGACCGCATGGTTGGCCTGTACATGTGGCACCGTCTTCCCGAATCTGTCCAGAATAGCCGCTGACCGGAGCGAGATATGCGCCAATACTGTCCCCGTTGCGAAGCTGCCCTGCCGCCCAACACCGGAACCTGCAAGTCGTGTGGCTATTCGCCGCGCGTCTCATGTTCGGCCTGTGGTCGTCCCAACCTCGCATTTGCCGTGTACTGCGGAGGTTGCGGTCGTGCGATCCATTTGTCGCGCCGCATCGCCGAGAGTCTGACGAGTCTCGTCCCGAAGGTACTGCGTCCGCATGTGCGAACGGTGGGCGCCGGGTTTGCCTTCGGCACCGTTCTCTTCGCATTCGCATTTGGCACGATGGGCATGATCAGCCCGGAGCGCCAGACGGTTCGTGAGGTGATGCGCACCGAGCAGGTTGCGCAAGGGATCGAACGGCCCCGGTGGAACGAATGGCAGGAAACCGCGCAGCCGTTGATGGCGGTTGCGCAGGCTGAACGCGAGGCAACGCACGCCGATCTGGTCAATTGCGGTAACCTGATTCTCAAGGTGTATCAGACACTTGCGCAGACACCGGGCCTCGACAATCGCACCGAGGGCGATGCCGCACGATATCTGGCCGCGCTCGGAACAAACTGGTCGCCTGAGGAACCACTGAAACGCGAAGATGCGGCGATCTTCCTGTTCAAACTGTTGGGTGACCTGTTCGACGTCGCCCCACCCGATCGGTCAACGATTGCGTATCAGGATATCCCGCGGTTCCACTATCTCAACATTCCGGTCGAGACGCTCGAGCAACTCGGTCTGCAACTGGGGCGGGCACCGAAGATGTTCGGGGCCGGCGATCGGGTGACGGTGGGTTGGCTGCAGACGATGATGAAACCCATGTATCGGGTTTGCGAAGCGCGCCTCAAGGTGCGCCAGTTCCCGTCGTTGGATGTCAACTGACGGTTCCGGTCGACCTCCTGGGGGGCAGCGGTGGGCGCCGTATCCGTCCCAGGTCCGCGCACCCGGTCAGGCCTATCCCGACAGCAATCCGCATGCCGGTCATCGGGAGCGGCTGCGGGCCCGCTTTCGTGATCACGGCCCGGCGGCGCTGAGCGACCATGAGTTGCTCGAGTTGCTGCTTTTTTTCGTCATTCCGAAACGGGACACGAAGCCCACGGCGAAAGCGCTCCTGAAGCGCTTCGATGGCTGGGCGCGGTTGCTGGCCCCCCGGGCGCCGACCCGGGAGGTTCCCGGCTGCGGTCCGTGCACGGCGATGTTGCTCGAAGTGGTTGGGGCGATCGTCGAGCGGCGGATCAAGCAACCGGCGTTGGGCGAACGCTTGACGATCGAATCGATTCCGAAGCTCGTTCAGTATCTGGGTGCCGCCATGCACGGTCTGCCTCTCGAGCAGGTGCATGTTTTGTATGTCGATCAAGCCAACAATATTCTCGCCGACGAGACGCTGTCACGCGGGACCGAGGAACAGGCGGCCGTCTATCCGCGACAGATCATGCGCCGCGCGCTGGCCCATCACGCGACCGGGGTCATCTTGGCGCACAACCATCCGGCGGGGACGATTCAGCCGTCGGCGGCCGATCGCGAGATCACGCGGGCGGTGGCTGCTGCGGCCCGCACGCTCGACATCCGTTTCCTGGATCACGTCATCCTCGGCGTCGATGCAGCCGGATACTTCAGCTTTCGCGAGGCCGGGCTGCTGTAGGTTCCCCGCGTGCGTTCGCGGGGCCGGCATGGTATCATCCCCCAGCGAAGAATGTGAGACCCTGGAGGCTGATCATGCGTCACTTCATTGTCGCCCTGGCGATCCTGTTTGGTGCGCTGCCCGCATGTGCCGGTGAGGCCGTGTCGTTGCCGATGCCGCCGCAATACGATGTAAGCGACGGGCGGGTTCTGGTTCCCGGAACACCGTCGCTTGAGGTTGGGGTCTACCACTGTCTGCTCAACAGCATTGAGGCGGCCTGGACGATTGCGCTGACCGATGCCGAGCAGGAACAGGTGCGGGTGGCCTTGATGCAGGATTGTCTCGATCAACGCCCTGCCCTGTTTGCTGAACTTGGGACCTTGCGCGAGATCTGGCAGCGGGCGGCCACAGAAAAGAAGGCCGGCGTGATCGCCCGCCTGTTACGGGATGCGTTGGAGCAGTGGATGAAACGTGCACCGGCCGGCCGCGTGGCCACTGTCATGCGTGACATCGCCAAGAACAGTCTGGAAACCGTGGTGCCCGGGCAACCGGCGGTGACGCGGCGTTGCGTGCAGGCGTTTGCCGAGATCGTTCGGTTTGCCTTTGTCTTGCGGGACGCGCGCGTTCCCAGTTCGGGTGTCGAGCAAGACAAGCAGTTCGAAATCCGGGTGACGGCCATGGCGCCGAAGTTGTCGCCGGCCGGCCGCCAGTGGTTGGCGAACGCCGATTATCACCGGCACCTGATGCGCCGAGGGTGGCGTGAGATCGAGGCGTCTGAAAAGGATGCGGTGAAACAACACATCATTGCCGCGTTTTCACCGGCGGGAGCCGCATCGGCGGCCGAGTTCGATCCGGGGCAGGTCGAACTGCCGCCGCCCAATTTCTTCCCGCTGCCGCGCGATTTGCCGAGCAAACTGCGCTGACCTCGCGGGATTCCGGTCTCAGCCCAGAACCACCTCGGGGGCTTTGAGACTGGGAATGACGCCGTTGCACTTCTTGCCGTTGGTCAACAGGTCGTTGATCTTACCGAAAATCACTTCGAGTCCGGCGCGGTTGTTCGAGCCCTGCGGGATGATCACGTCGGCCAGGTAGCGCGATGGCTGGACCAGGTGGATGGCAGCGTCGCGAACGGTGCGTTCGTATTGCTCGATGATGCTCTTGACCGTGCGGCCGCGGTCGACGTGGTCGCGCTTCAGGCGTCGGATGATGGCGATGTCGAGCGGCACATCGACGTAGATGCGCAGGTCGAAAAGCGGCATCAGTTCAGGGATACAGAAAACGAGCAGCCCTTCGACGATCAGGATCGGATGCGGTTGAATGGTGACCGTCTCGTTGATGCGGTCGGAGGTCTTGAAATCGTAGATCGGTCGCTCGATCGCCTCGTTCTCGCGGAGCCGGCCGATGTGCGCGATCATCAGGTCGGTGTCGAGGGCATCCGGATGGTCGAAGTTGGTGATCACCGGTTTTACGGCGCGCGAGTGGTAATACATGTCGTGTTCGAGAATCGACACCTGCCCGGGAAAACGGTCGTTGATGGCCCGCGAGATGCTGCTCTTGCCCGATCCGGAGAGACCAGAAATGCCAATGATGTACATTGTATTGCTCCTTAGCTGGTTGGCAGTGCGGCCTTGATGGCGCGCGCGAGAGACTCGCGGTCGAGTCCGTGGGCAGTGAGCAGTGCCTCGGGAGAGCCGGAGCCGGGGATCTTGCGAACAGCAATATGGGTGAAGTTCTGGATCGTTCCGGCCATATTGGTCGCGACGGCCTCCCCCACCCCACCCTCGGCATAGTGTTCTTCGGCCACCAGAACGTTGCCGCGTGTGGTCCTGATGAGTTGCGCGAGTGGCGCCGTCGGGAACGGTTTGAGACAGTACAGATCGACCACCTGGACGGGTATCCTGGCGCCGAGTTTGCTGACCGCCTCGAGCACCTCGTGAAGAATCACTCCGTTGGCAATTACGGTCAATACCGGCTTTTCGTGGGGATGAGGCACCTTCAGTTCGCCGAGCGGGAACACGGCGTCGCGCGGGTACAGCAACGGCAGCGCGGGGCGCGACAGGCGTAGGTAGCCGGGGCCCGCGTGATTCACGAGCGCGAGCGTGCACGCGTACGACGAGACGCCGTCGGCCGGATACAGGACGACCCCGTTGGGAAGCGTGCGCAGAGCGGCGAGGTCTTCGAGGGCCATCTGCGAGGGGCCGTCCTCGCCGATCGAGATCCCGGAATGGGTCCCGACCAGTTTCAGGTGCAGCCCCGACAATGCGGCCATGCGGATCTGGTCGAATGCGCGGCTCAGAAATGCGCCAAAGGTCGAGACCACCGGAACGAGCCCCTGGCTGGCCAGACCGGCGGCCACTCCGACCATGTTCTGTTCGGCAATGAAGCAGTCGATGGCGCGGTCGGGAAACGCCTTGAAGAAAGCCTCGGCGAAGGTCGAGTTCTTCGTGTCGGCGTCGAGGGCAATCACATCGGTGCGGGCTTTGCCAAGGGCGACCAGGGCGTCGCCAAAAGCCGCGCGGGGAGCCACTTTGTCTTTGGGTTGATACGAGGGTGGTTCGACGGGACCCCGCTTGTGGTCGAGTGTCACCCGCGTTGCCGG
>CAZADH010000320.1:0-6577 GCA_964483805.1 uncultured bacterium
GCAAAACGCCGATCGCGTCGCCCTCCTGACTGCCACACCCGACCAGGGCCAGAACGGCCGGCAGAATCACGACCACCACCGACCAAAGCACCGCCAGATGGAACAACCGTTTCATTGTGCACTCCGGCCCACGGCCATTTCCTGGTCCTGTGTGAATTTGCGGATCACTGGCAGGCGATCGGTCAGGACCGTCTTCAATCGCACCAGCGTCGGGTATCTGGCCAGCATCCGGGCCTCGTCGCCGACCAGGCTTGTCTCTTTCATGGCAAACCGGTCGAGGAACGGATTGCGCCCCTTGAACTCCTTCTCGACGGCGGCGAGGAAGGCACGGTAGTTCATGCGGGCATCGGGAAACCGGGGATACATACAAAGTATGCGATGCAGGTCGAACAACCGCTGCAGATTCTGCAGTCGCCACTTGCCGCCATACTCGCGGGCCAACCTGGGATCGAGCAGGCGTTCGAAGTTGAGTTTCGCGTTCTCGAGACCCCCGTTGAATTCCTGACAAACCCCTTTGAAGAACTGCATGCCGAGAAGCACCAAGGCCCGACTCTGCCACAGTTCGGTGCCCAGGTGAGCCTGATCGAAATTCGGAATCGCCTTTTCGAGAGTCCCGGCAAGCGCATCCATGACCATGAACGCCGCCTTGGCCACCTCGTACTGCTTGCGGCCCAGGTCTTGGCAGCAGCTCGCCAGCAAGGGCCCCGGGGTCGCCTCATTCTGGGCGCGAACTCGCTCGAGCATGGCGATCTCACTCTTGAGCTTCAGAAACTCGGCGGATTGCAGCATCTGTTGCGACATGTAGTACACCCGGCCAAACGCACGAATGGTTTCGGGATCGCCCCCCTTGCTCGCGAGCAACGCCGTCAGCGTCTGGCCACCGCCACCCAGATAGAAAGCCTGCACGATGAACGCATCGAGGGCCGCGGCATCGGGGCCGGGCAGCGGCGTGACCTGCTTGGGTGTCACCGGCGAGGCAAAGCGACAGGGCTCTGCAAAGACCCCGCGTCCAGCCGCCGGTTTCCATTGCAGGCGGACAGCCGCCTCGAAGAGGTTGCGATTTTCGGTGGTGTCGGCGGGGGGAGCCACGCGCGTGGCCATCACGTCGATCTCGAAATCTTTGACCTGGTTGTAGAGTGGTGCCATCTTGGCGTCGAGTTTGCCGTCGGTTCGCGGATCGATGTAATACCAGGGCGCGGCGCGGTCTTCGAGATGCGAAAAGAACACCGAACTGCCGTCGACGATGCGGACCGGGTTGCCCTTCGCACCCTCGATGCCCAGCGTTTCGAACCCGCTGGGATCGAGACTGATCTCGGTGGTCAGATGCTCGACCACGTCCTGGCCGAGAATGATGGCCGAGAAATGCTCCGCCGTGAACGCCGCCCCACGCCGGGTCGCGCTCAGCGCATAAAAGAAGGAGATGCCGAACGCCGACACGATGAACAGCGTGATCATGATCTCGAGCAACGTGAAACCCCGTCGTGGTGCACGCTTCATTCGAGGCCTCCGAGGTTCATGACGCCGAGAAAAGTGATGAACTGGTAGTTCCCCTTCTCGTTGGCGACCGTCACATTGGCCAGAACATTCATGGGGCTGAGGCAGGTGAACGTCAGGCGCTCGACCGCCTCGAACAGAACCTTCTCGTTGCCGGGTTCATATTTTCCCGTGTATTCATCACGGTATTGCACGAGTTTGTAAAGATTTTTCTTGCAGGTCTTCGAGCTCTTGTCGTCTTTGATCAGATACAGGACCGTCGTGTAATTCAGCGTGTCTTTGTAGACCAGATACGGTCGGGATTCGCCGAGCGACGGCTTGACGATTTCGGTGCTTTCGCGCACGAGGTTCACCATCGAGTCGGCAGCTTTGCGGGCTTCCATCTGCAACGCCAGTCGTTCTGAGATATTGGGGGCGACCTGGTTCATGTGGGCCATGAACCGAAACGCCACGGTCAGCACGACCGTCATGATTGTGGCGCCGACGAGCAGCTCGACCAGCGTGTACCCGCGCCCGTGGCGAGGACTTCTTGCTAGGCCAGTCATGGGCGACCGGTCGCTCCCAGGGGGGTATTGCCCCCCGAATTCGGGATGCCGCCGGCGGGCACGCCCACACCCTGAGGAATCGAAACACCCGCGGGCAATGGTACTCCGGCCGGCAGCGAAAGACCAGGCGGCAGGGGAGGCATCGAGCCGCTGTTGAGGGTGTTGTTGATGGCTTCGCCCAACGACTGCCCCGTGGCCGTGCGCGCGTATCCTTCGGCATAAGGCATGTAGATGCTGCGCAGAAATGCAGGATCGATGCCCGCCGAATACTGGCTGTTGTTCATGGTCATCATCTGTTTGTAATACTTGTCGTATTCGGCCTGCTTGGGTTCGCGGTTGGCAATGCGCAAGAAGGCGTCTTTGAGGATCGCATCCATGTCGGTGCGTGGCAGACCGCCCGGGTCGTTCGGATTCGGCGGCGGCGATCCTGCTCCACTGGGGGGAACGGCTGCAAGCGTCGTTGGCGGCACGAGACCCCCCGGAGGATTCGCCGGCGTATTCGCCATGGTGCCCATCATCGGACCAAACTCGACGTTGCCCGGAGGAGTACCATTCATGACCTTGAGAATATCGGGGACGTTCGTCAGACCATCGACGGCACGGGCGCGGGCGCTGGCATTGTCAGCATTTTCGCGCCGCTTTTTGAGAATAGCATCGACCGTGCTGCCGAACTTGCTGCCAGGCGGAGGCAACGCGGCCATTGGTTGCGCCGAGAAGTAGATCGGAATCAGGCGATTGCTGACATCGAGAATATCGTCTTGAAAGGCGATTCGCCAGAAGTACAGCATCGACAAACCGTTGAACTCCGAGCGCACGTAAATGTCGGCCTCGTAGGGTTTGGCCGGGTTGTCTTCGACATAACAGTCATAGATGCCGTCGTACAGCTTCGTTCCCGACTCGATGACGCCACCGCTCCTGAAGAAACGGTCGTTCCAGGGCGCCAGATAGATCTTGGCGAGAACCTTGGAGTATGCAGAGTACGCAATGAGAAACGTCTTCTGCCGCTTCTCGACGTGGTTCACCTGGTTCATCAGACCCGAATTCATGCGCGACAGCGAGACGAGCAACAGAAGCAAGACGAAACAGGCGCAGAGCGCCAGGGCCAATGCAAAACCCCGCCGTTGGAGAGCCGCCATAATCGTGTTCTCCTCTGGATCCACCTTCCCCCGAGACCACCCTGATTGTATAGGATACGAAGAGCGGCCCACCAACGTTTCGTCGGCGCTTCATCTTTCTTGGCTACCGCGATCGGGACGCACCGGCCCTCCAGGTACACGGTACCCCGCCGCCACCGGTCCGATTCACCAGAGTTGGCCCTGGACACTCCACACAGCCGTACCGTCGGTGATACAATCCTGAACATGATCGTCTCGATCTGCCGTTACCCCACCAGGAGCCGGCCGTGAGCCTTTCGCCGACCACCAGACTGGACGCCGTCCGCGGTATTCTCGCCCGCGGCCGTCTTTCCGTACCGGTGTTTTCCGCGCTGCTCATCGCCGTCATGATGACCGCGTCCGTTGCTCTGCACGACGTGTTCGGCGCTTTCGACCTTGCCCTTTTCGACCTGACCACCCGCATCGCGGCTCGGTGGCGACATCCGTCGGGCAACATGGTTCTGCTGTCGTTCGGCGACTACGATCTGGCGAACCTCGGGCACCGGTGGCCGCTCCCACGGGCCCTTCTCGCCGACTTCATCGACAGGGTCAATGCTGCCCAACCCCGACTCATCATTCTCGACATTCTGTTCCAACAGCCCGCAGCGGACTCCAGCGACGGCGATCGGCGTCTGGCGGCTGCCATGAAGGCCGGTGGCAATGTGGGCCTGATCTCGGTGACCGAAGAGATCACCAGTGCGCGCGGGGTCGCGGCACAAACGTATCGCAGCATTCCCGCGTTGCGCAACGTCGCTGCCTTGGAGGGTTTCGTCTGGGGCGATGTCGACGCCGACGGCAAGATCCGCTCGTTCCGGTTTCGCGATGAACTGACCGACGACCCCGGTATCGCGTTGGCCGTCGCTCGACACCTCGCCGACGCGGCTGGCGACAGTGCGGCGCTGGCCCCGGTCGGGGCTTCACGCAGTTTTCTGCGCTGGGCGCGCGCCAACGGCGGCATCGACCGCATTTCTGCATGGGATCTATGGACCGGGCGTATCGCATCGGCAGCGTTGTGCGGCAAGACCATCATTGTTTGTAATACGAGCCCGGTGCAAGGCGACTACCACGACACGAGTCTCGGTCGCCTGGCCGGTGGCGAGATCCTCGCCACCGCCATCGATACATTGCGGCTGCGCCGGGCTGTCTGTCCACTCGCGGGCTGGCATTGGCCATTCGTCTTGCTGGTGGTCGGAGCAGCATTGGGTGTATTGCAGTTTTCGTTCTTGTCGTCACGGGTTTTCCCGAAGGGATTGGCCATCTGCCTGGTTGCTGGCGTCGGTGCGTTTGCTGCCGCGGCCGCGGGACACGTGTTTCTGCCCTGTTCGTATCTGCTCTTCGGTGCCATTCTGTTTCTCGGCGCGTTTTCGGTTCTCGACAGCCTCGCCGAGTTCGTTCGTTTTCAGGAAGACCGCTCGAATGCGCAGGCGGCCGGGCGAATCCAGGAATCGTTCTTCCCCACGGCGCCGTTGACCATCGGTGATGATTACATCTGCGAGGGTTTCTGCAAGACCTGCGAAGAAGCCGGCGGCGACTTCTTCGACTACTTCCGGACGCACGACGGCAAGCTCTTCGTATGTACACTTGACGTGGCGGGACACGGTTTTGCCGCGGCCATGATCACGACGATCATCAAGACGACGATCGATGCATGGCGACGCCGGACGATGGACCTGGTCGGACTGTTCAAGGCCCTCAATGGCTCGCTGTTCTTTCTGCTCCGCCGGCGGCGCATGGTGACGGCGATCGCCCTGGCGCTCGATCCGGAAACACACCGGGTGTCGCTGTGCGCCGCGGGGCATCCCGCTCCTTTTCACAAGACGCCGGTTGGCGTCCAGGACCTGGGCTTGTCGTCGTTTCCGCTCGGCGTCCTGCCTTCGGCCCGGTATCGGTTTCCGACGCCCGAGTTCAACATGGGCCCTGGCGACATTCTCATGTTCTACTCGGACGGCGTCGTCGAAGCCGTCAACGGTAACAGTGAGCAGTTCGGTTATGAGCGAATCTCGCGAGCCCTGCAGGAGTTGCCCGATCACTGCGAACCCCGCGAGATCAACGATCACCTCATGCGTCGTGTCCGCGAATTCTGCGGCCATTCTGCCTTCGAGGACGACGTCACCGTGGTCACCCTCAAGCGGCGGAGATTTTCGGAGCTTCGATCGGTCTGACGACGAGAAATACGTTGTCGGTCAAGTTGGCGGCTGCCGTGGCCGCGCACAGGTCGCGTGCGAAGCTGTCCAGATCGGCCAGGGAACGGCCCGACTCCGGGGCGGTTTCAGAGGAACCCAAGCGCCAGTGCAACAGAAAAGGTGCCTCGGCCTGGATCAAGCGATGACTTCCTCCGGGCAAGGGCAGACGATTCGTGGCGCCGTCGCGACGATGTGAATACAATGTAAACCCATTTCCGATGATGTGCAGGTCGATGAAGGGTTCGGGCCCGCAGCATCCCAAGGCAATTTCGGCGGCTGAGCCGGCGGGCAGGAACTTCCGGCTGCTGGTTGCGAGGCGTGCGGTGTACTCGGCAAGCCGTTCGCTGTTCACGTCAGGTTCGTCCAGCAAGGTGAGCAACTCGGCCCGGATCTGGGTCGTCAACATGCCGCCAACAAACCCACCGGTCGCAAAACCGCCGAGAATGAAGAAGAGGTGGCGATCACGCGTCACCTGAAAGATGAACCCATTGCCGCACGACCGGCCGAATTTGATCTCGCCGAAGATCTCGACGCCCTGCGGTGACGGCCAGGGGGGCATCTCGGCAAAGAGTTCCTGCAATTCGCGGACCTGCCGCGTCTCTCCTTCGAACAGCGCTTGTTCCACCATGCGCTGGAACGCTTCGAGCAGTTGCAGACAGCCCATCGACCACCACAGTCCGGCCGTGAACGACAAAGGGGTCCAGTACAGACCCAGCCCCTGTGTACTGACAACGTATGCAGAAAAACATACAACAGTCATACCACCGGCCCTGGTGACATTGGCCGCACCGTTCGCTGAAAACATGACAAAGCTGGCCAACGAACCCAACAACACCCCGACCAACCCGCACAGGAAGCCGATTGCCACCTCTCGGCGCCGGCCGGCGAGGAAAGTATCGAGTCCGTGGGCCAGGGCCTCCGGTCCGGTCAAAAGGCCGGTCGGCATGGGCAGAACGTGGTGCAGGATCGGCGCGGTCAGCCCCACGATCACCCGCTTGCCCCGCAGCTCGGCGGCATCGCGCGCGTTGAGCGAAGGACTCTCAATCGATTCAAGAAAGGCCACCAGCGTGGGATTCATGTGACTCTGCACTTCCGACAAGGCCATCGACACGATAAACACGGCCGTCGCGCCGTTGAGTACGGCGTTGCGCCAGAAATCGAACGCCTTGCCCTTGGCCGCGCGCTGCCGGGCCGCCGCGCC
>CAZADH010000321.1:0-6519 GCA_964483805.1 uncultured bacterium
CGATCTTCTTGGCGTTGTCCCAGGCGCCGCCGGCGTTGGCCATGAAGATGGCTTGATACAGGCCGAACAGGGCGATCGAGATCAGGTAACCGATGAAGAAGAACGGTTCGAGGAAGGCGAAGGCGAGAGTGCCGAAGAACACGCCCAGGAAGATATTGAACATACCGCCCTGTGCATACTGCGTGCAGATCTCGACGACCTTGCGGCTGTCTTCGACGCTGGCCTTGGTGGCGCCCTCGAGCTTGATGTTGGCCTTGATGAACTCGACCGCGCGGTAGGCGCCGGTCGACACGGCCTGGGTGGCCGCGCCGGTGAACCAGTAGATCATCGCGCCGCCGGTGATCAGGCCCAACAGGAACGGCGGGTGCAACAGCGACAGGTTGGCGACCAACTGCGGCTGCAGACCCTGAGTCAAGGCCACGATGATCGCGAAGATCATCGTCGTGGCGCCAACCACAGCGGTACCGATCAACACCGGCTTGGCCGTGGCTTTGAAGGTGTTGCCGGCGCCGTCGTTCTCTTCGAGGAACATCTTGGCACGCTCGAAGTCGGGCTTGAACCCGAAGTTTTTCTCGATGTCGGCGCTGATGTTCGGAATCGTCTCGATCGTCGACAACTCGTAAACCGACTGCGCGTTGTCGGTGACCGGGCCGTACGAGTCGACCGCGATCGTCACCGGGCCCATGCCCAGGAAGCCGAACGCCACCAGACCGAACGAGAAGACGGCGGGCGCCATCATCATGTTGTCGGGGAAACTCTTGCTGACCATGTAGGCCACACCCATCAGACCAACCATCGTCATGCCGAGCCAGTAGGCGCTGAAGTTGCCGGCCACGAAGCCCGACAGGATGTTCAGCGACGGACCGCCCTGCTTGGAGCTGGTCACCACTTCGCGCACGTGCCGCGAATCGGTCGAGGTGAAGACCTTGACGAACTCGGGGATGATCGCGCCGGCGAGCGTGCCGCAGGTGATGATCGTCGACAGCTTCCACCACATCGTCGTATCGCCGGCCAGATCGGGGATGAGGATGCGCGACGCGATGTAGGTCAGCACGACCGAAACGATCGAGGTCAGCCACACCAGCACGGTGAGCGGATGCTCGAAGTTCATCTTGTCAGCCGTCTCGTAGTCGGCCTTGGCCTTCATGTCATTGAGGTAATACGACAGCGCCGAGGCAAGCACCATGATGATGCGCATCGCGAAGATCCAGACCAGCAACTGCACCTGCACGGTCGGGCTGGCCACGGCCAGCACGATGAAGCTGATCAGGGCCACGCCGGTGACGCCGTAGGTTTCGAAACCGTCGGCCGACGGACCGACCGAGTCGCCGGCGTTGTCGCCCACGCAGTCGGCGATGACGCCCGGGTTGCGGGCGTCGTCTTCTTTGATCTTGAAGACGATCTTCATCAGATCGGAACCGATGTCGGCGATCTTGGTGAAGATACCGCCGGCAATACGAAGTGCAGCAGCACCCAGCGACTCACCGATGGCGAAGCCGATGAAACAAGGACCGGCGTAGTCGCGCGGGACGAACAGCAAAATGAACAGCATCATCAGCAACTCGACGCTGATCAGCGCCATGCCGATGCTCATGCCGGCCTGCAACGGGATGGCGTAGCAGGGGAACGGCTTGCCCTTGAGGGCGGCGAAGGCGGCGCGGCTGTTGGCAAATGTATTTACACGGATGCCGAACCAGGCGACGCCGTACGACCCGGCCATGCCTAGAAGGCTGAAGGCCAGGATGATGATGACCTTGTTCAACGGGAAGCCAAACGTGCCGTCGCCCACCGCGGCCAGCTTGCCGAAGTAGACGCCGGTGACCGCGGCGATGAAGATCCAGAGCACCATCAGGAACTTGCCCTGCTGAACGAGATACGCCTTGCAGGTGGCGTAGATCAACTCAGAGACATCCAGCATGCTCTGGTGCACAGGCAGCGCCTGCAACTGCGTGTAGATCATGCCGCCGAAAACGAGGCCGAGCACACATACGATGAGGCCAAGCATCAAGAGCGTCGAACCACTCATGCCCAGGAAGGTGATCTTGCCGTCGGGATTGGTCAGGTCGGGCAGCACGAGGTTGGCCTCGCCGCCGCCGTGGTGCTTGGTCGGGGTGCCCGCTGCCGGGACGGCATGCGCCATTTGCGCCATCGCCTGCTTGGCCGCCGCATCGAGTTCAGCCTGTGACGGAACAGCCGGCATCGCCGGAGCGGCCGCCGGGGTGGGAACTGCGACCGGAGCCGGGGCAACGGTGGGCACCGGAGCAGGCGCAGGAACGGGCGCGGCAACCGCAGTCGGAGCGGGGACCGCCACCGGTGCAGGGGCAGGAGCAGCAGTGGGCGCGGGAACCGCCACTGGAGCAGGGGCAGGGGCAGGGGCAGCAACCGGCGCAGGGGCAGCCGGAGCTTGCGCGAACAGCGCCTCAGGCCCGATGCCCGCCACGAGCGGAAGCAGGGTGGCCACAAAAACAAGGGCCACGACTCCCAGCGCAGAACCGCGAGTAAAACGGCGCAGGAAAGGTCCAAACGTCATGGAACATTGACCTCCGAATGAGTGTTTGACAAACAACACAACCGCCACGGGACAGTCCCGCGGCCGCAGAATATCATGTCAGAGTATGGAAGGGTAGGCAAGAACAATCGCGCGTTTTTTTTGCACGACCCATCGACACCCGGGAAAAGAATCAGTGTTCGCTTGCCCTGGCCGCCGTCAATACATCGTCAGCGAATTTCTGAAACGCCGCCTCGTCGGCAATGCCGAACCGCTCGAGCGTTGCCGCATCGGCCAGATACATAGGCACTTTGCCGGCGGCAATCGCGGGAATTTGATCGGCAAGATACACCAACTGGGCGTATTTCTGGGTTTCGGCGGGGCAGACTCCAGGCGTATGGTGAAAACGAATCATATCGCGCAGCGGGACCGGGAAGTTCCACCGCTCGGCAACCAGTGCCCCCAACTCGGCATGGTCGACTCCGAACGCGAGATTCTCGAGCATCGTCGGATCGAGATGTTTGCGGGCACACAACTCGGAGGCCTTGCCCATGAGGCTGTGGTGCTGGTGATGCACGACGATTTTCCCCAGGTCGTGCAACAATCCACCCGCGTACACCATCTCGCGCGCCTCGGGCGAGAAACGACGGGCCAACTGGTGGGCGATCGCCGCCACGTCAGCCGCGTGATCCATGACCGACTTGTCGACCTTGTAGCGGGACCCCAGTGCCGACTGGGCACCGTGGAAATACAACAGGTGCAACAACTCTCGCATGCCGATGTTCTTGATCGCCGTCGCCACGTCTTGCACGGCCTGGGCACGACGAAACGCGGCAGAGTTCGCAATTTTGAACAACATCGCGGTCAAAGTCGGATCAACAGCGACCTTCTTGGCCAGCTTGGCCACGTCAACATCGGGATCGCCAATCATCAATTGCAGCTCGATCACGTGCTCGGGGAACGCCGGCAGGGTCTCGACCTGCTCGGCGATGGCCGCTGTCAGTTCACGTTTCTGTGTGCCGGTAGGACCCACGGGCACCCGCAACAACACCACCGTCTTGCTGGGATCAGTGCGGAAGGTCAACGCGTCTTTGCCGCCACCCAGGCTGCCAATGATGCCGAACACCAAGCGGATGCCGAGCCCACCGCCCTCGACGGGTTCAACGCCGGCAAGAAAGTCGACACCGTCGGTGCCGTCTCCGGTCACGATCGATTGCTGTTTGATGCGCTCGTGCTCGGCCGGCAGCAGGCCGCAGGCATTGGCAATGATTACGGTGAGATTGCCATCGCGCATCTGGAACAACACCTGAAAGGTTTTCCCCGATGCGACCAACACCTCTTGCCAATGTTCTGGACTCCCCAACCAAGCCTCTTTGAAGTCGGCGATCCCCTTGGCGTAATCGCTTTCACGATTGATGTCGAGTCCTTTTTCGCTGAAATACACCCGCTTGATCATGGCCTTCTGTGCATTCACCAGCAGCTCATGCAGGCAGTACAGCACCGGACTCTTGAGGTCTGGGCGCCGGGCCGTATCGAGCATGGCCGCGAGAACCTCGCTCAATTTCTTCTGTTGATCGGTGTCGAGCGAGGGGACCGTCCAGGACAGGGGTTGTCCCATGCTGACTGCCTTGGACACATCTTCATTGGCAACGGACTGCGTGGTGCTATCGGCCACAGCCGACCTCCTGAGCGAACTCGCCCGCATGGTGCAGACAGGGTACTAACATCGCCGAAACCGCTCACGAAGTCAACCCGCCCATCGCCCTCCACGTTATGGAGACGTCGCCAGAATCGTGCCTTGCCAACGCTCCCCGAACACGGCGGGCCAGGCGACATCAGGAACGGATTGTTCCAGGAGCAAAACGGGCCCCGAAACCGGGGCCCGTCATGAAGCACACTCGTCAACCGCAGCGATTCGTATCAGGCCAGAGCAAAGCCCTCACCGCGCTTCACCAGGACGCCGTCTTCAACGAGCCCGCGGGTCAAGCGGATAAACCGCTGATAATTGGTGTTGAACTGTTTGGCCATTTGTTGAAGAGTGGCACCCGGACGATCACCGATGAACTTCAACAGTTTGTTCTGCGCGATCGGCGCGAGCTTGGGCGCTTTCCGGGCTTTGCGAAAACGCATGGGTTTGCCCAAGAAATACAATCCCGATTTCTCGAGGAGCAGGTCTTGGTGGGTCACGCCACGGTCGAGCAACGGCTGGATTGCGGTCCGCTTGAGGCCGAAATGTTTGGCAATCGCCGTGACCTTCGCGCCCTCGTACTTTTCGTGCAGAAACATGCGCACATCGCGCATTGACGGCAACTGCTCGGCCAGAGCGCGCTTCTTCTCGAGCAACCGGGCCCGTTCGCGACGCTTCTTTTCCGCGAGCGGCAGCGGTTTCCGCCCGGGTTTTCCCCGCGGCTTGCGGGCTTTGGCACCCGGCCGCGCGCGGCGGGCCTTGCCGGCACGCGCACTGACGACTTGAATGTGCAGTTTTCCGTCGAGGATTCGTTGGAGAATCTCTTCAATCTTCTGGGCAATTGCGTGTGACTGCGATGGTTTCGCCATGGCATCGGCCTCCACGTTGCAAATTAGAGTTGTCACATCATACAATGCCATTACAGTGCAGGCAAGCACAACATTCTTTCTATTCAGAAACGCCCTTCTTCACAGGATTTTTGCAGCAATATGCCGACACATAACAGATGTAAATATATAGTATTGACCAGCGCTCGCGCCATGGGTGGCGCGGAAATTTCGTGGGACCGCCTGATCGAGGAGTCCCGAGATTGGCGTTTTGGCATGCTCCAGGGTCCAGGAGGCTGGTCGGCGCGCCTGGAGTCTCGCGGCGTCCGCTGCCACGACCTCGATCTCGGTCGCGTCGCCGTTGTCCGCAAAACCGACCCGTCTTCGCTTCTTGCCGCTTGCGCCGACGTAACCTCTCTGCCCATGCGCCTGCGCCGGGTGCTTCGGTTTCTCGAGAAGATGGAGCATGATATTGTATTTACGTCCTGCAACAAGGGTCATGTTCTCGCCGGCTTACTCGGCACCCGGTTGCGCCGTCCCGTGGTCTGCACCGTGCACGACCTGCTCACCACCGACCACTTCAACCCTGCACTGCTGTGCCTGCTGCGCCTCATGTTTCGCCGCGCCGACGCCCATCTGCTCTGCTTCTCCGATGCCGTGGCGCGATCCCTGACCGCGCTCGGTCTCGCGTCGACACGGATTCATCGGGTCCACCACGGCGTCGACATTTCTGCCATCGAGGCGGCCGCCCATGCCATCCCGGCACCGATCATCCCGGGGCAAGGGCCGGTCGTGGCCATGTTTGGTCGGATATCATACTGGAAGGGCCAGACGGTCTTCCTCGACGCCGTGGGTTCTCTGCTGGCTCGCGGTATCAAGCTACGCCCCGTGCTCGTTGGCGATGCGGTTTTTCAAGAGGATGCCTATCTCGACGACTTCCGTCGTCGCCTCGCAACACTACCAGAACCCGGGGCCCACTGGGCCGGTTGGCAGGACCATCCCCTGGCCTGGATGAACGGTGCTGACATCGTGGTTCACGCCAGCACTCGCCCCGAACCATTCGGTCTGGTAGCCATCGAGGCGATGGCCCTCGGAAAGCCGGTGATCGCCACGCGAGGCGGCGGCATCCCCGAAATCGTGGTGGATGGCGAAACAGGACTGCTCGTGCCGATGGCTGACGCCCCGGCGCTCGCGCGGGCCATCGAGCGCCTCATGGGCGACCATCGGCAGCAGACTTCCATGGGCGACCGCGGACGCGAGCGCGTCCGAGAGTTCTTCTCTTTGAGCCGTTTTCGCAACGAAATCACCATTTGGCTCGACTCGCTGGCCCGAGCTGGGGTATGATATCTGCAATGAAGTTGTTGGTGGTGGAAGACGAACTCGTTACCCGGCGTCTCTTGCAAAAAACGTTGACGTCGTCCGGATATGACGTTTTGGCAGCAGGAGACGGGGTTCAGGCATTGGCCATGCTCGAAAAAGAGCGGGTCAGTCTCGTGCTCACCGACTGGATCATGCCC
>CAZADH010000322.1:0-6507 GCA_964483805.1 uncultured bacterium
CCGAAGCGCAGGCGCGTGAGTCGATGCGCCTGACCTTCGAGGCTTTCGCGGCCGGGGCCGCCACCTCGCAAGACCTGCTCGATGCCGAGTCCGCCTTGGTCGCGGCCCAACAGCGCCGGGTTACCGCCGTCTTCGACCGCCAACTGGCCCATCTCGCGCTGTGGCACGCGATGGGCGATCTGCGCGCCGCCCTCTGTGGCCGGGAGACACCCCAATGATTACGAATATGTTGTATTGCCGCATCGCTCGCCCCACGCCCCGGACCCACAACCACCACCAATGGCAACGCACCAACGTTTGCCACCTCCCGATCGCGCTTGGTCTGCTGATGAGCTGTGCCACCCTGTTTGCGGGCGACGCCATCCCGGTCACCGTCGTGCAGCCACGGATCGGCACCCTTCGCCAGATCGAGCGCACCACCGGCGAGCTCAAAGCCGTGCGCCGGGCCACGCTCCAGTTCAAGACGGCCGGCACCATCGCGACGGTCGCGGTGGCCGAAGGCGACCGGGTGCGGACCGGCCAGGTGCTGGCGCGCCTCGACACCACCGATGCCCAACTCGGTCTCGACCAGGCCGCCGCCACCGTCGACATCGCCAATCGGCAGATCAAGGCCCTGCAAACCGCGCGCGACGCGGCCCGGGTGCTCGAGGAGCAGGCGGTCATCCGTCTCGATCTGGCCCGCCGCGAACTCGACCGGGCACAGACGCTCCGGGGCAAAGAGGCGATGACGGTGCAGCAGTTCGACCAGATCGAAGGCCAGTTCCGCCTTGCCAAAAACGGCCTCGATGCCGCCCGCAAACAGGCCACCCAGGCTGAGAGCGCGCTCGAGGTCGCCGGCGCCCAGCGCGCCGCGGCCGAGGTTGGCGTGCGACTCGCCCGCAAGCGTATCGACGACTCGACTCTGGTCGCTCCGTTCGATGGGTTGATCGTCACCAAGAATGTGCAAGCCCACGAGTGGGCCGACAAGGGACCGGCGTTTGCCATTGCCGACGACAGCCGGCTCGAGCTGACCGCTCGGTTGGCCGAGCGCTTTTTACCCCAGGTGCAGGCCGGCATGTATTTATTCTGTAAGACACCGCTGCAACCAGCTCCGGTAGCGGCCACCATCGCGACGGTGATTCCGAGTATCGATCCGGTCGGTCGCGCCTTCACGATCAAAGCCGAGATCGACAACAGCGCCCACCAACTCAGTCACGGGGGGTATGCCGACGTCGATGTCGTGCTGCGCGAAAACCGCGATGCCTGCATTCTGCCGGAGACCGTGGTGGTCATCACCGATGCCACCGCCACGACCGCAGCCCCCTCGGTCGGCAGCACCGGCGACCTGACGGCAGGACCCGCCCCGGCGGCCGCGATCCCTGACCGTTGCGGTTTCGTCTTCGTCGTCGAGCGGGAGCAGGCCCGCCGCGTCCCGGTGACGATCGGCGTCGTCGCCCGCGGGGAAGCTGCCGTTACCAGCGGCCTGACGGCCAACACCACGGTGATCGGCAGCGGCCTCGACAAGATCACCGACGGCGCGCGCGTCACCCCGTCAGCAACCACGGCCTCGTCCCCGCAAACCACGCGGCCCTGAAACGGACCCACTACCATGCTGCTCGCCAATGTCTCGATTCGCCGCCCCGTCTCGATCACCATGCTGTTCCTGGCGATCGGACTGTTCGGCATCCTCAGTTATCTTGCGCTCGGCATCGACAAGTTCCCCGAGGTCGAACTGCCGACGGTCACCATCACCTGCATCTATCGTGGGGCCAGCCCGGAAACCCTCGAGAGCAAGGTCGTCGATAAGATCGAAGAACAACTCGCGGCGTTGAACGGCATCGATCAAATCCGCTCGATCTGCACCGAAAACGTGGCCCAGGTGTTTGCCGTGTTCAAGCTCGATCGCAACATCGAGGTCGCGGTGCAGGATGTGCGCGACAAGATCGCGGCGATCCGCACGCAACTGCCCGAAACCATGGAAAACCCGGTCATCGACAAGGTCAACACCGGGGCAGTGCCGATCCTGACCGTGACCATCGGCGGGCCGTTGCCGCCGGCCGACCTCGCCCGCTACGTGAAGGACGAAGTGAAGGCGCGTATCCAGAGCGTGCCCGGCGTCGGTTCGATCCGCGAGATCGGCCTGCGCGAACGCGAAATCAAAATCTGGATCAACAACGATGCGCTCAACGCCCACCACCTGACCGTCGCCGAGGTGGTCGCTGCCGTGCGCTCGAAGAACATCGAGGTGCCGGCGGGCAAGATCGAAAGCATGCACAATGAATACATTGTAAAGACCATGGGCGAACTCACCTCGGTCGACGAGTTCCGCCGGTTGACCGTGGCCACGCTGGGCGGCACCCCGGTTACCCTGGGCGATGTGGCCCGCGTCGAAGACACGATTCAGGACGAGCGGGTCATCGGCACGCTCGACGGGCAACCGACCATCGGTCTGCAAGTCCGCAAGCAGGCGGGAGCGAACGCGGTCAAGATTGCCCGCGCGGTCAAGACAGCTCTCGCCGAACTCGAAAAGCGAGCTCCTGCGGGCGTCCGCATTCGGGTGCCCATCGACAATGCGCCGTTCATCGAGTCGGCGATTCACTCGATCATCGTCGATCTGTTCACCGGTTCGGGACTGGCCGTCCTGGTGATTCTGCTGTTCCTGCGCAATCTGCGCGCCACCGTCATCTCGGCGCTCGCCATCCCCGCCTCGATTCTGGCCACGTTTATCCTGATGCGGTGGTTGGGTCTGACGCTCAACATGCTGACGACGATGGCGCTGTCGTTGTGTATCGGCGTGCTCATCGATGACGCGATCGTCGTCATCGAGAACATCTTTCGCCACATCCGCCTGGGCAAGACGCCGGTCGCTGCCGCGCGCGATGCGACAGACGAGCTCGGACTTGCCGTGACGACCACGACCTTCTCACTCGTCGCAGTGTTCGTCCCCGTCGCGTTGATGGGTGGCATCCTCGGGCGTTTTCTCTCGCATTTTGGCATCACCGCAACTGCCGCAGTGCTCGTCTCGCTCTTCGTCAGCTTCACACTCACGCCGATGCTGGCCGGCCGCCATCTGCACGCCGAAAAAGAGGAACACGGCATCGCTCGCTTGCTCGCCTACCTGTTTGCCGTGACCGAGTCGACGTACCGCAATGTATTGCGCATCGCTCTCGCCCACCCGATCAAGGTTCTCGCCCTGGGCGTGGCGATCGTCGTCGGCACGTTGACGTTGCTGCCGGGGATGGCGTTCACCTTCAAGCCCAACGAGGATCGCGACCTGTTCCTCATCACCGTGCGCACCCCGCAGGGCACCTCGGCCCAAGGGACCCGCGCCGTATTGGCCCGCATCGAACGCGAGACGTTGGGCATCATCGCCTCCGATGTCAGCACCGTCTACAGCACGGTCGCCGGCGATCCCCTCGAAGACCCAACCAAGGGACAGATCTTTGTCAGCCTCGTGCCAAAACAGACGCGCCTGGCCAGACCGCAAGCGTTGTTGATGGACCGCGTGCGCACCGAGGTCGCCAAAGTCCCCGGACTGAGCCAGGTGTCGGTCGAAGAACTCGACGAGATTGCCGCGGCCAGCGGCGAAACCAACAAACAAGTGCTGTTTTCGCTGCTTGGACCCGACATGACGGTCCTGCATGCCTCGGCCCAACGCATCAAAGCCTGGATGGCCAACCGCCCCGGTCTCGTCGATGTCGCCGACACCCACGAGACCGGAAAGCCGGAACTGCGGGTGAACCTCCAGCGCGACCGCATGGAAGCACTCGGCGTCAACGTCGGCGCCCTCGCCAACACGCTCCGGTTGCTCATCGGCGGCGAAGAGCAGATCACCCGGTTCAAAGAGCGCGGCAAGCAATACGATGTAAAGGTGCGCCTCGACAAGGCCTACCGCGAATCGCGCGACTTCGTGGGCTCGATCATGGTGCGCAGCAACGATGGGCGCACGCTCGTGCCGATCGCCAACGTCGCCGATCTCGTCGATGGCGTCGGCCCGTCGCGCATCGACCGCATCGACCGCTCGCGCCAGATCACCATCGGCGCCAACCTGTCGGGCCTCGACCAGAGCACGGCAATGACCGAGATTGCCTCGGTGGCAGCGCAGATCCTACCGCCGGGCTACCGTGGCGAGTTTCAGGGAATCGCCAAGGTCGCCAACGAATCGATGGTGGCCATGGTTTTCGCCGCGTCGCTGGCCTTTGTCATTGTTTACATGTTGCTGGCGGCGCAGTTCGAGAACTACCTGCACCCGATCACGATCATGACCTCGGTGCCGCTCGCGGTGGTCGGCGCCTTAACGGCACTGCTCATCACCCGCGCGCAGGTGAACGTCATGACCATGATCGGTCTGTTGATGCTGATGGGTCTGGTCGTCAAGAACGGCATTCTGCTGGTCGAGTTCATCAACCGGCAACGGGAGCTGGGGTTGACCCGCGTCGAAGCGATCCTGGTCGCCGGCCCGATCCGTCTGCGGCCGATTCTGATGACCAGCATCTGCATGATCGGCGGCATGATCCCGCCGGCCATCGCCACCGGGCAGGGCTCGGAAATGCGCGGCCCGATGGCCATCGCGGTCATCGGCGGACTGATCTCGTCGACGGTCTTGACTCTCGTGATCCTGCCGGTGTTTTATGTGCTGCAGGAACGGGTATTGGAGTTGTTCGGCGTGCGCATGCGGTTCGCGCCAACCGACGAGACCGCAGGCGAGAGCGCCACCACGACAGCCGGCACCACCGACGCGCTCCCTGGCAGGTGAACCCGACCAGGCTGCAACTCTGCCTCGACACAGGCCTGGCCGCGAAGCAACCGACGCCCGCCGCAGAAAGGTATTGATATGAGCAATACAATCGAAGTCCGCAAGAGCGTGCTTGCGCACAACGACCGACGCGCCGCCGAAAACGCGCGTCTCTTTGCCGAACGCAAGGTGACCGCGGTTAACGTCATGGCCTCGCCGGGAGCGGGCAAGACCAGCCTGATCCTGCGCCTCGCCGCGGGCCTGCCGGCCGGTCTGCGCCCAATGGTGATCGAGGGCGACGTCGCTTCGGCCATCGACGCCGAGAAGGTGCGGGCCGCGGGCATCGCGTGCGAACTCATCAATACAAATGGTGCATGTCATCTCGACGCGCTCATGGTGCGCCGCGCCTTCGCCGAGTTGCCCACCGACCAAGCTGGGCCGGGGCTGCTCTTCGTCGAGAACATCGGCAACCTCATCTGCCCGGCGTCGTTCGACCTGGGCGAAGCCGTGCGCCTGGTCATCGCCTCGGTGCCCGAAGGCGACGACAAACCCCACAAATACCCCGGCATTTTTGCGCTGGCCGACCTGATCGTGCTCAACAAAACCGACGTGCTGTCACACTTCAAGTTCGACCGCGCCTTCTTCGAAGCCGGCATCCGCGCGGTCAACGAGCGGGCACCGATCATCGGGGTTTCGTGCACGACCGGCGAGGGCATCGCCGCGGTGAGCGACTGGCTGATCAACCCGCGTTCGTAAAGGTCACCGCACCGGATGTGCGCAGTGCCCGGGGGCGCCGACAGGCCTACCTGTCGGTGGCGGGCACGACCACAGCGGTCGCCGGCGCGAGTTCGATCAAGGTGATCTCGGGTGGCGCGAACACGCGAATCGGCGGGCCCCAGGTGCCGGTGCCACGACTCAGGTAACGCCACGATCCGGAACCCACATCGGCCAGGCCGGGCCAGGCCCGATTGAACAACCACGTGACCAACTGAAACGGCATGATCTGCCCGTGGTGGGTGTGCCCCGACAGTTGCAGATCGAACCGCCCCACCGACTGACCGTCGACCTCGGGAACATGCTTGAGCAGCACCGTGGCCCGCCCGCCCACCGTCGCGCTCGCCAGCAGATCGGCCTCACGCACCCGGCTCGGGCGGCCCCGATACGCCGCAATCGGGTCGTCGACCCCGACCAGGCGCAACCGCTCGCCGACGTCGACCGTCTCGCCGTGCAGCAACCGAAAGCCGGCACTGGCCAGGAACGCGAGCGACATGTCGATGTCACCGAGAAACTCGTGGTTGCCGGTGACGGCGTATCGGCCCAAGGGCGCCGGGACCGAGCGCAGCAGCGTCGCCGCCTGCTCAGGATCGCGCAGGTGCCCGTCAACCAGATCTCCGGTCGAAACGAACACGTCGGGTTGCAGCGCCGCGATCCGGGCCACGAGCTGCGGCAGCTTGCTTTCGTTGGTGAGTGAGAGACCGAGGTGCAGGTCGGTCAATTGCACGATCCGGATCGGCGTCGACCCGGGTGCCAGTCGGGGCGACGTCACTCGCACCCGCTCGACCGTGATCTGTTGCGCCTCGAGCAGCCCCCAGAGAAACGCCGAGACCACCACGACACAGGTCAATACAAGATGTTGCGTTGCCGACAGCGGATCGGCCCCCCAACCCCAGCGTCCGAGTGCACGAAGCAGATCGAGCACGGCCGACAGGCAGACGAACATCAGGGTCAAGCCCATCCAGGAATGGCCGATGGCGGCCGCCCACCCGCGCGCCGCCAGCGTTTCGGGCCGATCG
>CAZADH010000323.1:0-6499 GCA_964483805.1 uncultured bacterium
ATTCCCGGTGCGGTCAAGCGTATTCCCGACCCCGACGGCTCGCGCACCGAGATCGTCTGTGCCGCCTGTGACGGTCACCTCGGCCACGTCTTCGCCGGCGAGGGCATGACCCCGAAAAACGTGCGGCACTGTGTAAACTCTTTGTCAATACGTTTTCAAGCAGCGGGATTGGCGGGTTCGTCGCCCTCTGCGGCTGCCGATGCTGCCGTGTCCGCACGGGCGTGGTTTGCCGGCGGGTGCTTCTGGGGCATGGAACACCATTTTCGCAAGCTTCCCGGCGTCAGCGACACCAAGGTCGGCTACATGGGTGGGCACAAGGCCAACCCGACCTATCGCGAGGTCTGCGACCATGGCACCGGCCATCTCGAGGTGCTGCAAGTGACCTTCGATCCGGCGAAGACGAGCTATGAAGAGCTGGCGAAACTGTTCTTCGAGATCCACGACCCGACGCAGGCCGACGGGCAGGGTCCCGACATCGGCGAGCAGTATCTATCGGCGGTCTTCGTTGCCGATGCCGCTCAACAGGCGACCATCGAAAAACTGTGCGCGCTCCTGCGTGGCAAAGGTCTCAACGTGGTGACCCAGATCCGCCCGGCCGCCGGTGTCACCTTCTGGCCGGCCGAAGAGTATCACCAGCAGTATTACGAGAAGACCGGCAAAACCCCGTATTGCCACATCCGCGTGCGCCGGTTCTGAGTCGGGAGGGTTCGCGGGCTGACGACCTGATTTGCCTCGATCATGCGTTCCCGAGGCTTACTCGGTGGGGAGTCGGGCCCCTTGCTTGACGGTGACGCCTTCGCCGGCCAGTTTGCCCCAGCGCTCGCCAAGAGCCGCTTCGGCGACGGCAAGCGGGTTTCCGCGCCAGCCTCCGCCGGCATCTCGCCGTTCGATGATCTTTGCTGCCTCGGCCTTCGAGCACAGTTTGGCGGATTCGAACAGCGCTGCATCCATGGTGTTGAGATCAAGGTTCAGTTCCCGCATACTCGAGGCAGCGGAACCGTTCACTTTGCACGAACACGAAACGTTCACCCACAACTCAGGGAACAAAGCCGCAAAGGGATCAGCCCCGGCGAGCGCTTTGGCGAAGACCTCTTCCTTGCGTCTGGTGTAGGCTTCTTCAGCAGTCCGCATCGCTTCCGCCGACGCCTCTTTGCGGTGGAACTTCCGCTTCATCTCATACCAGTTCTGGTACAACTGCGGCAACTGCGCATCGATGGTTGCATATCGCGTGTTCTCGAGAACGATGCGCAAGAGAATGCGACGATCCTCAGAAAATCGTTTCAACCATGACGAAACAAATGCAGGGAAGGAAGCCGGTCGATCGCGCCACATGATCTGAATACTTTTCTCGAAAGGACTTACCAGGGCACGGTTCTCGAGAATCTCATAAAAAAGCGTTGCAATGACCCCTTCGCAAGCCATGAGCTGTGCGGAATTCTTCAACCGGCCATCTTTCGCCTCGGGACCGTTCAGCCAAAGCCAGCGCTCCCGGCGCACGGGATGTTGTCGATCGAGCAACACCGACGCCACCCCGTTGTTCCGCTCGCCAAGACTATTGATGTTTCGCTTGTCGCGGCCGTAGAAAGCTTCAAATGCCTCCGCCCAACCCTCCGTGAATGCCAGGGTTGCATCTGTGATCAACTCGGGGGAATGACCGTTGGCGCTGATCGGCCGTAATGTCTTATTGCCAGCCCGACCATAGGCGTCACGCATGATGGCGTGCGCCATTTCATGACAGACGACCAGGTCGAGGGTGTCGTTACTCACCGCTCGAGCAACCGAAAAGGGCGTCTTGCCTTGTTCCGCGCGAAGATCCTCGAGGAGAACGAAGGAGGTCTCGAGGTGTTTCTGCTTGCCATCGCTGCCCAGAATTCCGATTGGGAAAAAGTGGCAACTCGGCCCGATTGCCCTCCCCACCAAACTGGGATTTCTCGACAAAATAACCAACGGCTGGGACATCCAGCGATACGCCTGCTCGCGTACGGCCTCGAGGTCTTCCTTTTTTTCGACGACCGAAGCATCGAGAAAGCGGGCGATGATGCCGCGAGCGGTTCGCCGTGCGGCCAATGCGTCTCTGATGTGCGGATTCTTCCGGAGGTATGGCCCCGCAACCTGCTGCAATGTGGCCAGTTCCTTCGGGGATTCGTTGCTTCCGTAGTCGTCAAAACCGTACAAAAGCTGGCCGACATGACTGAACACTCTGACAAAAGGGTTGTCGCACGGGCGAATGAAGGCTGCCCAGTACTCTTCGTACACCCCGGCCTTCGGATCGGGGGGCTTCTTTTCGAAAGCGGGTGCCGCGATCACGACCTGATTTGCGCTGGTGGTGCTGACATCACCGAGGGTTGTCCGCGGTCTCGCCTCCGCCCGGTGATACTCTCCGGGTGCGAAAAGCCCGCAAAATCCTATGGCCGCCAAAGACACCCCAATGAACCGACGGCGCAAATTCATACGCACTTCCTCTGCTACGACAGACGCGTCAACAACATTGTTTAGGCATTCCCAATGTAGACTGACACATTGCTTCGCCTAGCCTCTACGGATTATCAGCGGAAGAATCGGCCTGCCCTGGGATGATGTCGAGGGCGTCGTTGAGATCTTTGCCCATGTGGGCTTTATACAGGGCTTGAAAACTCTTGATCACCAATGGCCAGCACTCCAGACTGGTCGGGAGGTCGTTTTGATTGATGCTGAAACTCAAACCGAAAAGGGCTTTGTTGAAACTCAGGAACAGGTCCTCGAAAGCAGATAGCCTCGCGAGGTTTTTTGCGGCGTCACTCACCCTGGCAATCGCTTCGCGCTGCACTGCGGGCATGTGCTTCGCCTTCAGCGCTTCCTGGAGCGAAAGGCGCATGCTTTCCATTTTGTCTTCCCAGATGTTTTGCGCCTGAAGCGAAACCCCCGAGGCCAGGAGCATCAGGCCCAATAAGACCCAGCACTGAAACGAAACCATCCTCATCGGTGCATCCTTTCGAAGTCTGCATCTTGGAAAAAGTATAGCACAGCGCGCGTGTGAGGCGAAATCCAACGGCAAGTGGCAAGTGGCCAACAGAAACTGTCTTTGCAGGCGGGTGGAGCCCGATCGCGCCGCGGTTGAGGCGTCGCCAGTCCCCTCGATGACCTCGGGGCGTAGATTGGCGAGTCGGTCCCGAGGGGTGCCACTATTGCAGCGGAATGAGAATCTGTGTTCGCTTGGCGCTATCGGCCACGACGGCAGGGTCTGGGTCGAGATACCGTTCCATGCAGGGGCCGGTTGCGGCCTTGCGCCCCTTGGCGGCGAGCCATGAATACAACGCATTGATGGTCTGCACCGTCGTCAAATACGGCCCGACGTGAATAGCCACCGCACACTGCCGATGGTTGAACCGTTTCAACACCAGGGGCGGTGCCACCTTGGTCGCGCTCGTCACCGGGAAGGCGATGTCCCATTTCAATTCGTGCGGTTTGACGAACAGCGGACTGTTCCAGTACAACGTGAACTGCACGTCGATCGGCTTGACGTCCTGTCGGGCGATCTCGGCATAGAAGGTCTGCTGACGGGCTGCATACTCGGTGTACGGGCCCGTGTTCTCGAGCGCCACATACGAGAACGGTTCGACATTGACGACCTCGGCCTTGAGCGGGAGCGCTTCTTTCTGGGCCGATACGGCCGGCAGCCAAGCCAGCATACCGATGAGCGTGACCAGCATCCACAGGTTTCTTTTCACTTCATGCACCTCCTCGGGGGGGTTGGGTTTAGTATGTCTGTTGTATTGCTTTGCGGCGTGTCGTGTCGTGTTGGCCCGTGGCCCACACCGTTCGCCTGTGCACGCCTACGGACCCGATGTCCCGGACGCGATGCCCGTGCATGCGGCGATCCCGGCTGCGGCGTCGGGGTCGGCCGGCCAGACCGCCACCAGTTCGAGGAAGAGCGCGCGGGCGGCGCCGGCTTCACCGAGGCGGAGCTTGCACCATGCCTGGCCCAACCTCATGACCCGCAGGTGGCGGTATTGCGGGTGTGCATACAGTGCGTATGCGGCCGCGTAATCGCGTCGGTTGAACCGGGCCCACGCGCCGTTGAGTACGCCGAAGTAGTTGTCGGGTGACACGGCCAACAACTCCTCGCAGGCCGCTTGCGCGCTGGTCCAATCGAGCATGGCGGCGTTCAGTTTGACCAACGCGTACCGGGCATCGCGCGACGTGGGGCAGGTTTGCAGAATGCCGGTCAGTTCGTCACGGGCCGCCGCGAACTTGCGTAGCTCCAAGAGCAGATAGGCACGTTTCAGACCGAGGATCGAGACCCCCGCAGCCGCTCGCCGCCCTTCCTCGAGAACCTGCAACGCCGCGGCCGGGAAACCCTCGCGGTCGAGGGCGTCGGCCAGCGCCGTCAGGATCAGAACGCTGTCGGGTTCCGCAAACAAGGCCTCGCGCAACTGTGCCGAGGTCTGCGCCTGTGCCGGTGTCGAGGTGAAGCACAGTAAATACGATATACATGCAATGTAAACTAGGCAACGCATGCTGCGTCTGTTCATGGGATGCTCACCAGAAGGTGTCGACGCCCAGACTGTAGGTGCGCGCCCGCTGTGCCGAATCGAAGAAGCGGAACCCCAGGCGCGTATTCTCGGCCTCCTGCCAGGCGCTGGTGAAATCGGTCTCGTTGTAATGCACGTACAGCTTGACGAATGGGGTCAGGCGGCACGTCGACAGCAGCGAGAAGCCGGTCTTGTAGACATCCTGGTTGTTGAATGCGTAGAGCCCCTCGGCATCGACCGCCATGATCCGCTTGCCGAACAGGCCCACAGCGCCAAAATACCAGCGTCGGTTCGGAGTGTAGCCCACGGTCAGCCGCGCACCCCCGGTGTTGCGCGGGTCGCTCGGCGCCCATCCGGAACCGGCGGCATGGATGAAACTGCCGGCGAGATCGACATGCCAGTAGGGGTTGATGCGGTAACCCGCCCCGACCGTGAACTGATTCGTGTGAATGTGGGTGTAACTCGAGTAATCGCCTTCGGCCGACAGCGTCCAGCGCGGGGTCGGAAAATACCAGTATTTCATGCCGAACACGTTGCCGCCGTCAGTGACCACGTCGTCATTCTCGAAATGCATCAGGTGAAACTGCAGCGCGTGTTGGTCGTTGAGTGAGTAGTAACAACGCAGACCGATCAGGTCTTCCTTGAAGTCCGGCTTGCCCTGCGAGACTGTGGGCACGTCGGTCGAAGTGTGCGAAATCGTGGTCACCGCCCGCCGGTCGACGTAACGAACGACGCCCGTGGTCAGATAGCGACCGTCCTGATAACTGCCGTAGTCCATGCCGGTGACGATGAGAAATACATCGGATTGCATCATCGCATCGACGGCGTCGAGACCGGCGCGCGCGCCCGCATGCTCGGGGTGCTTGGCCAACACGGCTTTGAACGTGTCGCGTGCATCCTGGCGCCGGTGCAGGTGCACGAGCGACCAGCCCTTGGCGATTTGCATATCGAGCGAACCCGGATAACGGTCGTAAATCTCGATGGCCTTCGGATACTGGCAGGTATCGAAGAACAATCGTGACCACCGTTGGTCGACCGCGAACTCGACGCCCGGCAGTGCCATGCGCTCGAGCAGGCGGCGGGCATCGTTGTGGTTGCGCGCGTTCTGATACGCATCGATGGCCAGAAGCAGCAGGTCGCGGGGAGCCTGCGCCGACTTCGCCTGGTTCTCGTAACCCTCGCCTGCCTGCTGATAGTGGCGCCACGACACGCCGACCAACTTGCGCCTGGCGAAAAGGGCCCCGGACCGTTGGTCCACCTCAGGCCCCGGACTCTCGGCCCGCAGATCGGTGAGCAGCAACTCGGCGCGTTGCAGATTGCCGGCCGCCACAAACGCATCGACGGCTGCGAGTTTGGTCGTGCGCGGGTCTGGCGACTTCCTCGCGGCCAACTGGTAGAACTCACCGGCCTCGTCATGCTCGCCCGCCGCCGTGTAGTTGTCGGCAATGCGCAGCAGTTGCGCGAAGTTCGGGTTGGCCGGCAACAGTTTGCGCAGCCACTCGGCGGCACGCAACGCATGGCCGTTCAGTTCGAGCAAAGTGGCGACCCGCGCCTGTTTGCCGGGCCGGTCGAGAATGTCGCCCGGGGTTGCCAACTGCAATTGCAGGGCGTGCAGTTCCGCCTCGTTGAGCTGCTTGAGCGCCACCAGCAACTCGGCATGCTGCGGATACGTGCGCAGAGCCGCCAATAGGTGCGGCCGCGCCCGATCGAAATCGTGCAGCTTCCACAGGGTGAGCCCCATGCCGAGCCGGCAGTCGACGTGGTCGGGCGCGATGGCGTAATAGTTGAGCGCCGAAGCGTAGTTCTTGGCTGCATAGCACAGGTCGCCGATGCGCAGCGCCGCGGTCACGTTGGTCGGATCGCGTTGCAGAATCTGGCAGCCGACCTCGACGGCGCGTTGCGTCTCGCCAATCTTGATCAAGGCCAGCATCTTGCCGTGGTAGCCGTCGAGCATCGCCGGATCTTGCTTGATGGCACGGTCGTACCAT
>CAZADH010000324.1:0-6473 GCA_964483805.1 uncultured bacterium
ACCTCGCCCTCGTAGTCGATGCGACCGAAGCCGGCGGGCAGGCGTACCGTGCCCCCGTGCCCCACCAGTGATGACGGGGGTTTCGTGAACCACAACGGTTGCTGCGGCACTGGGTTGCCCAGCTCTTCAGCGTGCGGCCGATAGTTGCGCCCGACACACATGATCTTCGTGCCGCCAAACGGCGCCAACCACGTGCCCCCGCCCGAAACCTCGGCAACCCCGCCCCCACGACCCGCCCGCGCTGCCGCGGCCAACTCCGTCAGGCCCTGCGCGAAACCGTGATCAGGAGCGGCCGCCGGACTCGGCGCGCCGGTCACGATCCAGGCGGGTTGTCCGCCGCGTTCGGTCAATCCCAGGGTTGTCATGGCGGGCTCCTCCGTATGATGCACCGGTCAACAGCCCCGGCGCTCGCTTCCCCCGTGGGCCAGCGGACGCCGGGGCGGCAAACAGGCTCGGCCTGGGCGGCACGCGAACGACGACCGCCGCTGGCGGCCACGCAATTATATTGACGATGTCTTTACGTTGTGCTGCACGAAAACCGACCGTTTGCACGTCTCGGCCTGCAACAACACCTGCGCCAGGTCATTGGTCTCGGAAACCGGTACCGCAAACGCCCCAGCGTCGGGCGGTCGTCCCGTCGAGAAGCGGATCACCGGGGGCACGAACTCTGAAATGCGACGGTGTCGTGGATCGGTCATGGCCGCCCTCAGTGCGCGCCGCGGGCGTGCAACAACGCGCCACCGGCCTTGATGACCTCGATTTCACGCTCCGACAACGGGTTCACCAGTTCGATCTGCTCTTGGTTGGTCTTGTTGGTCATCATCGCGACACTGCCAGGGGCCAGGTGCGCCACGTCGATGCTCAGTTCGTCGCCCTGCTTGACCTTGGCCGCATCGGCCGCATTCTTGAACGTGAACGGCACCAGGCCGAAGTTGATCAGGTTGGCCAGGTGGATACGCGCGAACGACTTGACGATGACCGCCTTCACGCCCAGGTACATCGGGCACAGTGCCGCATGCTCGCGGGAACTGCCCTGCCCGTAGTTGTCGCCACCCACGATGAACCCGCCGCCCCACTCCTTGGCGCGGTCGTGGAACTTCGCATCGATGCCCTCGAACACGTGCTTGGCATACTCGGGCACGTTCGAGCGCAACGGCAGGTATTTGCCCGCCGGCATGATGTGGTCGGTGGTGATGTTGTCGCCGGTGACCAGCAACACCTTGCCGGTCAGGGTCGCCGGCAGCGGCGTGCCCGCCGGCAGCGGCGCGATGTTCGGGCCACGCACGATCTGCACGTGGTGCCCGTCGGCCGGCGGATGAATGATCATCGAGTCGTCAACCGAGAACTTCGTGGGCAACGAGACCTTGGGGTATTTGCCGAACTCGCGCGGATCGCAGAACTCGCCCTTGATCGCCGCCACGGCCGCCACTTCGGGCGACACCAGGAAGATCGACGCGTTCTTCGTGCCCGAGCGGCCTTCGAAGTTACGGTTGAAGGTGCGCACGCTCACACCCTTGGTCGGCGGCGCAAAACCCTGACCGATGCACGGCCCGCAGGCGTTCTCGAGCATGCGCGCCCCGGAACCGATAATGTGCGTCAGTAGCCCTTTCTCGGCCAACATCGTCAAGACTTGTCGACTGCCCGGCGAGATGCCCAGAACCGTGCTGGCATGAATCTTCTGGCCCTTCAGGATCATGGCCACGGTGGCCATGTCTTTGAAGCTGCTGTTGGTGCAACTGCCGATCGCCACCTGCTGCACCTTCGTGCCGGCCAGTTCGCGCACCGTCTTGACCACGTCGGGCATGTGCGGGCACGCGGCCAACGGCTCGAGCGTGTTCAGATCGATCACGATCTCGCGGTCGTATTTCGCACGGGGGTCGGCCTTCAATTCGACCCAATCCGCCTCGCGACCCTGGGCTTTCAAAAACGCCAGCGTCTTTTTGTCAGACGGGAAAATGGAACTGGTCGCCCCCAACTCGGCACCCATGTTGGTGATCGTCGCGCGTTCGGGCACCGACAGCGAGCTGACGCCGGGGCCGGCATACTCGTAGATCCAGCCCACCCCGCCCTTCACGGTATCGCGGCGCAACACTTCGAGAATGATGTCTTTGGCGGCAACCCACGGCTGCAGCTTGCCCTTCAACATGACCCGCACGATGCCGGGCATCTTGAGATTGAGCGGTTGGCCAGCCATCGCCAGCGCCACATCGAGACCGCCGGCGCCGATCGCCAGTTGCCCGAGTCCGCCACCCGTCGGCGTGTGTGAATCAGAACCCAGCAGTGTCGTTCCGGGCTTGCCGAAGCGCTCGAGGTGCACCTGGTGGCAGATCCCGTTGCCGGGCCGCGAGAAGACGATCCCGAATTTCGCCGCCAGGGTCTGCAGAAACACATGATCGTCAGGGTTCTTGAAGTCTTCTTGCAGCGTGTTGTGGTCGACATAACTCACCGACAACTGGGTGCGCACCTTGGGAATGCCCATCGCTTCGAACTGCAGATAGGCCATCGTCCCGGTGGCATCTTGTGTCAGGGTTTGATCGATCTCGAGCTGAATCTCTTTGCCCTTGATCATCTCGCCGGCGACGAGATGCGCACCGATGATTTTCTGAGCCAGGTTCTGTGCCATGTCCCTTTCCTCCGCTTGCAGCCGCTGTCGGTGAACGTAGGCGGGCCCAAATGATCGGGGCCGCTCGCGGCATATCTAGCACAGGACTCAGACTTTGGCAACCGACCGAAAATGAGCGGGCAACACAGAATCACGAGCATCGTGCCGCTTTTCGAGCCGATGCTCGACGATGGTCGTCGGACCGAGCGGAAACGCCCGGTTACTGTTTGCCCTGCGTGGCGATTTCGGCCTCGACGGCGGCAACCGTGTTGCCGGTGCCGATCCCACCCGGCTGCCCGTCCGCGCTCAACGGCCACAGACCCTGAATCACATTGGCAACAATCAAGTCGCCGGTCTTGGCCTTCTCGAGGAACAGCAAAACCCGGGTTCCGGTCGCAGGGAAAACCGGTTCGTCTTCAATATAAACCGTACCGTCGAGCGACCCAAGCGAAGTGATCGCAAACGTGTGGCTGGCCGTCAGATCACCCTTGAGCGACTGCACGACCCGCAACGTCGTCTTGACCGACGGCGGACCACCCGCCGCCGGAGCAATCTCGACGCGGTCATCGACCACGGCGATCACCACGGCATGCGCCATCTTGACCAACTCGGGCAACGAGACGGTGCGAATCATCGCTTGTCCTCCGGACACCAGCACCAACACGAGAACCGCCGCCAACAACACCCGGATGCGCGTCATCGTCAGAACTCCTTGCCACCCATGACATATTGTTTGATGAATGCATACCGATCGGCATACCGCGTGCGCATCACCTGGGGCTGAATGTAATACATCGCCACCGATTCCGCGAGGTCCTCGCTGAAGTTGGTATTGCCGTAGGTGGTCGGCGAAGGTGATTTCGCGGTGCCGTTCGGCCAGAACGTGTTTTTGTATTGATCGCGCAGCGCCTGATTCGTGTCGGCCCACGCGTGGGTCATCTCGTGGACAATCGTGTCGCGGCCCTCGTTCTCGGTGTACGCCGGCGAGTTGATGTAGATCCCGCTGTCGTATGCAGTCAGGAACAAACCCGCCGTCGTCGTGCGCTCGTTGCCGTATTTGTCGAGCAACTTCGACGACCGTTGAATGTAGGACGTGCCCGCCCGGAACGACGCCGGCAGATCGCTAAGAATCTTCTGCAACGACATGATTTCGGGCAACGAGAACTCACTGCCATAAACGACGGTGCCCGTCGGCAGCGTCTTGGTGCCGCTGGCCGCAATCGTAACGCCCAGACGATCGTGGATGTCTTTCTTGATCGCGGCAATGGCAGCCGTCGTGGAGGACACGGTTCCGGTGCCAGTGCCCGTCAGGCTCCCGGTGCCGGTCCCCGTGAGATTGCCGGTGCCGGTGCTGATGCCGGTTCCGGTGTTGGTCGCGGTGGCCGTGCCGCTGCCGGTATTGGTCGCCGTCGCGGTGCCGCTGCCAGTGCTCGTGCTGGTGCAACAACCGGTGCCGGTCGAGTTGCCGGTGCCCGTACCGGTCGACGCGCCGGTCGACCGACCATTGAGGGCATTGAGGTAGTTGCGGTAGGCCGTCATGTACTCGCTCAACGCCGCGAGCAACTGATCGGCCGTCGCCTCGCTCGACCCGGATTTCAGGTTGATGTAGTTGCGATACGCCTGCACGTACGCGTCGCGTTCGGCGCTGGCCACCACAACGGACGCCGACCCCGTGCCACCGGTACCGCCGCTCGCCCCCGTGCGCAGACTGGCGAGGTAATTGTTGTACGCGGTGACATACTCGCGACGCGCCGTTTCGATCTCGGTGCGACTGGCTATATCACCCGAGCGGACCAACGACAGGTAGCGGTTGTACGCCGACAGGTAGGCGCTGTGCTGGCTGGTGTACCCCTGGGCGTTCTGGTCGACCGGCGTGGTCAGGCCGCCCGCACCCGCGCCATTGGCCCCCTTCGTCGCGCTCTGGCCACCGGCCTGGTTCGCCGACTGGATGGTGTCGAGAAAACTGTCGGCGCCATTGAGCATCGCAGCACCAACGAACACCACCATCACTGCCAACACACCGCACCAGTGCGTCAATCGAGTCTTGGTCATGGTCGTTCTCCTGACCCGGATAAGTCGAAGGAATGGGCCGTCTCACCAACCCGTCAACATTATATCCGAGAATCTGCCGGTACCGACAGGTTACCCCTCAGAGAGACGGCTGATCGCTCCTCGCGAGCCGTCAATGAGACCCGGCGGCCGCATCGCCGCCGTTGACCTGCCTGATCAACCGGCGCGGGAACATGCGCGTAACCACGGTGATCGGCGCACCCGGCGGCGAGCCGATGCGCCGGGGCCCGCGAAACGACACCCCGATCTCGAGCCAGATCTTCCGCAACATCGGCGGACCGACCTCTCCGCAGCCAACGCCCAGGGTCAACGAGGCGATTTCGCCATCGAGAAGCACCCGGCGCACCCCGGCGACAGAGCGGATCAGGCGATCGCCCTCCCGTCGCCACTCGACGGGCACCACCGCGGTCGAATCGTCTGTATGCACGTTGTATTTCAGAACACCGCCGGCAGCCTGCATCGCTTCGCGCCAACGCGGCCCGACAAACTCCGGCGGTGCCGCCGCATTGACCATGTCGCGACGCAGTACTTCGAGCAGCAGTGCCACCTCGGTCTGCGCGACCACGGCACCCTCGTTCTTGGTGTACCCCCGGTTGAACTGCATGATGACCAGAAGCACCGCCCCGAGCAACAATGTCACGAGAGCCACAACGATCAGCGACTCCGACAGCGTGAACCCGCGACGGTCAGCGCGCATCGTTGGCCACCATGGCTGCCAGTTCGAGCCGGCGCGTGGTGCGCGCCCCCGTCGGCGGCACCCACTCGAGCGTCACGGCAACCTTCTTGAAGCGTGACCGCCCGCCCGCCGACAGCGGCGCAATCTCGAGTGAACGACGCATGCCCGCGCAGGGCGACAGGTGCAACAGATGAACCGAGGCCGTGCCGAGCGGGCGGCCGTCGACGAGTGCCTCGTGGACCCAACGGCCCTCCGGCAACTCGGCGTAGGGGACGACCAGAAGTTGCTCCAACAGTTCGAAGCCCGCCGCCTGGGCGAGGATTTCCTCGGTCGTCACCGCGATCGTCTGTGAACTCGCGCCAAGCAACGAGAGCATTGGCAGCAGCACCAACCCGAGAATCGCCACGGTGATGCCGATCTCGACCAGTGAAAACGCCTGCCGCGGCCGGCGGCCCCGCGCACGGGGCACTTCCCGCGCAGGCGCCAGCCCACCACGGCTGCCAACGAAAACGCAGCGGTCACTCATGCCAGGTGACTTCCCGCTCGGCCAGTGCAACCTTGCGAAAATCGGCCGGCCCCAGACGCGTCGGCAACTGCACGGTCCGATACGCCAACGTGCCCCCGTGCACGAGGTCACCCGGCAGGATGCTGCGCAACGCGAGCGTACCGAACAACTGCACCGGGGCGCCAAATGCAGCGAGCGTCGCCTGTGGCGCGACAATGTTGACCTCGTTTTCGGCGCCCGACTCGACGCGGACGCGGGCACCGCGTGCGACCACGATGGAGAGCGCCTCGGTCGGCGCCTGCGCCCGCACCCCGCGCAAAACCAGGTTGCCGTGCGCCAGCACCACCAGGCCGCCCGAAACGATCTGCAAAGGCACCGGGCGGCCGGGCGGCGGCACCACAAAATCTTCGGCTGCGGCGTTGACGATACGCACGACGCCACCCAGGTCGAGCGTTCCGGCGCGGTCGCGATCGACGGCGTCCCAGAACGCCCCGACCGTAGCAAACTCGCGCTGCACACGGGCATCGATTACTCCATCGACCCCGAGCGGATCGGCCGGGCCACGATACATCGGCGTGCCGTTGTTGGCGATCTCGATGGCCTCGCCCCGATCGGCCGGC
>CAZADH010000325.1:0-6469 GCA_964483805.1 uncultured bacterium
CTGAGCGGTTCGACCCCGGTCGAGACCTTTGCGGCCACGACGCTGACGCCGGCCGCCGTCGACACCTTCACCGCCGCCCAGATCGGCGGCCCGGTGGCGACCACGGGCACCGGGCCTGGAACCGGGACTGGGACGGGGACCGGCACCGCGGCGTCATACAATTGGAATACCGTCTTTCCGGACGGGCTGCTCGACTCGGCCGGGCAGCCGGTGAGCATGTCCCGTCTCGACGGCAAACTGGTCGGCCTGTACTTTTCGGCGAGTTGGTGCCAGCCCTGTCGCGACTTCAGCCCTCTGCTCGTCAGTTTCCGCAACACCAACGCGGCGCAGTTCGAGGTCGTGCTTATCCCGTCCGATCAGACGGCGACCGCCCAACTTGCCTATATGGTGCAATACAATATGTTGTGGCCGACGATCCCGTTTACGTCGTCAGTCAAACAGACCCTCGCTACCCAATACAACGTGTCCGGGATTCCCAAGCTGGTCATCCTGTCGAGTTCGGGCCGCCTGATCACCGAGAACGGGCGGTCCGACGTGACCTTCAACCCGACGACCTGCTTGCAGACCTGGCAAACCGCGGCAGCAGCAGCGCCGTGATCGCGACCCCGGTGCACTACGCCCATCGTGGGCGGGCGGGTCGCTTGCGACTGCGCCATCGTGGCTGCAAGCGCCCACTGCGCCATCCGTGGCGGGCGGGCCGTTTGCACTGTCCCAAACTTCGTTCGGGACCGCCGTCCGTGGCGGCAAACGACCACTGCACCCATCCGGGGCGGGCGATTCGTCTCTGCCGCGGCGTGGCGATGCTCGCTGCCCTCACCGTTCTGCTCGCCGGCATCGCCGCACCGGCCGGGTGCCAACCACGCGACCGCACGGCCAAGGCCGAAGAGCTCCCGGTCTGCACCGGGCCCGAGTGCGGGCTTGGCGGCGGCGCACATGCGGCAGGCCCAAGCATCGATGCACTCATGGGCGCCGATCTGCTCAATCCCGACGCTGGGGGCGCCGGCCTGGGCGCGTGGGCCGAGACAACACCCGATGACTGGGCGACGCCGTCCGGTCCGACCGCGTCACCGCTCCCGGAGCGTCCGGCCGGCCAGGTGCGGGCCGCTCGCGGCAAAGACCGCCACGACACGCGAACGCCACACTGGCTGCTCGCTCTCGGCCTCGAGACCAACGACAACGTGCCCACGGTTTCTGACGAACTGGCGACGCGCGTCGGCGACACCAGAGATTACCATGTATTTACACGCCTGTCGGCGCAGACGCCGCTGGTGACCGGGTCGCACACCCTGCTCGTCGGCGAGGCCGGCCTCTATACCAACAACTACCATCGCCTCGACACCTACGAACTGAACCAGTGGCAGGCCGCACTCACCTGGACCCGGAGGCACCGGCGCTACCGCTGGCAACTGAGACCATGGGTGAACGCCCTCGCCCTCGACCACCGGCCGTTCGTCGACCGGCGCGGTCTCGACCTCACCTGGACGCAGCGCCCGACCGGCAATCGCTGGTGGGAGTTGCGCACCAGCCTGGCGGCCAGCGACTACCGTTACGAGCAGGCCAACCCGGCGCAAGACCGCAGCGGCCGCGACACGGTGGTCGCGGCCCGTCATTACTGGCACGGCAACGCCGGGCACAGCCGACGCCTGGTGATCGGACTCGGTGTCGAGACCGGGCAGACGGTGGCCCGCGGCGACGATTACGACGCGCAGAGCCGCACCGTGCACGGCCTGGCCGTGACCGAGTGGTCACCGCGACTGACGGTGTCGGCGCAGCTTGGCTACAGCGCGCGCGATTACCGCCACGCCAACAGCCGCGATACCGCCGGCCGGGCTCGGCGCGATCGCGAGTGGTCAACCGGAGTGCGCGCCGCCTTCAAACTGCGAACAGATACGCACGTTGTATTGCATGCGTCCGATCGCGTCAACGGCTCGAACCTGTCGGATTGGTTTGCCTACCGCTGCCGCACCGCCGGGTTATCGCTCGAGATCGGGTTCTGATCGACGCGCACCGACCGTTTCAACGGATCTGCCGCTCGATGAAACTCCGCCGGGTGAGCACGAAGAGAAAATAGGCCCCGTATTCGTAGCGCAGATCGGCGGGGGTTATCGTGGAGCGCTGCTCCCACTCGTTGTCACGAACCCGCACCAGCGCCCGCATGTTCACGTGGCTTTCCGCAGCGTTGAGCTGCATGAGGTATTGATCCATGACCGGGTTGTAACCACCCGGAACGGTGACGAGGAAGCTGCGGGCCTCGCGAAACAGTTTGGCAAAAGCCCTGGCGTTCAGCGGCGGATCGAGCGGCTGGCCGCAATCGCCGGCACCGATGTGCTCGAACGTCGAGATCGAGAGGATGTCTTTGCCGGTGCAGTCGATGTCGAGGTAGCTCGCGCGAATGTTGACCAACGGGTGCTTGTCACCCGGGTCGATGACATTCAATACACGGTATGGCCAGTAGTAGGGGGTTACGCCTCCCACCTCGACCACCGACTCGCGTGGCGTCGTGGCGAGAAACAGGTCGGCGAGCGGCATTTCGACCGCCCGCTCACTCATCGCTTCGGGCGGGTGGCCACAATTGTGGTGATGTGCGAACAGGGGCAATGTCGCCCCACCCAGGGTGAAGGTCTGAAACGACGGGCGGATCACACCCATGAAAGGGTCCTTTCGTTCACGGCCGGCGCGTCACCGCGTTGCCGTCTTTGTCGACGACGACGACCTGCGGGCTGTTGCAGATGACCAGGGCCGCGATGACGCCGGGGATCCAGCCGACCAGGGTCAGCAGAAACACGATCACGATGTTGCCGCACCCGCGGTCGAGCACCGCGAGCGGCGGAAAGATCACGGCCAGAAACACTTGCAGACAGGTCATGCCACCCTCCTCGTCGCCTCGCTGTATTGCACAACGACTTCGATAATACTACACCTGCAACCACAACGAAACGACACCACGACGATTCGCGCGGGGCGGCGGCAACCGCACTGTGCTATGCTGTCGGCATGCAGTGTCGCCCCGGCTGTGCAGCCTGTTGTATTGCTCCGTCGATCTCGTCGCCGATTCCCGGTATGCCCGAGGGCAAACCGGCGAATTCGCGCTGCGTGCAACTGACCGACGACGGCCGATGCCGACTGTTCGGTCGGCCCGAGCGGCCCGCGGTCTGCTCCAGCCTGCACCCGACGCGCGAGATGTGCGGCGAGAATGCCGATGAAGCTTTGGCCCACCTGGCGCACCTGGAAGCCGCGACCGCACCCCCACGTCAACGGCACGATTGACCGCCGGCAGGAACCGTCCTCGCTGCTGCCGGTTCGAATTGTCTGTCACGACTGCCACGCCAAGCTTGCAGCCCAGCCCTGGTTCGCCGAAGTCAATATGATGTATACTGTATTGCATCCTGCCCCGCCGCGGCGTGTCAACCCGCGGTTGTCGTCCCGCGCTCTGCCGTGACCCAAGGAGGAACCTCTTCATGCAACGCAATATCCACCTCGAGAAACAGCGCGCCGCCGCGTTCAACGGCGCCTCCGAGCACTACCGGCAGCACCGGCCCGGGTATCCCGAGGCGGTGCGCGACACGATCGTCGCGCGCACGGGTCTGCGCCCCGGCGCCGACCTGCTCGAGATCGGGGTCGGTCCGGGCCAGGCGTCGCGGCTGTTTGTCGGCCGCGGCTATCGAATCGTCGGCGTCGAGCCCGGCGACCGCCTGCGCGACACCGCCCTCGCCGACCTCGGTCAGCCGCGCGACTTCACCATCGAGTCCGGCACCTTCGAGACCTGGGATCCCGCTGGCCGCCGCTTCGATCTGGCCTATGCCGGCAGCGCTTTCCATTGGGTCGATCCGGCGATCGGCTTCCCGAAACTTGCGCGGTGCCTGCGTCCCGACGGCGGCATCGCCCTGTTCTGGAGCATGTTTCCGTCACCCGATCTGCCGATCTGGCGCGAGTTGCGCCAGGTCTACGAGCGCGAGACGCCGCAAATCGTCACCGACCGGTTCAACCGCTCGTTCGAGGTCGACATCGAAGACCGTCGCCAGTCGATCGCCAGCTCGGGCCAGTTCGTCGAGCTCACCGTCGACCGCCTGCCGTGGTCGCTAACCCTGACCGCCGACCAGTATCTCGGCCTGGTCATGACCTACTCCGACCACATCACCCTGCCGCCCGCACAACAGACCCGATTGCTGGCCGGCATTCGCGCGGTCATCGAGAACCACGGCGGCACCATCGAGCGCCCCTGGGTGACTGTTTTGTATTGCGCACGCGTGCCGGGCTGAATTCGTCATGCCGCCAACCTCTCGCCCGCTCGTAGACCGAGTCACCCCTCGGATTTCGCCGGCCATCGGCGTGGTGGCTCTGGCCTGGGGCCTGGTCGCCGTCGTGCCGGTGGTCTCGTTGGCCCAATCGGTCGACGGGCTCGTACTGATGATGGCCGGCTGGAATGCTCTCCCCATGCTGCTTGCCTGGCTCTTCGCCCCGCGGGAGGAAGACGCCGGCTGGCCCACGGGGATCCACGCGACCGTTCTGGGCATCTGCGCCGTTCTGCACGCGCGCGGTCACTGGCTGGCGTTCTACTCGCCCGACCGCCGGCCCGACGGCCAGGCCGCCTTTGCCTTTGTCGTGCTCCCGATCATCGCCCTGATTCCGGTGTGCATCTCGGTGGGCTTCTGCAATCTGCTCGTCGTCAGGCGCCGGTTCGCCACCACAGGATCGCTCGAAGCAACGACGTTGTTCTGGATCGCGTGCCTCGTGGGCGGCATTGCTGCCGCGTTCTGGTTCTCGACCATAGGCGGATGATCGCGGTTAGCACGCTGCCGCACGCCGGGCCGGCCCGAATTGACTCGCCGCTGCACTGCCGCTAGCCTGAGCGAAATCAACCACCGGAGGCACGCCATGCCGCGGCGCACCCTGTTGCTCGGAATTCTCATCACGTTGGCCCTGAGCCTCTGCCCCGGCGCCCGGGCCGAAGCAACGGCGCCGCCCCCGCCCCGGTCGTGGCTCGCGACCACCACGCCGCTTTTTCCGGCCGCCAACATCCGGGCGTTCATCGTCGGCGTGCTGGAGTGGCGCCACCGCAATACCTACGCGTCGTTCACCCGCAAGAACCGCTGGGACGGCCACCTGGTGGGGCTGTTCACCGCGGCCGGGGTGCCGGCCGAGCGCCTGACCTATATCAAAGACAGGAAGGCCCTGAAGCAGACCATCATGAAGAGTCTGCGGCAGACCGTGGCCGCGTCGCAACCGGGCGAAACGCTGTTCGTCTATTACTGCGGGCACGGCGACGCCGACGAAGACGGCAACAGTGTGTGGATGCCCTACGATGCCAGCGAAGACTGGACCACCTGCGTGGCGATTGACGATGTATTGACGATCATCGACACCGGGTTCAGGGGCGATCGCGTCATCCTCGCCGCTGATTGCTGCCGTTCGGGCGGCCTCCCCGATGCGGTCAAAGAACGGCGCGGCCGCATCGCCTACGCCGCGTTCTCGTCATCCTGCGCCGACGAATGGTCGACCGGCAACTGGACCTTCACCAAATGTATTTACGATGCCCTCGCCGGCCACCGCTACCTCGACAAGAACGACGACGGCGTCATCACGCTGGGCGAACTGGGCGATCATGCCGTCACCGACATGGAACTGCTCGAAGACCAGTTGGCTGCCTACGCCTTCACGGGGCGGTTGCGCGCCGACACGCCCCTGGCCGTCGCCAGTGGCGCGCGACCGGTCGGGCGCGAGGGTCAGCCGATCGAGGCCTACGCCGAGGGCATCTGGTGGCGCGGCAAGGTGGTGAAAGACGCGGGCGAGCGGCTGCTCATCCACTGGGTCGACATCGCCTACGACAACGCCAAGGCCGAAGAATGGATGCCCACCGCCAAGACGCGGCCGGTGCCGATCAAGCAGTTCCCCGTCGGCAGCCGCGTCGAGGTCGACTGGCGCGACGAATGGTATCCGGCAACGGTCCTGAAGGTCGACGGCAAACGCCATTTCGTGCACTACCTTGACTACGGCCACGAATGGGATCAGTGGGTCACCGCCGCACGCGTGCGCCGGCCGAAGCCCCCCAAATCGTGGAAGAAAGAGCGGTGAAAACCCCATGAGATCAATCAAGGAGATCTATCGCATCGGTCATGGGCCCTCGAGCAGTCACACGATGGGGCCGCGGAAGGCGGCCGAGATTTTTCGCGAACGCCATCCTCATGCGGCGGCGTTCCGTGTTACATTGTATGGCAGTCTGGCAGCCACCGGCAAAGGTCACTTCACTGACGTCGCCATCCGCGAGGTTCTCGAGCCTCGCGCCCACACCGAGATCGTCTGGGAACCCGCGCGTTTCCTTGCCTTTCATCCGAACGGCATGACCTTCGCGGCCCTCGATGCGTCCGGGCACGAGATCGAACAGTGGACCGTGTACAGCGTCGGCGGCGGCGCCCTTGCCGAAGAGAGCGGCCCCATCGGCGACGACGGCGGCGACATCTACCCGATGTCG
>CAZADH010000326.1:0-6389 GCA_964483805.1 uncultured bacterium
CGGTCACCGATTTGAAGGGCAACCCGCTCGCCGGTGTTTTGGTGCAGTGGGAGGTCGACAACGCGTATTACAGCGTCACCGACAGCGCCGGGCGTTTCACCATCGAGGGCCTGTATTTCGGCCAGCAGGTGCTGGTCATGAGCAAGAGCAACTACAAGACCGAGCGCGCCAACGTGACGATCTACAGCGGCATCATGACCCCCATGGCCGCCGTTGCCCTGCAAGCGGTCAGCTTCAATTTCCTCGACATTGTCGTGAGCGACACCTCGGCCACCACGGCCCGCGTCACCTGGAAAACGACCGAATACACCAACGGTCTGATTCAGTACGGCGACAGCGAATCGATGGGATCTGCCGCCCGTGAGACCGCAGGGCAATACACAACACTACCCGAGGTCAAGCTCGAAGGGCTGAAACCGCAGACCCGGTATTACTTCAAGATCGTGGCCTCCCGCGAGAACCGCGATGCGGAAAGCTCCGCAGTCTCCAACTTCCAGACCATGTCGGCCCTGCAGGATCAGCGGGGTCCGGACGCACCGCGCGCCGTCACCGTCGATGCCAACGGCAGTCTCAACCAACTGACGGTCACCTGGGCCGGGGTCACCGACGCCGACCTCAAAGGCTACCGGGTCTACCGCACCGAGAACCCGCTGTCCGGCTTCACCGCGATCCCGGCCACGATTGCCAAGGGCTCCGATCGTTACACCGATGTCGGCCTTCCCGGCGGCAAGAAGTATTATTACCGTGTTGCCGCCATCGACCAGGCCGGCAACGAGGGGGGACAAAGCGACATCGTCGCTGCCGTGGTGCCCGGCGATCTCGCCACCGAGGTCAACTGGACCCGCGCCAACAGTCCCTATCTGCTGACCGGCGACCTGACCATCACCAGCACGGGAAAACTGACGATCGACCAGGGTGTCGAAGTGCGGGTGACCAACTACGATGCGCTGCGCCGCGGCGACACGGGCAAGGTCGAGATCACCGTCGGCGGCATTCTGCTGGCCACGGGCACCGTCGACGCGCCGATCACGTTCAGTTCGGCCCAGCCGAGCCCGTTGGCCGGCGACTGGAACGGCATCGCCTTCGCCATCGAGCCGAACGCCAACGGCGGCAGCAATCTCGCGCGGGTCCAGGTTCTGCACGCCCAGACCGGCATCAAGGTCAAGGGCACCGGCCCGACCCTGGTCGATGTGACCATGAGCCAGTGCCAGACCGGCTTGCGCATCGAGAACACCAGCAACTACACGGTAGCAAGCTGTACTACGATGTATTGCAACCAGGGCATGGTGTTGTCGGGCAACACCGCGATCATTTTGGCCGATTCCACGGCCTATCACTGCGCGCGCGGCATCGACGGCCTGAACAACACCGGTGCGGCCTACGTCGGCAACAACCTGCTCGACTGCCGCGACGTCGGCCTGTCGATCGCCGAAACCGGCGGAACCCTGGCGGTCAGCAACAACCTGTTTGTCTCGGGCACCGGTCTCGGCCTCAAGATCGTCGATCACGCCGTCACCGTCGACCACAACACCTTCGACACCCCGGCCGGCATTCAGATCGACAAAGGCAACACCACGATCGAGCGCAACATTTTCGTCACCACCAAGAGCCTCAACAATGGCGGCGTGAAGGGCATCGAGCACCTGGCGGGCACCCTGCCGCTGCCGATCTACTCGTACAATAATCTCTATGGTTTCCCCAGCGGCAAAGACTACGTCGGCTGTGCCTCGGGCACCTGGGCGATCGCGTCGATGCCGCTCTTCCTCAAAGATTACGGCGGCAGCAGCTACGACTACCGTCTGCGCCAGTCGTTCCCCAGCAGCCGCGACGTGTGGGGCATCGATCGCAGCGCTCAGCCGTTCTAAACCACCGGTCCGTCGCGACGGTCGGCAGCGAACCGACCGGCCAACACCAGAACCAGCACCGCCAGCAGCATCAGGCCCCACCCCGCCAGGCGCGCGCGCGGCATGGGGCGATCGAGAACGCAGTGCGCCACACCCGGAGGCACGCTGACTCGCATGGTGCCGCAAAGTGGTTCGGCCTCGATTGGCAATACGATGTCATTACAGCGAAACCGCCAACCCGGATCGGCATGCGTATTGATGTGCACGGCCGCCCAACTGCTCGTCGCCACCTCGACGGTGAATGCCACCGTGTTCGCGGTTCGGCGCGTCACCTGCAGCACGCCCGCTCCACTTGCCAGATGCAGCCGATGGATCTCGCCGGCCCGCGGAGCCAGCGTCGCCGCGCACGGACACGCGCCGGGCACGTATTCCCACGGATAGTAGAACGCGAGGTTCATCACCTTCGGTAGATCTTCGATCGGCAGGGGTTTGGCGAACATCTGAATCGTCAAGGTCAAACCCAGCCAGGGCACGAGCAAGATAAGCCAGGCCGGTCGCCACCGCGGTCGGGTCGCCGCCTCGAGGAGGGCCGCCATCCAGGGCAACATCAGCACCTGCGCCGGGAACAGCCACCGCCACGGAAACTGCAGCACCCGCCAACCCGGCATGTGTGGCCACAACCCGACAGAGATACGAAACGTAGCGCCTAGCAAAACGATGCCGACCGCACCGTAGCCCGCGAGGGCCGCGAAACCGGGGCGCCCCAGCGACAGCGCCACTCCTCCGACCGCGGCCAACAAACCGGCCACGAGACAGTAGGCGAACACCTGCCGCACGCCGTCCCAGAGGATCGGTTCGTCGGGTTTCGCCACTTCCGGAGTCAACGGGTCACCAAAGAAGTCAGTGCGCAGCCAGGGGACTTTCGCCTCGAGTCGTGAAAAATTGAGGCTGTCGAGGCCGGTCATCGCCGGCACAATGTACGGGGCCGCCAGCAGCAGACCGAATCCGGCGATGGCCATACACCGTATGACGGGGCCGAGAGTACGGCGCCCCAGGCCAGCGATGACCCCGTAGAGGGCGATGGCATAACCCGCCATCATCGTTGCCGGCAGATGGGTCACCGCCATGACCGCATAGGCCACGGCACCGCGGCGGACTCCCGTCACCGGCTGGGCATCACTCTCGGCAACGGCGGCCAGCACGTGCGGGAGCACCAGGATGGCACACACATTCTGGAAGAAGAACATCCAATGCAGGTGGACCGCCAGCGTCGGACTGGCAAGCATGACGAACGCCGCCGGATCACCCAGTTCGGGCCGTCCGAGCGCACGCAACCACCGCCTCGCCCCCCATGCCGCGAGCAGCGCAAACACGGTGATCGTCGCCTGCACCGCACTCGGCGCCGCCAAGCCAACGGCCTGGAACCCCGCGGCCACAGCATAGGGCAACGGTGCGTAAAAACGAAAAGCCGGGGTACCCCGGCCATCGTAGGGGCGGGCATCCCAATCAGGCCAACCCGGCTCTTCACGAACGCTCTGGAAGAAGTCGGCGGCAAAACGCAGATGAAACGAGACATCATAGGCGACAGGAAAAGGTCGTGTGCCCCAGAACGCCCACAGACAAAAAACCAACCCGAGCACCAACAAACCGGGACGGCCCGGTTGGCTTGCGCCCACCGTGGGCGGGCGGCCCTGGACAGCGGGACCAGCAAGCGTCTCAGCACCGGCGGTTTGGACCGGCGGGGTCTGAGACGGGTCGCTAGTCACGTGAAGTTCTCCTGGTGCGGTTCACGGGCCGGGGATCCGGTCAACGAAAAGGACCGAACGGCGGACAGTGCCATGGCGCCATGGCAACATGGCAATACCGCGTATTTACACCCTCGGAGTTGCGCGACAGCCGCCACGCCCGGGGCCACGTCCCCTCGCCATCGGCGGCCAGCCCCCTACATCGAGGACATATTGGCTTCGGTATTGGCCAACGTTCCGCTCAAGAAAGGCAACCACTTCGTGCCGATCACTTCACCAAACGCCGTCAGCGTCGCAATGGCGACCACGACCAAAAGGCCGATGAGGAATGCGTATTCGACAAGGCCCTGACCGGACCGACCACGTCGGGCGGCGAACAGGAAAGTCATCAGACACTCGATCTGGCACTTCGATAGCACACGCGTCTCCTCTCCCGGTAGCTTCTATCCCAGCCGAACCAACTTCGGCGGAACCCCGCGGATTGGCCGCTTCCCCGCCCGACGCTGTACCCCAGCATCATGCAGGCCACACAACCACCGTCGATTCTTTAGAATAGGATCACTGGTGCCCGGGTTCAAGCAAGTCTCGCGAAACGGGCGCACCCAGCTCGCCCACCGAGAAACCACCCCTCCAAACAAACAGCGAGGGAGGTTGCCCTCCCCCGCTGCCGTTCACCGGTAAGCGATTAGCTGATGCTGCCGGCGGTGGTCGACAGCTTGCTGCTGATGCTGCCGAAGATCTTGCTGACGCTGGTGCCCGAAGCGGACAGCGCGGCAATCGCGACGACGGCGATGAGGCCGATGATCAAAGCATACTCGACGAGACCCTGGCCCTCTTCCTCAACCATGAAGCGCTTGAACAGATCCATTGTAACTCCTCCTTCTGTAAGCTGTTGGCTTGCGGCCACGCACTAGTCTACGCAACCACCGTGCCAAAATCCAGAACAAATTTGCGGTACCGGGTGTACCCCGCAATTGTCGCTGGAAAGCGCATGGTTCGGCAGTACCGACGGGCGCCTGGATCAAGCATCGGGTTGGGGTCAAATTGCCACGAGTGTGGCAACGCAGTACCGATCGGCTGTGTTATGATGCGCTCCATGCCTACCCCCGTCTCTGAGATTCTGCCACCCCGCACCAGTTCGGCGCACGATCGCATCATCGCTCTGGGGCTGGCACTGGTCGTCTTCGCCTGGCACCAGTGGCTGGGCGGATTTATTGATCCTCAGTCGACCATCGATGCCCAGTATTACCACATCATCGCGCAACGCCTGCTTGCCGGAGCTGGTTTTTCGGAACCGTTCATCTGGCAACAGTTGCGCGAGTATCCCAGCGTGGTCCATGCGATCGATTACTGGCAGCCCTTCGGCATCTGCCTGTTCGCCGGCGCGGCACGCTTGCTGGGAACCGCGTGGGGTCCGACTGCGCTCAACCATATTCTGTGGGGATGGCTGACCAGCGCGGTGTACCGCGTGGCCCGTCGACAGGAGGCCGCGCGCCCAGAAGCGCTGGCCGGCGCGTTGTTGTTGGGCTTTGGCGGCAAGGCCGCCTTCTATCTGAGCACGACCGACAATGTCGCCTTCTACGCGGTCTTCGGCTTCATCGTGTTCGAACTGGTCATGGCCGACAACCTCGACGGGCGGCACGCCGCCGGCATCGGTGCGGTCACCGCACTCATGACCCTCACGCGTGCCGAGGGGCCGCTGTTTCTCGTGCTCGCGCTGGCGGCGACCCTCGGTCGTGCCGGCAAACCCTGGCGTTTCGCGATGGGAGCCGTCGTGGCCTTTGCCCTGGTTTTGTCGCCGTGGATCATCCGCAACCAATTGGAACTCGGCCGACCGTGGCCCGACCAGCACCGCGCTCTCTTCATGAAGCAATATAACGAAATGTTCGACGGTGACCGCCGCCCCACCCTCGACACGTTGTGCGAACACGGTCTCACCCCGGTGATCCTCGCGAAGGCCACGGCCTGGCGACACCTCTTCGCCGAGTTCTTTCTGCTGCCGGCGGCGTTGATCCCGGTGGTGTGGTTGTTTGCCGGTCTCTGGACCCAACCACCCCGGCGTGCACGCACGCTGCTGCTGGCCTTGATCGCATGCTGGGTCGTCAGCGGCTGGGTGTTCACGACGCAGAGCGCGCGCGGCACCGCATTTCACATGGTGGCCGCGCTTCTGCCCCATTGCGCCCTGTGTGTCATACACGGTATTGCTGCCGGCTGTGGCGCCTGGGAGCGGTGGCGCGGGCTTGCCCCACGGGCGCTGGTCACCGGGATGGCAGCACTGACCGCAGTGTGGTGCCTGGTCTTTTCGCTGGCGACGACCCTGCACCACCGCGACCTCTACGCCGGCGAGACCGGGCGTTATCGGACGATCCTGACCGGGATGACCTCGGCCTCGGCCTCCGTGGTACTGTCGTTCGAGCCGATTCCAGTGGCGCATTTTTCGGGGTGCCGGGGGGTCGTCCTGCCGGTGGCGACGCTCACCCGCGTGCTGCCGCTGGCGCGGCGACATCAGGCGTCGCACATCCTGTTCGACGCACACCTGGTACCGGGTTTGGCCTCAGACAGCTTCGCTCCGTGGTACGTACCGATCGCCAGCGCGCAGGGATTAACGCTGTTCACCCGCTCCGCTACGGCCTGGTGACCTCGAGAACGCGCGCCATCTCGTCAACGGTGTTGGCCGCGTGGGGAGCGAAGCGCACCCCTTCACCGCGCAGGGTACAGCCGATGCCGGCCGCGAGCAGACGCGCATGCCAATCGCCGACCGCGCCGTCACGGGGTGCCGCCGCAAGAATGGCCGAACGCC
>CAZADH010000327.1:0-6361 GCA_964483805.1 uncultured bacterium
CCAGGAATCGCTGCCGCTCTCGCGACCGCCGCCGGTTTCTTTTTCACCACCAAAGGCGCCACCGATCTCGGCGCCGCTGGTGCCTGTATTTACATTGGCAAGACCGCAGTCGCTGCCCACGGCGCTCAGGAAGCGCTCGGTCTCGAGCACGTTGTCTGAGAAGATGGCACTGTTCAGGCCCTGCGGCACGCCGTTCTGCAACGCGATCGCCTGTTCGAGGGTATCGCTCGTGACGAATCTCCTGTGGGTGTGATGGCGCGTGACGCCCCGACGGGCCTGAAACGTCCGCGCTGCTGCGCTCCATGATGCGCCCGGTGGTTGCATGATTGAAAATGAATTGATGTATATTTGGTCATGAATCTGATTCATAGACAGGAGATCCCCATGTCCTCGTCCGAGGCGACGCCACCGCTCGATCTGCAGCCCTTGCATACCTTCTATGTAACCGCCACGGCGCCGACCTTCACCGAGGCCGCCGAGCGCCTGCATCTGAGCCAGTCGGCGGTGAGCCATGCCATCCGCCGCCTCGAGCGCAGCGTCGGGCAACGCCTGTTCGACCGCGAGCAGACGCCGGTGCGTTTGACCGAGGCAGGGCAGACCCTCTACCAGACCTGTGAACGCGTCTTTCATGACGTGCACCAGTGCCGCGAGCAGTTGGTCGCGCACGGCGAGCGACCACTGGCGGGGCGGCTGCGCATCGGTGCGACCGTGGAGTTTGGCAACAGCGTGCTCGCCCGCCAGATCGGCCCGTTTCTCGCAGCCCACCCGGATATCGAGCCGAGCCTGGTGTTCAGCCATGAGTTGCTCAAACCGTTGTTGGCCGACGATCTCGACCTCATCATCGACTGCCGTGCGCACGCCCACACGGGGTTGGCCCAGGTCACCCTGTTTCGCGAGCGCTACGTGTTGGTGGCGGCACCGGGCCTGCTAAAGAAGACGCCGATCCGGATGCTGACCGATCTGAGCCGGCTCGACTGGTTGTCGATCGACGCCAATGGGGCCTGGTGGGAACGACTGCTCGTGCAGGTGCCGCCGAAAACGGAGTTGAGTCCGCGTCGATTGGTGCCGGTCAATCACCTGCGGGGCCTGATCAACCTGGCCGTCGCCGGGGTCGGCGTGGCCCTGGTACCGGCATACTGCGTATTGCATGAGCTGCGGTACCGGTGGCTGCGCGTAGTGCTGCCCCGTCTGCAGATTCGCGAGGACCGGTTCTCGGTCTACTGCAAGCGACTGCGCCGACACACCCCCAAGGTCGAAGCCTTCATCGACTTCGTGCGCCGCCTCGACCCGGAAGGGAACAAAGGGGACAGACCCTAGGGACAGACCCAGTAGCGTTGAATAGCATTAAAATACTCTACATTGCGTTTTTAAGTTGACTGAAGACAACCGTACCGCTACGCTGATTGCTAATTTGCAACCCCATTTGCTTGCGGAGGTGCGTTTGATGCGTAGCGGACGATCCCTGGTTCTACTCCTGCTGACCATGACGGCATTGTCAGCATTGCTTGGTTGTGGCGACGACGGGCGCGACCCGATCGTGGCCACTCCGGTGCTCGGGACGGTGCAACTGAGCCTGGTCGCAAATGGTCCGGCGGGCCTGGTGTTTCCTGCAACCTCGACCTATCAAGTGCGACTTTCCAATGCCGCCGACAACACGGCCATGAAGACGAACGGCGTCACTGCGGCCGGCAACACCCTGACGATGGCGGCGGCAACGCTGGCCGACGTGGCCCCAGGCCAGTTCTACATCGAGGTGCTGTGTGCCAGCACGGCGACCACCACCACATCGGCGCCGATGTTCCGTGCATACTTTGTGCAGACGTATGCCAATGGCGAGGTCACCCCGGTCAACCGAACCATCGATCTGACCGACACCGCCAGGGCCTGGGCCTACGCGAGCTGGGCCAAGGCAAAGACCAAGACCATCAACGATTTCAGTCCGAATGCGGCCAGCCTTTCGGCGCTGGTTGCCACCATGACCGCACGCCTGCAAGCGTTCAGCGGCGGCGTCGGTCTGAGCTTCAAGTGGAACCCGGGCATCTCGAGCCTGGCCACGAGTCTGGGGAAGGTGACACCATGAACACGCACGCGCTCGAGACTTCACGTTGTTCCTCGTGGTTTTGCCTGACGGCCCTCGCCGTCGCCGTCATCTTCAATGGCCTGACGTTGCCCGCGTTCGCCTGTCCGGGCGGGGATTGTGGCGACTGCGCCAACGATTCCCAGCAATCGGCGGTAGCGCCCGCAGCGAAAAGGACGACCCTGTCGGCGAAGACCGCCGCCGTCAAACCCAAACTGGCCGCGGGTGAGGCCGACGCCACCGCGAGCGCGCCGACCCCGGCCCCGAGTGCCTTGACCCCGTTGCCCCCGCTCGAAATCACGGGCGGCCGTCCCTACGAACCGCTGGCAGACGCCCTGACCACCCCGGCCAACGACGAGCCGTTCACGGCTCGACTCGAGCGGGCCGAGATCGACCGGCGCCGGCCGGTCAACGCGGCCGAGGCGCTGCGCTACACCACCCCGAACCTGATCTGGACCCGCCAGAATCGCAAGTATCGCAACTTCTACGATTTCCGCGGCGAGAAGGTCTCGCTGGCCCTCGACGGCACGCCGGTGCAGGATGGCAGCACCAACGGCTCGATGCGCGGCGACGACCGCATCCTCGACCTCATGGGCACCGACCAGATCGAGGCGATCGAGGTCATCAAAGACTCCAGCGCGATGATCTACGGCACGCTGCGGGGCGGCCTCATCCATGTGCGCACTCGCAAGCCTGGTCCCGGCAAACACAGTTGGGCTTCGCTCGCCTACGGTACCTACGGCAGCAAGGATCTCAAGTTGAACCTGTCGGACCGCCTCGACGAGCGCACCGCCTGGCTCGCTGCCTTCAGTGCGTACGGATACGACGGACCGATCGGCAAGAATGCCCAGGAGTACCGGCAGACCGTTGATCTGAAGTGGTTCCGCGACTTCTCGTCGCGCGACCAGCTCGAACTGACCTACCGCCGCCAGGTCGGCGAATTTGGCATTCCGGTCGACGAGAACGCCAATGGCAAGGTGCCGCAGCGGTTCTTCGACCTGACCACGTCGCTGGTGACCGTGCCCGAGAACGGCTGGGATTACGGCCCGTGGTCGAACACCCTGTTCGATCTCAAGCTGAAGCACAAGTGGAACGACCGACAGAGCACCGACTTCCAGTGGAGCCGGCTCGACGTCGAGAACGACTTTCACAACCCGCGCGGCGTCACGCAGATCATCAGCGGAGCCCTCGTGACGGCGATCGGGCACATCAGCCCCCACCATGTCACAGAAAACACCACATCGTATGCCATTCGTCATACATCGAAGTGGCACAACGATGCGATCACCCGCATCGGTTACCTCTACGACCACTGGCACAATCCCACGGGCAAGCTGTACTGGGAAAACAAAGACAACGAAGACGAGAAGCACAGCTACTACGTGCAGGGCGAAATCCCCTTCGCCCAGAAGTGGGTCTTCGACGCCGGCTTCCGCCGCGACCGCCGGTACATCATCCGCGAAGAGAAGTCGCGGGTGCCGACCGGCAAAGTGCAATCGGTCATCAATAATCAGTGGGAAGACGCCCGCGACAACTCGTCGTTCGGCCTGACCTTCAAACCAACCCGCAACGACACCCTGGCTCTGCGCGCGGGTTCGGTCGAGGTGTCACCGGTCGACCGGTATGCCACGATCAACGGCGCACCGCTCCAAGACGAGAAAGACAAACTGCTCAACGCGGCCTACGAGCATCGGTTCGACCACCTGCGCAACACCAGCATCGCGATCAACGTGTTCAGCAACGAACTGCAGAACGCGCTGATCGACGATCCGCTCAATGTGCGCTACACCGATGCGGCCTCGACCACCTGGATGCGTATCTTCGTGAACCGGACCACCAAGGTGACCGGCAGCGAGATCACACTCAAGAGCGAACTGGGCAAGCACTTCGACGGCCGGATCGGTGTCGGGCAACTCAAATACGATCCGGATGTCCCGGGCAAACCGCGGATCAACTACAACTTCTCGTTGTTGTATCACGGCCCGCGTGACCTCGAGGCAGAACTGTACGGTGTCTACGTCGGCAAGTGGCAGTCGTCGACATCAGTGGTCACCGGCAAGACGTTGACCGGCGGCAACGTGACCAAGGTGTTCCCCTACGAACTGGGCGATTACACCGACCTGAACCTGACCGTGCGCAAGGCCCTGCCGGCTCGCCACGGCCTGAAGCAGAATGTGACCCTGGCCGCCCGCAATCTGCTCGACAAGCGCTTCGAGACCATGGTGTTTACGCCGGTCTACGGACGCACGTTCACTCTCACCTACGACTTCGAGTTCTGATCGCGGCCCCGCGATGTCTGCCGCTGGCCCAGTTGCCGGTAGACGACAAGGCCATTTGTTTGGTAGTGTTAGGTTGTGAAGCAAAAAGACGACTGCGCACAACTCAACAATACCGGAGAGCAATTCTGGAGTTATCGTTTATGAAGCGAACCAACCGATTACTGCACGTTCTCTGCCTGTGCTGGCTGGCTCTGGCCCTGGTGGCCGGTCCGCTGTTGGCACAGCCGGCCAAGGCGCAGCCCGGGGCGGGCATGAAACCGGGCGCGGCGGGTGCCGGGTCCGGCAGCGAGAAACCCGAGGGTCCGCCGATCGATGTCCTCAAGGAGCGCGCCAAACCCCAGGGGATCGAAGCGGCGGGCCCGGCGCTGACCCAGAAACCCCAACGGCTCTGCCCGCTGTTCCCGCAATCGGTGGCGATGATGCCGCTCTTCCGGTTGCAGAAACAGGTGGTCGGCATGCCGCTGGGCAAGCTGAATGCATCGTTCCACGCCGGCGGGTTCTTCAACCAGGCGTTCCCTGAGGCCGAACAGTGCCCCGACGTTGGCTTTCCGGGCAAGGCGAACCTCGAGGTGATCGTCGGTCTCAAACCCGACCTCGTCATGCTCCCGTACTTCCATGGGCAAGGGGCCGAGCGGGTGATGGAACTCATGCAGATGCCCCGGTTTCGCATGTTCGGCTCGTTTGCCAACGTGGCCCAGTGGCTCGAAGCGGTGACCCGCTTCGGCGCGGTCGTCGGCAAGCCCGAGGTGGCCTCGGCTTACTGCGGTTACGTGCAGAAGAAGATCGCCTTCGTGAAAGACCGTCTGGCGAAAGCCCCGCAGCCCACCCGGCCCCCGCGGGTGCTGCGCGTGATCAAGTCAGGGAAACGGTATCTTTGTTTCGGCGCCCGCCTCGAACTGGGCAACGACATCATGCGCATCTGCGGCATCGACGCCTATGGTGCCGACGTGAAACAGGGCGGTGACGGCGTGTTCTCGATCGAAGAAGCGCTCGCCTTCGACCCCGACTACATCTTCGTCGACGGCTCCTCACATGTGAGGTCACCGTTTGCGACCGAACTGAATGAGCCGTTCTGGAAGCAACTGCGGGCGTTCCGCGAGGGTCGTGTTTTCCGCGTGCCCATGGACGACCCGACCTGCTTCGTCACCGGCTGGTATTTCAACATCCCGGTGGCTCTGGGCCTGTTGTGGACAGCCAAGACAATCTACCCCGAGCAGTTCAAAGATGTCGATCTCGACGCCGAAGCCGATCAGTTCTATCGCAAGTTCTTCAGCGTCAACCGCCGGCGCATGCTCGACGCGAACAGTGCGCTGAAGCCGATGACACCGCGACACTAAGGGATACGCCAATCCCATTTACCAACCCGTCAGCCCTCCCTGATAACACGGGGAGGGCCTTTTTTTCGTGGTCAGAGAGAACGACCGCATTGACGCCAGGAGACTGCCAATGACAACAAACACGAGACGACTGGGATTCATCGGCGCCGTGTCGGTGGCCCTGTTCGTGTTCGCGATCGTATCGCTGGGCGTCGGGCACTACCGGCTTGGCCTCGCGGAAACCTGGGCGTTGCTGCGCGCGCCGGGCGAGTTTCCACCAGAGAAATACTTCGTATTGATGCACCTACGCGTGCCGCGGATCATCGGGGCGATGGTCGTCGGCGGCGTCATGGCGGCGGCGGGCGTGGTCATGCAGGCCGTCTTCCGCAATCCCCTGGTCAGCCCGTTTGTTCTGGGGGTTTCGAACGGGGCCACACTCGGCGCCGCGCTCGGCATCGTGTACTGGAACGGTCTTCCCTGGGTCACCGAGGGGCTCGCCTTCGGCGGTGGTTTGCTCGCCGTTTCGCTGGCCTACGGGCTGTCGGGCCGCGGGCGCAACACGGTGACCTTGTTGCTGTTCGGCATGATCGTCTCATCACTGGCCCATGCCTGCATTGGTCTCTTGCAGGTGATGGCCGACACCGACAACCAGTTGCCGGCCCTGACCTTCTGGATGCTGGGCGGCCTCG
>CAZADH010000328.1:0-6339 GCA_964483805.1 uncultured bacterium
GGCAGTCGCTGCTGGCCTGTCCGCTGACCGAACGCGTCCGCGACAACTGGGGGGCCGACACCCTGTCGGTGCGGTTGCAGATCGACCCTGACCGGGCCAATCTCGCCGGCATTTCACACCGTGACGTGGCGGCAGCGTCGGTCGTGGGCGTGAGCGGCATGCCCGTCACCACCCTGCGGGAAGACGACCGGCAGATTCCGGTTAAGGCACGGTTGCGCGTCGAGGAGCGCGGGCAACTGGCCGACGTGCAGAATTTGTATGTATACTCGACGGCCGGGCGCCAGAAGGTGCCGCTGCGGCAGGTCTCGACGCTGCAATACAACATGCGTAACGAGAAGATCTGCCGGCGGCAGCAGTTCCGCACCATCACCGTTTCCTGTTACCCGACGGCCGGAATTCTGCCGTCGCAGGTCATGGCGGCGTTGCGGCCGACGATCGACGGCCTGCGCCGGTCGTTGCCGCCCGGCTATCACCTCGAAATCGGCGGCGAGGAAGAGAAACAGAACAACGGCTTTCGCGAGTTGGCGGTCGTGTTGCTGGTATCGATGGTCGCCATCTACCTCGCCCTCGTCTGCCAGTTCGAGCATGCACTCGAGCCACTGATCGTCTTCGCCGCCATTCCGTTCGGCATGGCGGGGGCCGTGCTGGTGCTGCTGGCGATGGACACGCCGTTCGGGTTCATGGCGTTTCTCGGGGTGGCCAGCCTGGTGGGCGTGATCGTCAGTCACATCCTTGTCTTGTTCGACTTCATCGAGGAGGCCCGCCACCGGGGCGACGAACTGATCGACGCGCTGATCAACGCGGGCATCATGCGTCTGCGCCCGGTGCTGATCACCGTGGCCGCGACGATCATTGCGTTGATTCCGCTGGCCCGCAATGGCGGTCCGCTTTGGGAACCGCTGTGTTACGCGCAGATCGGCGGTCTGGCGGTGGCGACGGCAGTGACGCTGCTCGTGGTCCCGGTGCTCTACGCCATCTTCGTGATCGACCTGCGTTGGATCGCGTGGTCGGGCCCCGACGAAGCGAAAGAGTCGGCGGCAGTCGTTGTCAATGCCTCGCCGGCGTGCTAGAATTCGAGCGCGGGGCGGTTTCTGCCGCAAGCGACACCGACGGGAGCGACCATGGCAGCAGCGGGCGACGATCTGCGCAAGGCATTGCACGAGCGGCGTTTGAAGCTGGCGGAGTATGCGGGCAGCGACACGGTCGTCGAACTGACCCAGTTGTTCCAGGCCCGCACCCCCGCCCTGTTGGCGACGTTGCGCGAGGCGGTCCGCACGGCCGATGTGAAACAGGTCCAGGCCACCGCGCACGCTTTGAAGGGCAGTTCTGCAAACATTGGTGCCACCGAAATGTCGAAAGCCTGCGCCGAGCTCGAAACCCTGGCCCGTGCCGGCGGACTCGACAACGCCACCGCCCTGGTTGCCCACATCGATCGCGAGTACGAGCACGTGCTGGCAATCTTGCCCGAGTTGCCGCCGCTCCCCCCCGACGTATGATACGCAACTTCATCATCACCGGCATTGGTGGCCAGGGCGTGGTGACCGCGGCCGGCTGGCTGCGTCATGCCGCGATTCGTGCCGGGCTGCGTCTCGCCGGCCAAGACAACCGCGGCGGCGCCCAGCGTTTGGGTCATGTGGCGGCCATCATCCGCTGCACCGATGAACCCGAGCGCCCGCTCGCGCCCGAGATTCCGGCCGGCACCTGCGATCTGCTGGTCAGCCTCGAAGCGAGCGAAGGGCTGCGCTTCGCGGCGGCTCTTGGGCCGCACACCGTCGTCGTCCACAGCCGCCGCGTGGTGGTGCCGACCAACCAGCGCCGGGCGCGCGCGCCCTACCTGAACCTGGCCGAGTGCCACGCGCATTACCGCCAACGGGCCGGGGTGGTGCGCGAGTTCGACGCCGACGCCATGGCCGGCCAACGTTTCCGCCAACCGGTGCTGGCCAACCTGATCCTGCTCGGTGCCGGGTTGACCCTGCTGGGCGATCGCACCCTGCTGCGCCACGTCGAGACACAACTGCCCGAGACCGGCCGACGGGCGTTGGCGTTTGGCATACAATGTATTTCGGAGCACACCGCATGATCATCTACGGTCTGATGAAGTTCATCGAGCAGATTCCCGAACGGTACGACCGGATGATCGGCTTCCTGACCCTGGGCGGTCATCGCAGCGCGCACAAGCGCATGCTGGCCCGCATCCGCCCGGGGATGCGCGTGCTCGACCTGGGGTGCGGCACCGGCGCGGTCCTGCTGGCGGCGGCGAAGAAGGGCGCGATCGTCACCGGTATCGATGCCGCGCTGCCGATGCTCGACGTCTGCCGGCGCAAGGTCGACGAACTGCCGGCCGAGGTGCGTGCCCGCATCACCCTGGTGCATCGCAGCGCCAGCCTGCTCGAGAAAACGCTGGGCGACCAGAGGTTCGACGTCATCACCAGTTCGTTGATGCTGGGCGAACTGCCAGACATTGTATTGACAGAGGTCCTGCGCCAGTTGCCGGGGTTGCTCGCTCCCGGCGGTCGGGTCCTGGTCTGCGACGAATTGTGGCCTGAAAGCAAGGCGCGCAGCCTGTTGTATTCGCTGATCCTGGCGGTGACCTTCGTGCCGAATTTCATCCTTACGCGGACGATGATCCGACCGGTGGCCGATCTGCCGGGCAAAATGCGCCGCGCCGGTCTCGACCCCGTGCAGCGGCAGGATTTCGCTCTCGGCGTCGTCTCGTTGCTCGAGGCCGTCCCGACCGGTTGCCGCTGATGGCCGTTCATCCGCACGTCGCCTACTGGTACCGGTTGTTGCACCGGTACAACCCGTTTCGCGCCGAGGTTGGCCTGAGCGCGATCGGCAACCCGGGTCCCGATGCCCCGATCCTCGTGTCGGGCAATTACGAGCACACGGTCGAGCAGTTGCGCGCCGCCATCACCGACAGCGGCGTGGCGTGCTGGCTCCTCATCGCCGACTCGGCTGGCATCAACGTCTGGTGTGCCGCGGGCGTGGGCGACTTCAACGAGATCAAGATCGTCGATGCCATCGTGGCAACGCGCCTCGCCGAGAAGGTGACGCGACGCCAGCTCATTCTGTCGCCGCTTGCCGCGGTCGGCATCGATCGCGACCGGCTGCGCCGCGACACCGGGTTCACCGTGACCTGGGGTCCGGCGCATCTCGACGACCTGCCCGCCTATCTGCGCGCCGGCTGCAAGCGCGAACCGGCGATGCGCCTGGCGAAGTTCACCCGCTTCGATCGCGCCGAGCAGGTCATCGGCATGCTCGGCGTCTTTTCGTTTCCGCTGGTGTTCGCTTACTGGTGGCCGCGGCACGTCGGCTGGTTCATGGGTTCGCTGCTGCATGCGATTGCCGGCAGCATGCTCGGGTACTTCCGGTTGCCGCCGAAGTATCCGGCCAACAAGACGATGCTGCTGGGCGTGCTGCAAGCGCTCATGGTGGTGTTTTTCTGGCCCCGCCGCAGCGCCGGGGCGTTTGCGACGTCACCGAGCATCGCGGCCCGCCTCATCCTCGGGCTTATTGCTCATGTATTGATCGCCATCGACATGATCGGCTCGACGCCGTTCTTCAAGACGACGATCATCGACTGGCTGCGCACCGGCCGCAACGATTCGCTGTTTCAGCCCGACCTCACCGCGGCCTGCACCTCGTGCGGGCAGTGTATCGAGGTCTGCCCCAAGGGCTTGTTCAGCCGCAACGCGGCCAAACAGGTGGTCGTCGATCGCACGCAGGGGTGTTGCGAGTGTCTTGCCTGCGTGAAACAGTGTCCGCACGGGGCGATCAGCAACGTGGGCACCGGCTGGAAAGACGACATCCGCAGCTTGACCCCGGAAGCAGTGCGGGCGTTGCGCCAACCCCAATCGAGGTGACTTCATGAACGGCCGCGGCTTTCTGCTCGCTTCGAACAACATCATCGCCCCCTTTGGCGACCCGGTCGGCGACACCCTGATCTGCGACCGCCCCCTGCGCGACGTGCAATACAACATATTTCGCGATGCGGGTTGGCCGGTGCCGCAGCGGGCGGCGGTCGAGGCTGAGATCGGCGCGGCGCCGCAGTCCGCCCTGGTCATGCGCGACGATCTGTTCACCACGGCCCGTCTGGTGCGGGAGTTCTGCGAGCGGGCGACCGCGCTCGCCGGCACCATCCCGGTGCAGTTGTGGCTGAAGAAGGGGTTGTTCACCCGGCTGCTCGCGGTGTTGCAAGACCCTGATCCTGAGCCGGCCGAGGTGCCGATGCCGCTCTGGTATCTGCCGGCCGGAGCGACCTTCGCAACGGCTGCCGCCCAGCGACTGGTCATCGATGTCGACGAAGACAGCTACGAGGGCAACTTTCCGCCCCACATGATCAAAAAAGAGGGCTACCGGTTTTGCCTGACCTCGCGCCCGGCGCTGGCGATCAGCGAACCGCTGCACCTCGCGCTCGCCAACATGGCGGCGAACTTCGCGCGGCTGGCCGAACTGAAGAAGATGAGTGCCTGGCAAAAGCTTGGGGTGCTGTTGCGGGCCCGCTCGCTCAACAAGTTTCGGCTGTTGGCGGCGACCTCGCAGATCCATGCCGAGGCCGAGGTGCACCCCACCGCGGTCATCGAGGGCAGTGTCATCGAAAAAGGTGCCAAGATCGGCGCCTATGCTGTGGTAAGATTCTCCCATGTGGGCGAGAAGGCGTTTGTCGACGACCATGCCGGCCTCAAGTTCAGCGTCGTGGGTGCGGGTGCCTATGTGGCCAACAACTGCGTGTTGTTCTTTTCGGTGGCCTACCCACGCGCCTTTCTCATCAGCGGCCCGTATCAGTTCACGCTCTTTGGCTACGACACGGCCATGATGAACTCGATCCCCGCCGATTACCGCCTCGATGCCGAGCCGATCAGCATTCGCACCCGCCGCGGCGTGCTCAGCACCGGGCTGCGTTTCGTCGGTTCGGTGATCGGTCACCGCACGAAGATTGCCGCGGGGTGCATCATCGCCCCGGGGCGTATGATTCCCAACGATCTGCAGATTCTGCCCGACCCGGCCCGCGTCATCAACCGGGTTGCCGACCATCTGCCCACCAACACGCCGTTGTTCCTGGTATCGGGGCGGCTGCTCACCCAGGACCAACTGCCCTCAACGCGAGGAGACAAACCATGACCATGCTGACTGCCGACGAAATTTTCACCAAGGTTGCCGATGCGCTGCAAGAGTCTTGCGGCACGGCACGCGAGAAGATCACGCTGAAGGCGAAGATCATCGATGATCTGGGCTGCGATTCGCTCGATCTGCTCGACATCCTGTTCGCGCTCGAAGAAAAGTTCGGCATCAAGATCAAACGTGGCCAGATCGAGACGGCTGCGCGCGAAGGCATCCCCGAGGGTGAGTTCGAGCGCGACGGGCAACTGACCGAACGTGGTGCGGCGCGCATGCGCGAGCACATGCCTGAGGTCGACACCAGTCGCATCACCGCGGGCATGCCGGTCGGGCGGATCCCGTATCTGTTCACGGTCGAGACGTTCTGCAAACTGGTCGAGCAGAAACTGCGCGAGAAGCACGGCGGCTGAGCACCCATGCAGATCCGACTCGACGGCAAGAAGGTCATCGTCACCGGCGGCACGCGCGGCATCGGCCGCGCCGTGGCCATCGCGTGCGCCGAGGTCGGCGCCGATGTGTTGATCAACTATTCTGCGCGTGACGATGCGGCCAAGTCGGCCAAAGATGCGATCGAGAAGCTCGGGCGCAAGTGCGTCGTGGTCAAGGGCGATGCCGCCGAGGTCGCGGTCGGCGCCAAACTGGTGAAGACGGCGCTCGACAAGCTCGGCGGCGCCGACATCCTCATCAACAACGCGGCGGTCAGCCACAACACACCGTTTTTGATGCTCGAACCCGAGGAGTGGCACCGGGCCGTGCGCGTCAACATCGACACCCTGTACACCGCGACGTTGCCGTTTTTGCGGCATCTGATCGGCAAGAAGATCAAGGGTCACGTGCTCAACGTCACCTCGGTGTGCGGGGTGCGGCCGGTGGCGGCGGTGCCGGTGCATTACGCGATGACCAAGGCAGCGATCGTCGGCTTCACCTATACGCTCGCCAAGGAAGTGGGCCGCTACGGCATCTGCGTCAATGCCATCGCGCCCGGCCTGATCGAGACCGCCTTTTCGCGCAACCTGCCCGAAGAGCGCCAGGAAGATTTCAAGCGCTTCTGCCCGATGGCCCGCATCGGCACGCCCGAAGAGGTCGCCAAGATGGCGCTATTCATGCTGTCGGAGCACAACACCTACATGACCGGCGAGACCGTGGTCATCTCGGGCGGCCTGTGAACGACCGCGTCGTTATTGACACAGTCAATACACTGTAATGAACCAACGCCTACCG
>CAZADH010000329.1:0-6337 GCA_964483805.1 uncultured bacterium
GGCGCCGCCCAGATGGACGGCGCGATCCTGACGGTGTCGGCCGCTGACGGTCCGATGCCCCAGACCCGCGAGCACATCCTGTTGGCCCGCCAGGTCGGTGTTCCTTACATCGTCGTTTTCTTGAACAAGTGCGATCTGGTCGAAGACTCCGAGCTTCTCGATCTCGTCGAGCTCGAAGTCCGCGACCTGCTCACCAAGTACAACTTCCCTGGCGACAAGTGCCCGGTCATTCGCGGCAGCGCCACCGAAGCCATTGCCGGCAGCGGCAAGTACGGTCCGAAGGCGATCATGGACCTCGTGGCCGCCCTCGACACCTGGATTCCTGAGCCCAAGCGCATGGTCGACCAGCCGTTCCTGTTGGCGATCGAAGACGTCTTCACGATCACCGGTCGCGGCACCGTCGTCACCGGCCGCATCGAGCGCGGCAAGGTCAAGGTCGGCGAGACCGTCGAGATCGTCGGTCTGCGCGAAGAGACCCGCACCACCGTCTGCACCGGCGTCGAGATGTTCCGCAAGTTGCTCGACCAGGGTCAGGCCGGCGACAACGTGGGCGTGCTCCTGCGCGGCATCGAGCGCACCGACATCGAGCGCGGCATGGTCTTGGCGCAGCCCAAGAGCATCAAACCCCACAAGAAGTTCCGCGGTCAGGTTTACGTCTTGACGAAGGAAGAGGGTGGTCGCCACACTCCGTTCTTCAAGGGTTACCGGCCCCAGTTCTACTTCCGCACCACTGACGTTACCGGCGATTGCGAGCTCCCGGCTGACAAAGAAATGGTCATGCCCGGTGACAACGTCGAGATCGTCGCGACCCTCGGCACGCCGATCGCGTGCGAGGCTCAGCTCCGCTTCGCGATCCGCGAGGGTGGCCGCACGGTCGGCTCCGGCGTGGTGAGCGAGATCCTCGACTAACAGTGTCTCGAAACCCGGTGGGCTCGTGAAGGGCCCACCGGGATCGAGGTTCCTGGGTGTTCGTAGCGGGGGCGGTCCAACGGATGGCGCCCCTTTGCTGTCGGTGGGCAAGTTTCACCGGCGAGGCAGAAACAAAGAAGGTGTAGTATGCGAGAACAAATCAACCTGGTTTGCACGTCGTGCAAAATGAAGAACTACTCGACGATGAAGAACAAGCGCAACGATCCCGACCGGATCGAGCTGAAGAAGTACTGTCCGAAAGAGCGGAAACACACGACCCACAAAGAGGGCAAGTAATACCTTGTCTTGACACCGGGTTTCGTAACGAGACCGGGTGTCGTGGTGTTAATCGAGGCGATAAAGGCCAGTAGCTCAATTGGCAGAGCACCGGTCTCCAAAACCGGGGGTTGGGGGTTCGATTCCCTCCTGGCCTGTTGGGTTTCTGGATTTCTAAATAACAAGCGGGGTTTAGCGAATAATGGAAAGTCTGCGTGAATACCTCCGGGGCACCCAGAAGTTCTTGCGCGAGGTCTGGATCGAAGTCCGGCCGAACAAGGGTCGCGTCGCCTGGCCGACGTTCGAGAACATCAAGCTGACGACCAAAGCGGTCGTGATCAGCTCGATTCTCATGGGCGCGTTCATTGGCATCATCGATGTCATCTTCAATGGCGTGCTGACCTGGGTCATCGGAATCAAGGGCTGACGTCGTGGACATTTCCAAGGCTCGCTGGTATGTGGTTCACACCCATTCGGGGCATGAGCAGAAGGTTAAGGCCAACCTCGAACACCGGGTGAACCTGCTCAACAAGTCCGATCGCATCTTCCAGGTTTTGGTTCCCACCGAGAGCGCCGACAAGGTGCAGAACGGTGAGCGGGTCACGCAGACCCGCAAGATCTATCCGGGCTACGTGTTGGTCCAGATGGACATGGACGACGAGACCTGGACGGTGGTGAAGAACACCCCGGGCGTGACAGGTTTTGTCGGCCTGGGCGACAAGCCCACGCCGTTGCAGGAAAAAGAAGTGCAGAACGTGCTGCGTCAGGCCGGCATCGGTCCGCAGCGGTCGGCGGCACTTACGCCGATCAGCTTCACCGAGGGCCAGACGGTTAAGATCATCGATGGTCCGTTCACCGACTTCATCGGGGTGATCAAAGAGATCAACCAAGAGAAGCGGAAGGCCAAGGTATTGGTTTACATCTTCGGCCGCGACACGGCGATCGAAGTCGATCTGATCCAGCTCGAGGAAACGTGAGCCTGAGTTGACGGGCTTTCGACTAATAAGGAGTTCGGTATGGCCAAGAAAATCACGGGTTTCGTAAAGTTGCAGATTCCTGCCGGTAAGGCAAATCCTGCGCCTCCGGTCGGTCCGGCGCTGGGTCAGCACGGCGTGAACATCATGGATTTCTGCAAGGCCTTCAATTCGCGCACCGCAAAAGAAGGCGACACCATCATTCCGGTCGTGATCACGATTTACGCTGACCGCAGCTATTCGTTCATCACGAAGACCCCGCCCACGCCGGTGTTGTTGCGCAAGGCGGCCAAGGTCGAGAAGGGCACGGCGACTTCCGGTCGCGCCAAGGTTGGCAAGATCACGTTGGCTCAGGCCACCGAGATCGCCAAACTGAAGATGCCCGACATGACCGCCGGCAGCCTCGAAGCCGCCATCAGCATGGTCAAGGGCACTGCCCGTTCGATGGGCATCGACGTGATCTGAACTGATTCGCTCATCGCCACCGGGCGCCGGTAATCCGACCGCGCGGTGGAACGTGGGAGCGGTACTGTGACCGCGGACCACGGTGATGAACCCAATTTTGACAGGAGAGTTTATTCATCATGCCCAAACACAGCAAACGGTATAACGAGAAGAAGGCCAAGCTGAATCCCGAGCGGATGACGCAGAATCCTCTGACCGATGTGTTCCCGAAGATCAAAGAGAGTGCCTCGGCCAAGTTCGACGAGTCGATCGACGTCGCGGTCCGCACCAACCTCGACCCGCGTTTCGCCGATCAGCAGCTGCGCGGCAGCGTCGTTCTGCCCCACGGCACCGGCAAGGTCCCGCGCGTCGCTTGTTTCGCCGCCGGTGACAAGGCCAAAGAGGCCGAAGCCGCTGGTGCCGATTTCGTCGGCGCCCAAGACCTGACCACCAAGATCGAGAGTGGCTGGACCGATTTCGATGCGTGCGTGGCGACCCCCGACATGATGAAGTTCGTCGGGAAGCTCGGCCGCATCCTTGGTCCCCGCGGCCTGATGCCGAACCCGAAGGTCGGCACCGTGACCAATGACATCGGCAAGGTCGTGCAAGACCTCAAGTCGGGCAAGGTCCAGTTCCGCGTCGAGAAAGCCGGGATCATCCAGTCGACGATCGGTCGTGCTTCGTTCGACGCCCAGAAGCTCAAAGAGAACTTCATGACCTTCATGACGGCGATCCTGAAGAACAAGCCGAGCGGTGCCAAGGGCACCTACATCCGCAACGTGTCGGTCAGCGCCACGATGGGGCCGGGCTTCTTCATCGACATCAACGAAGTTCGCGCCGAAGCCGAGAAGGCATCGTAATTACTGCAATACAATAGAAATACGTCAACACAACGCCGGGGTCGCGCAAGCGGCCCCGGTTCTGTTTAACGCGAGAGATCAGTGATCAAACGAGGGTGCCTGAGGAGACCCGGGGTAACATGGATGGACAGGATGCACGGGATGAGGAAAACGATGGACGATGACTTGGATCCATGTTGGTCATCGGTCCGAAGGGGTCGATGCGAGATGCAGTGCTCGCGGAGCCGGGCAGGTCGGACGGTCTTGTGTCTTCTTTCGTGAACCATGCTTCGAATTTTCTCCCGCGAAAGCGGTTTACAAAGCCCCTTCGTTGTGCTAATATCTTGATTGTCCCTCGGGACAAAGGTACCCCCGGTCGTAGACCGCAGGTCGCAGCGATGCAGCAAATGGCCGTCGAGGCCAGCCTGCCGAGATCGAGAAACTGATTCGTTAAAACGAGAAGGTTTCCGGCTCGCCGGGAACCTTCTCTGATTTTTTACGCAACGTTCTGACGAAGGAGGTGAAACAAGAAAAGATGGTTGATACCACCAAGAAGGCTGAATACATCCTCGATATGCAGAAGAAGTTCGAGCGCGCCAAAGTCATGGTGCTCGTGAACTACTCGGGCGTGAACGTCGAGCAGATGACCCGTATTCGCAAAGAGATCCGCGCTTCCGGCGACGAGATGCGTGTGGTTCGCAACACGTTGGTGAAACGGCTGTGCAAACAGTTGGGTCACGAGGCGTTGTTGCCGCACCTCGAGGGTCCCACGGCGATCGCTTTCGGTTACACTGATCCGGTGGCGCCGGTGAAGGCGCTGGTGAAGTTTGCCGGCGAGGTCGCGAAGTTCGAGTTCAAGACCGGTATGCTCGAAGGCAAGCTGCTCGGCACCGCCGATCTCGAGGCATTGTCGAAACTCCCGGGTCGCGAACAGTTGTTGTCGATGTTGTTGTCGGTGTTGCAAGCGCCGATCCGCAACCTCGCCGTCGTGCTGTCGCAGAACATCGCCAAGCTCGCTTATGCGCTCGAGGCGGTCAAAAAGAAGAAGTCCGAAACCGCTCCCGCCGCCTAAAGTTGTGGCGTCGAGCCTGGCCTGAAACACAGGCAAACCAAATCGCAAATATTCGTACGAAGGAGAAATATAAGCAATGACTCAGCAGCAGATCATGGAAGCCATCGAGAAGATGACCGTTCTTGAATTGTCCGATTTGATCAAGGCGATCGAGGACAAGTTCGGCGTTACCGCCGCCGCCCCCATGGCCATGGCGATGCCGGCCGCTGGTGCCGCTCCCGCCGCCGCCGAGAAGACCGAGTTCACCGTCGTTCTCGAGAGCGCCGGTGCCAACAAGATCAACGTCATCAAGGTCGTCCGCGAGATCACCTCGTTGGGCCTCAAAGAAGCCAAAGACCTGGTCGACGGCGCTCCGAAGCCCATCAAAGAGCACGTCTCCAAAGACGAAGCCGCCACGATCAAGAAGAAGCTCGAAGAAGCCGGCGCCAACGTCGCCGTCAAGTAATCGCTTCGCAATACTCTGTATTGCAGCGGTGCAAACCGCGGTCCCCGCAAGGGGGCCGCGGTTTTTTGCGGTCGGGCGCAGATCTCGGGCGGGTACGAACGAGTTACGGCGACAGGCGTGCACGCACGTGTTGACGCCGCCATCGTGCGGCGCTTGTCGCGGGCGGCGGCGCATTCTGGTATAGTGACACTCGTGGGTTGGCCTGCGGGGTAGCAGGCTGTGGGTGATGAGGCGCCCTGTGGGTGGGGCGCCGTTGTGGGTCTCTTTGGCGAAGTCTCGAGAGGTTGGGGATCAGCACATCATGAAAACTTCGACGTCGTGGTCGACCGCGATCGGTGGCGCCCAGGCGGTGGCCGATGCCTATGCCAATCTGGAGGCGAAGCTCGGTGGGCGGCCGACTTACCTGTATTGCACGTTCTCCGGCTACGATGCGACGGTGGTCGCCGACGAGCTGGGGCGCGTCGCCGCCGGCTTACCGGTGCATGGTGGCACTTCGTGTCAGGGGGTCATGACCGAGGCCGGGTTTCACGGGAGCGATGGTCTGGGTCTGGCGTTGTTCGGTCTCGTCGATGCCGAGGGCAGTTATGGCGTGGGGGCGGCCGAGATCGGTGTCGACCCGCGGGCGGCGGCCGTGGCGGCGACGCAGGCAGCATTGCATCATGCCGAACGGAGCGGGGAAGCGCCGGCCATCGTATTGTTGAGCGCAGCGCCAGGATGCGAGGAGTTGCTCATCGAAGGCATCGAATCGTTGATCGGCAACAAGGTGCCGATCCTGGGCGGGTCTTCGGCCGACAACACCATCGCCGGTCACTGGCGCCAGATCGCCAACGGTCGGGCCTTCGCCAACGCCGTGGTGATCACCGTGCTGTTCCCCTCGGTCGAGACCATGTATGCGTTTCACAGCGGCTACGAGCCGACCGCTCACCGGGGGCGGGTCACCCGGGCCGAAGGGCGCGTGTTGTCGATGATCGACGGCAAACCGGCGGCGGATGTTTACAATGTATGGACATCCGGGGCGCTTCGCGGTGTGCTGGGCAGCGCCAACAACATCCTGGCGCTGACCACGATGGCTCCGCTCGGCCGCATGGTCGGGACGGTCGGTGGCGTGCCGTACTACCGCCTGTCCCATCCCGATCGCATTCGCCCCGACGGCTCACTGACGCTGTTTTCAACGGTTCACGAGGGCGATGAGCTGGTGCTCATGCACGGCACCCCGACGGCGTTGGTCAATCGGGCCGGACGGGTGGCCGCGGCAGCGATGAAGGCCTACGGGGCGTCCACCGAGCAGGTGTCGGGTGGTTTTGTCGTCTACTGTGCCGGCTGCATGCTGGCCGTGCGGGCGCATGTCGGCAGTGTCGTGCTGGGCATCTCCTCGACC
>CAZADH010000330.1:0-4260 GCA_964483805.1 uncultured bacterium
GGGCCGCCCTCCATGGCGGCAAACGCCCACTACGCCCATCGTGGGCGGGCGGCTCGCCGGCAACGCTGTCTGGATGTGCCTTTGGGGGCTGCGATTGCCTGCGCCCGCGTTCTCGCACAGGAGGGAAGATGCGACGAGGCCCTCGATGTTGTCGAGACTGCGCGGGTGCAGACGCCTTCCGAAGACGCCGCGGCATTGGGCGACCTGGCCTACACGGCGGCCATCGCGCTCCGGCACGCTCGCCGGTTCGACCGCGCGGTGAGCGAGCTCGCGGCGGCCCGGGGTCACTTCGCTTCATGCGGTGCGCGGTCGCGGCTCTACGCGGTCGAGACCGCCATGGGCAACGTCGAATACGCCCGCGGAAACTTGCGCGAAGCGCGCCGCAGTTACGCCGCGGCCATGGCACTCGATGACGTGCGCGCCGAGCGAGCCCGTCTTGCTAATGTATTGACAAATCTCGGGCTCGTCGAGTTCAAGTCCGGTCGGTTTCAGCGGGCGACCCGTTATCTTTCGCAGTCGTTGCGCCTTCATGGCGAGACGGGCAATCCGCTCGGTGTCAGCACGTCGCTGATGACGCTGGGCAAGGTTCGGTTGGCAACGGGTGACGCCACCCGGGCGTTGAAACTGTTTCGTGACGCCCTGACCACGCAACAACAACTCGGCGACGCCGTCAGTCGCGCGGAGACGCACGCGCTCATCGCCTGGACGCTCGAATTGCTGGGCCAGGGTGGGGCCGCGCAGGTCGAGTGGGCGCGCGTTTCCGCGGTCACCGATGCCCTGCCGGCGGGTTCGGCGTTTCTCGTCCGCTTCTACCGCGCGTTGCGGGCCTTGCTGCTCGGTGACTTCGCCGCCGCGCGCGGCGAGTTTGCCGAACTGGCGCGCCTCGGTGTCGAACAGTCCTTTCCGGTCGACGAAATTGCCCTGGTGCGTTTTTATGGCGCGCTGGCCCGGGCGCATGACGAGGGCAGGCCGCCCGTCGCCGAACTCCGCGCGGTGCTCGCGACGGTGGCCGATCTCGGCGACCATTGCCTTCGCCTGCAGATGCAGTGTTGCGCCTGGCTGATGGCTCCCGAGGCGTTCTCGGCGATCGAGCCCGAGCGGGCGATTCCGGCGTTGCTGGCAACCCGTTACCACGACCCGCTGTGGTTTCTCCTCGCCCGCGATCTCGAACACCACGATCTGCCGGCGGCCCGGTTGCTGCTGCGCCGTTTCTGGTTGAAGACCCCCGCGGATCTGCGCCTGGTTCTGGGCGAGCGCTTCGTCTGGTTACGTCGATTGTTCCGCATTCTCAAACGGCGGGTGGCGACGCCGGTCGCGCTCATGCACTGGCAGAACGGAACCGTGCAGCGGATTGCGCGTGATCAATACGACGTATGGCAACAGACCCTGCCTGGCCCGGGTTTGCGCTTTGACGGCATCGCCGGTCGGTTGGGTTTCGCCCAGCGTTCGGCGCACCTCCGGCCCGGGTCGTATCCGCATCGGCTGTTCTCGCAGTTGTTGCTGGCTTCTGCCGAGCCGATCCCGTTGCCCGATCTCTATCGGTCGGTGTGGGGCACCGAGTACGACCCCGAAACCGATTGGCCGGCGCTCAAGGCCGCGCTGGTCCGGTTGCGGCGTCGCCTCGCTCGCGTCACTTCGGCGGTCCGGCTCGAGTTGCGGCCGGTCCGACCGGGTCCCGCTCGACTGCAGTTGCTGGTCAGTTGCCCCTGGGAGGCCGTGTTGTAGGCAAGTTTCCCGGTGTCAATTCGGCCCCATCGGGTCGGGCATGAACTTGCGTGGATCGTAGACGGCGTCGAGGCTCTGGGCGGGTTGGGTCGTGACGAAGCGACTCTTCTTGATGCCGAACTCGAAGTGCAGGTGGCGCAGTTCGCTGCGCCCCGTATTGCCCATCTCGCCGACGACGGTGCCGCGCCCCACGCGATCGCCGGGCTTCAGCGTGATCGAACCGGGCGCAAGATGTGCATAACGGGTAAATAACGCATATTGCTCGTTACCGCGTGCGTCGAACCCGGTCGGCCCGTGATAGATGACAACATGGTTGCCCCAGCCGGCCCCGGCCTCGCGCAGCGAGGTGTTGCGGCTGAACATGCTCGACTGCGGACACCCGGTGCGCACGTAGGCGACGACGCCGTCGGCGGCGGCCATCACCATGACATGCGGTTTCGCCGGGTCGTGGTGCACAAGGTCGAGGCCCTCATGGCTTGCCGGTTGCCCGGGTTTCCCGGCAAACGGCACCCACCGGGTGCAGGCGGCGGGCACAATCAGTTTCGGCGTGACCACGCCGGCCGGCAGGGTGCTGCCGGTGGTCTGCACCGGTGAGTTTTCTTGCAGGGTCGTCGAGTGAAACGGTTGGCCGGGTTGAACGTTGAACGTCTGGAAGAATGCCCACTCATTGACGGCGATGTTGGCGGGGTCGGCCGCAGCCCGGTGAACGGCGAGGGGCAGCACGATCAAGGCGAGGGCCAGACAACCGGTGACGAGATGTTGAACGGGATGCGCGACGCCGCGGAACAGCAATACAAACAATGACAGGTGCTTCTTCATGACTTCTCCCTTGCACGGTCTGCCGTGCTCGAATCCCGATCATCGATCCGGGGCTGTCGCTCAGCCTGTCGGCGTGGTGATTGTTCGTCCGCGCCGGGGTTTGCGTGGCGGCCCGACCCCCTGTCGGAGCCGCGCGGAATCCTACTCGCCGTGAACCCGGCGGAACCGGGCCATCTGCGCCAGGTCGGCGGCGTCGAGAACCGTCTGGCCGGCCGAATCGCCGGTGATACCGCGACGGGCAAACACCGTCTGGATGGTTGCGAGGTTGGCGCCCTGGTACAACGCCTGGTCAGCCGCCAGAAGCGCAGTGAGCCCATCGATGAACGTCGGATCCTCGCCGACGATGTATTGAAAACCCGCCAACACGAGGCGATCGGTGACCGTTGCGCCGAGCGCGGTGCGCAGGTCCCACAGGGTGGCGCCCCAGATCCGGCCGTCCTGGTGCACCTGGCCGTCGATGTCCTCGGGGTAATGAACGGTGTCGGTCAGGTTGCGCAGCCAGGGCTGACCCGCGCGCGCCATCACGTATTCACCGATGATCGGGTCGTTGTCGAGCGAGGCGGCGAAGTAATCGGCCTGGCCTTCGTTCATCGCGCCCGATTCCTTCCAGTTCAACGTCGGGTGGATGCTGTGATACACGGCGTGCGCGTATTCGTGGTAGAACACGCTCTCCTCGGCCCAGAAGTCGTTCATCTTCTCGCCGTCGCCAAGATTGATGCTCGCGTCGCGCGGCGAGAAGAACGCGTTGTCCTTCATGCGGTGGTGCACGTTGATGCGCATCGAGGTTTCCATGGTCGCGCAGCCGATACTCTTGAAGAAGTCGTGGGCACGGGTGATGTGATGGTAGCCCATCACTTCGGCGAAGTGGGTGTCGGTCGGCGCATAGACATGAATGTCGGCCGGGTTGCTCGCCTCGTCGCCCTGCATGTTGTTGACCTGGGCAAAGTCGCCGCAGAGGTCGTGGCGCCACTGGCCGACGAGATACGGCAACGGCACCTCGACGGGTGTTCCGGCCGCGGGGTGATGGGCGTAAACCGAGCCACGACCGGTGACGAAGTTCAGGTTGTTCACCGTGCGCACGATCTCGCCGGTGCCGGCGTCGACCAGCACGTCCCAGTCGCCCATGGGATCATCGGCCGCGACCGTCACCCGCCACGCGCAGCGAGCCCCGCGGCCGTCGGCCAGCCACGCGCGCGCCGCCGTCATCGGCCGGCGAACACGACTGATGCGAAGCGAGGACGCAGCGATACGCATCGCCTCGTCCGCCGACACCGCGCTGCCGCGCGAGATCGCCGTCACCCGCGGAAACGAGCCGTTGAGCAGGCGAACGACGCCTGCATCGTCGAGATGCACCCCGACCTCGCTGCCGAGTACCGGCGTGTCGACGACATACAGCATAAATACGATGTGGGTCGCCCCGCCTCCGCGTCGATTTGCGACCACCCGCGGTTGCGCCGGGGCGTCGGATGCAGGCAACCCGACGAGATCGGCATGCGCGCGCAGGAAGGCCCACGCGGCGTCTTCGCCGCTGCTGCGCCCCGACGCGCTCAGCGTGCCGAGCCACGCGCCCAGGCTGCCATCCGGCCGGGTGACGACGAGGGCGGTGCGGCTGACGAGAGCGGTGTCGCCAAGCAAGCTGTCGATGAGCGCGGATCCGCCCGCACCACGGGACACCGGCGGCCGGATGTCATGGGGATCGGCGGCCGACGAGACGGC
>CAZADH010000330.1:4270-6306 GCA_964483805.1 uncultured bacterium
CCCCGGGTTGTGCATGGCGGCCGCCGGCAACGCCATCAGCGCAATCATCAACACCGACACGAACCACCGCAACGCCAATCGATGCACGCCAGACCTCCGATACGCTCACTTCAGCGGATTTCATTACCGTGCTCGAGTCTAGCGCCAAACCAGGGTCCGCAGGGTGCCGCCGCCCGATCTGCACCGTTGGCGGCAAAGCCGCATGGTCAGACCGTCGACGTGTTGCTTTTTTCGTGTAGCGTCAGGTCAGAGGGTCGCCAGTGACCGACGCATCGTCTCGTTCATCCAGGCGGTGGCCATGCGTGGCGTGTTGAACGCCGAGGCGGGCGTGCCGTTGCGATTCAACACGATGACGCCGCCGAGGCCCTGGACCCTGGCGGCGAGCCGCGCAATCCCGGCGTCGGCGGCGGCCTGCGCGTGATCGCCACATGCCGCGGTGGGGACACCATACTCAGTGCGAAAGTCTCACCTGAAGCAACGTTGCGAAGGGCATGGTGTCCCCATTCGACGCTTCCCTCCCGGCATCTGGTCGCGACTTGCGCAGCACGCTCTGATGTCAGAAGATGAAGTTGCTGAAGAACACCTACCTCCAAGTTTGACGCGCGAATTCAACCAGGGGCATCGAAGCCCATCCTCGAAGGTTGAAGTTTGGAATCTCTGTGCTACCGGGCTCCCGCGACCGTGAAATCGAGAGATTCATCCCGAAGCATGGGCAATTCCCGGCTACGAGTGGTGGCGGATGCGACGACTTGATTGAGGGTGCACGCGCGTCCGCCCGCGCACTGTTGACAGTTTTCGTTGCCACATATGGCTTAAACTGGTAACATGGCTTACCAGTTACATGCCATTCTGGCAACCGATCATCCCGATCAAGGCGGTCACCCATGCTCGAACTCCTACAGACCCTGATCCTGGATTCCCAGGAAATGCCCCTCGAGACCGGGGTTCCCCGGGACCTCGATCTGAGGGCAATCCCCCGCAAAGCCTCGGTCTGCATTGGCGTGCGACGCTGTGGAAAATCGACGTTCATGATGCAGATCATGCAGCGACTGGTCGATGCAGGTGTGTCGCGCCAGAACATGGTCCATCTCAATTTCTTTGACGACCGCCTCCATCGCTTGCCTCAGGAGGGCCTGGAATGCGTCCTGGAGGCTTATTACTCACTTTTTCCGGAGAAGAAACAGGCCGAACGGGTCTACTTCTTTCTCGACGAAATCCAGGCGGTACCCGGGTGGGAGAAGTTCGTCGATCGCCTTCTGCGCACTGAAAAGTGCGAGGTCTATCTCACCGGGTCATCGGCGCAGATGTTGTCGCGTGAGGTTGCTACGCAAATGCGCGGACGCGCACTTTCCTGGGAACTCTTCCCATTTTCGTTCCGCGAGTACCTCGATTTCCTCGGGGTCCAGGCCGCGAAAGCGCTGTCGACCCGCAAACGCCTCGAGGTCCAGAAGGCCTTCGAACTGTACTGGGAGACCGGCGGATTTCCCGAAGTGGCCACCCTCGCCAAACCTCTTCGGATCAAGACCCACCAGGAATACGCCAATGCGATTCTCTTTCGCGACCTGATCGAACGACATGACATCGGCCATCCGAAAGCGGTCGTCGACCTGGCCCATCGCCTCATCGATAATGTCGCTTCACTGTACTCGATCAACGCGCTGACTGGGTTTCTTCAGGCCCTTGGCCACAAGGTTCCCAAGGCGTCCGTCTCGGACTATCTCACCTGGTTCGAAGATGCGTTTTTCCTGTTTACGGTCAAGATCTTCGATGCTTCGATCGCACGGGCCAATGCGAATCCGAAAAAAGTCTACTGCATCGATCATTCGCTGGTCACCTCGCTGTCATCCGGTGTATTGACGAATTCCGGTCATCTTCTCGAAAATCTCGTCTTCAACGGTCTTCGCCGAGCCTTCACCGATATCCGATACTACCGGACCCGCTACGGGCGCGAGGTCGAGTTTGTTGTCGGCGACTCCGCGTCGAACCGCAGGCGCATCCAGGCTGGCGAGTCGCTGGCCGACCCGCGCCCCCGTCCG
>CAZADH010000331.1:0-6300 GCA_964483805.1 uncultured bacterium
CGCGGCCCCGATCGCGGTCGCGAGGCCGGTCCGGACCGCGATTGCCGCGCTGGCGGTCACCGCCCTGGTCCGGGCGTGGTGGCGGCGCTCCCACCGCGGTGCCGTCGGGGGCAAGCGCTGCCGGCGCCGCGGCTCCAGCGGGGGCCGGTTCCGTGCCCCCGCCGTCAGATGGCGCCTCTGCGGGCAAAACGGACCCAGCTTCACTTTCGGTTGTGTCCGGGGTTTCGGTCGCTGGCAGTCCGACAGCCGGGCCTTCGCCCGCCGCGGCCAGTTCAGCCCGTTCCGCCTCATCAATCGGATCGTGTGGCAACGAGAAGGCGTTTGCGCCCAACCCGAGCACGTTGGCCAGGGCCTCGAGCGCCTCGATGCGCCCCTGCGCGGTCTTCGCCGAGAACATCAGACTGCGGTTGACTTTCAGGCGCTGGTGAATCACCTTCTGCTGGCGGATTTGCTGCGACCGCCCGCACTTGTCGCATTTCGTCAACAACAAGAGGCATCGCAACGTGCGATGCTCGAGCAGCCACCGCCACATCGCCTTGTCGGATTCCATCGGGGCATGCCGCATGTCGAGCAGAAGCACGACGCCGCGCAGATTCGCCGTGCGTTCGAAGAAACCGTCGACCATCTGCTGGATGCGCGCGCGCGAAACCTTGCTCGCCTTGGCGTAGCCGTAACCCGGCAGATCAACGAGGTAGAACGACTCGTTGATCAGGTAATAGTTGAGCGTGAGCGTCTTGCCGGGTGTCGAACTGGTCTTCGCCAGTTCCCGCCGGTTGGCCAGGCAGTTGATGAACGACGATTTGCCGACATTCGATCGGCCAACGAGGGCGACGATGGGCAGATTGTCGTTGGGTGCGCCCGACTCGTCGACCACGCAGGCCGCAAAGCGCGCCGAGAAGATGCGCATCGAACTCGACTGGTTGTCGACCGGACGGCGGTCCCGCCCGCTGGAGTTGCCGTGGCTGCTGTAGCCGCCCCGGTTTCCCGAGCCACCCTGGCCGCCGCCGCGCTGGCCACGACCGTCACCGTGTCCCGGATTGTTCCCGCTGCCGTTTGCCATCAGTTCATGCCTTTCGTCGGCGCCGCAACTTCGCGCTCTTCTTGCCGTCGTCACGTCCCGATTTGCCTTCGCCGCTCACGATCCACGGTCGTTTCGGCGTGGTGCGCGGGTGGCTGACGAGGACGAGGTCCATGGCCTCGACCGCACTCTTGACCAGGCGGATGTCCATGGCCTTGCGAATCTCGGCCGGGATCTCTTCGAGGTCTTTGGCATTCTCATGCGACATGACGATGCGGGTGATCCCGTTGCGGTGTGCTGCCAACAGCTTTTCTTTGATGCCGCCGACCGGCAGGATCTTGCCGCGCAGGGTGATCTCGCCCGTCATCGCCACGTCTTTGCTGACCGGAACCTCGGCCAACGCCGAGAACAGTGCCATGGTAATCGTGATACCCGCCGATGGCCCGTCTTTGGGAGTCGCGCCTTCCGGGAAATGGATGTGCATGTCGAGCCGATCGTAATCGATCTTGGGCAGTTTGATCGCATCGGCGTGGCTGCGCAGATACGACAGCGCGGCGTGGGCCGATTCCTTCATGACCTGCCCCAACGAGCCGGTCAACATCATTTTGCCCTTGCCCGGCATCACCGTGACTTCGACCGGCAGAATCGCGCCGCCGACTTCGGTCCAGGCCAGTCCGGTGGCAACACCGACTTCGTCGGCTTCTTCTTTGCTGTCCGGGTGGAATCGCGGCACGCCGAGGTAGGTCTCGACTGCCTTCGGGTTCACCTTGAACTCTTCCTCGGCCGGCGCCTTCGCCGCCTTCTTCTTGCTGCCCGCGTCGGTTGTTGCGGCTGCGGCAGCCGTCGCTGCGGCAGCCGACGCTGCGGCAGAGGCCTTGTCGGAGTCGCCGTGGCCGCCTTCACCTTCGAGGCTCGTGGTCGGCATGGCGCCCACGACCTTGCGGGCGATCTTGCGGCAGATGCCCGCGACCTCGCGTTCGAGGTTGCGCACGCCGGCTTCGCGCGTGTACAGCCGGATCATGTGGCGGATGCCGTCATCGGCAAACGTGATCTTGACCTTCTCGAGTCCGTTCGCCTCGACCTGCTTGGGCACGAGGTACCGTTTGGCGATCTCGAGCTTCTCTTCTTCGGTGTAACCCGGGAGAAATACAATTTCCATACGATCTTTCAGTGGCCCGGGGATCGTATGGGGCACATTGGCCGTGGTGAGGAACAGCACGTCGCTGCAATCGAACGGTGTGGCGATGTAGTGATCGGAGAACGCGTAGTTCTGTTCGGGATCGAGCACCTCGAGCAACGCCGAACTCGGATCGCCGCGAAAGTCCATGCCCATCTTGTCGATCTCGTCGAGCAGAATCACCGGATTGCGCGTGCCGGTCTCACGCAGTGCCTGCATGATCCGCCCGGGCAACGCCCCGACGTAGGTGCGGCGATGACCGCGGATCTCGGCCTCGTCGCGCATGCCGCCCAGCGAGATGCGGGCGAACTTGCGCCCCATTGACCGCGCAATCGAGCGGCCCAGCGAAGTCTTGCCGACGCCTGGCGGCCCAATCAGGCACAGGATCGGGCCTTTGAGCTTCTTCTTGAGTTTGCAGACCGCGAGATACTCGAGAATGCGTTCTTTGACCTTCAGCAGGCCGAAATGGTCTTCTTCGAGGATCTTCTCGGCCCGCGGCAGTTCGAGCTTGTCTTTGCTGCGCCGCGACCACGGCAGACTGACCAGCCAGTCGATGTAGTTGCGCGACACCGTTGCTTCGGCGGACCCCGGCGGCATCTTGGTGAGCTTGTTCAGCTCCTTCTCGGTCTTTTCGCGCGCTTCCTTGGGCATCTTGGCCTTGGCAATCGCTTGCTTGAGTTCTTCGATCTCCTCGCCCCGCTCATCGGTCTCGCCGAGCTCTTTTTGAATCGCTTTCATCTGTTCGCGCAGATAGTATTCTTTCTGAATCTGTTCCATCTGCTTGCGAACCTGACCGCGAATCTTCTTTTCGACCATCATGATCTCGAGTTCACGATTCAGTATTTCAGCGATCTTCTCGAGCCGTCCCTTGGGCGAAAACAGTTCGAGAATCTCTTGCTTTTCTTCGACTTTGAGTGCGAGATGAGCAGTGATGATATCGGCCAGGCGACCGGGTTCCTCAACATTGTTAACCACCATGATCACTTCCATGGGGATCTTCTTGTTGATCTTCACATATTGCTCAAACAAGCTGTTGATGCTGCGCATCAACGCCTTGACCTCGACGTCTTTTTCATCGGGGATCGGCACTTCGCCGGCCGACACCTCGAAATACTCGTCGACCTTGGTGAACGAGGTGATCTTCGCGCGCGTGGTGCCCTCGACGAGGATCTTGAGAATGCCGTCAGGCAGCTTGAGCAACTGGAGAATTTCGGCCACCGTGCCGGTTCCGTAGAGGTCTTCGAGCGCCGGTTCGTCGGTCTTGGCCTGCTTTTGTGAAACCAGCAGGATCTTGCGGTCTTTCATCATCGCTTCTTCGATGGCACGAATCGATTTCTTGCGACCGACGAAGAGTGGCACGACCATGTAGGGGAATACGACCACGTCGCGCAACGGAAGCAGTGGGTAGATGGCAGGCCCCGAGTTCTTGTCGGGATTCGAGGGGGTCTGGGAACGATCGTCGGATTCGGCGGTCACTCCGCGGGTCTCCTTTCAGGACTGGACACCGGTTGGCCGGTGGATCCGGCGCCGGTATTCGGGGGATTGAGGTCGTCCCCGGTGCTGGGGGTTGGCAATTTCAAGGTGCCCAGTGGCACAAAAAGTGGCATTACGCGGGCCAGCAGATGCAGTCGCTGGCGCATGGGCACATCGTCGTCGCTGACGATGGGAGGCAGATCGATGAGGCAGGCCTCGACGTCGGCCCGCATCTCCGACAATGCTTCGACGGCGGCGATGGGGCACACCCACGCCCGTCCCCGCAACGGCTCGAGCCTCGCGGCCAGCGATTTTTCGTGGGGGCGATCGAACGGACCGGGGTCGCCTTCGAACGGAGTGGGCCCCAGGTCGGCCATGCGTTTCTGCAAGCGCTGGTAGAGAGAGGCGATTGCGGGCAGATGGGCAGGCCAGGCATCCCGCCACGTTCTGGCGGCATTCATGACGCCGCGGGGATTGAGCACGGGACTGTCGAGTAGAAATGCGACCCGCTCCGGACTCGACCCGACGTTCTCCAGCGCCCGGTGCATGCCTTCGCGAAACGCATTGCGACAGCGCTCGGGCGGGCTATCGCCGGTGCGCCCGAACGGATAGGAACCGAGCAGGTCGGCAGGCATGGTCAGGACGTCGCCGGACCAGTCGGTTCCGGCCAGAGTTTCGAGCAGACGGGCCGCTGTCGGCAACCATTTGCGGTGCTCGAAATCGCGCGCGATCGCCTGTGCCGTCTGGTCGAGCAGTTCCGCGGCCCACAACAGTTGCCCCAGAGGTGATGCCGGCAACAGGTTCTCGTCGCGCACGGCCTGCCACCATTCGGTCACGGCCACGGCCACCTGCGGATCGATCTTCTGCGCCTCAGCCACCAGCGAAATCAACACGCCGGACAGGTCGGGAAAGCGGCGGCCCAAGGGCGTGAACCGCTCGACGAAGAGCATCATGCAGGCGGCGTCGGTCTTTGCTTCGGGAACGGCCCCGCCGTAGCCTGCGCTCAACCAGCGACAGAGGCGGGAGAGGCGCAATGCCCGCTCATACATGGAACCGAGGTTGTCGGGACAGGGCAGTTCCATGAGGCGGACGACGAGCTCGGACAGTGGGGTGTTGGCCGTGACCTGCCAGTCGCGCAGTACCGCTCTCGAGATCTGTTCGAATGTTGTGGTCCAGAGTGCCTGGCCATCGCCCAGCGTGTCGGCAGGTTCAGTGAACGCGATGGCCCGGCCGGCAAGCCCGCCCTTCGACAGGTGAACCGGCAGAAACTCCCCGATGCTGGCCAGCGTCGTTGCGGCCACTGGCTCGGGAAGCTCGGCGAACCCGGCAGGCAGGTCAAAGACCCGGGGCGTGGGACTCTCGAACCGTTGCACCACCCGATCGATGACCTTCTGGTCGCGCTGTCGCGTTTCGCCTGCCTGCAGCGCTTCCATCAGCCGCAACGACAAGACCTTGTTGCGCTGCTCGAGCGTGGGATCAATGCCGGCCGCTTCGAGGGTGCGCAAGTAAGACGTGGCATGACTCAACTCAACGGGTCGGAATCCGATGCCGGTCCAGGCCTGGGTATGTCGACCTGACGCCGCGCCGTCGATGGTGCAGTCGATGACCGTGTCGTCGGCCATCAACACGACCCACGCCGGTGGTGACGGCAGGCGTGAGTTGTGGGTCCAGGGCGAGTCACGCCACGGCACCGCCGACAGCAGGTGTTCGACGAGCGCGGGCAGATACTTGTCGATGGGCATGCCGGTGGCCTGTTTTCGCACAAACAAGTACTGTTCGTTGTCGACGGTGCGGATGAACAGTGCATTCATCTCGACGCCTTGATCGGCCGCGAAACCGTAAAGAGCCTGCGTCGGATTGCCGTTGAAATCGTAGGCGAGACTGGCTTTGGGACCGCGGATCTCGACGCCGCGGGCCGGCGACTGGGCCGGCAGGCCTTCGATCAGCCAGGCCAGGCGGCGTCCGGTGCAGTAGCTCTGCACGCGGGCAAACGTCAGCCCGTCGGCGGCCAGAGTGTCGCGACAGACCTGGGACAGCGCCGACAGAGGTGCTGTGAACGCCGGAACCGGCAATCCCCAGAACCCAATCTCGAGCAGCGCCGTGCGGGTCAAGGTCGGTGGCCCTCCAGTGAAGTGTGCGTGTCCAGTGCAGCCAGGTATCTGCGTGGCGCGGTTTCGTGTCGACAGAGAAACAGTCGCGCGCCGGCGACCCGAAAAAGTCGATGCATTATAGTGCACGCCTCCTGCGAATGCAACCACGCGGAGCGGCATTCCGACGCAAAGATAGACATCCCCACTGTGTCACCGACCCGTGACGCAGTGGGGACGTCGACCCCAGGTCCTTGAATCCTGGCGCAAGAACCTCGCGGCTCTCGCGACGGTCGCAACAGTGGTGTCAGCCCATGACGACGTCTTGCACGTGCGGCACGATAGGCGAAGCGGGCTGGTCGAGGAGCGCCCGGCCGAGGATCTGACCGGCGAGAACACCGGCCTCCCGCGCGCGGTCGAAGTTGTGGGATACGAAAAGGGTCAGGGTTTTGATCCCGCGGGGTTGATGCACGTAGGCCTTGACCGCCCAGAAATGGCCATTGAGAAAACACACGCACTCGCGCAGTGGGCACAGTTCAATACTG
>CAZADH010000332.1:0-6281 GCA_964483805.1 uncultured bacterium
CAGCACGGCGAGCGCGACGGCGTGCGCTATCGGGTGCCACGCTGGATCAACGGCGGCAAGGGACTGGTCTGCGTCAGTGACGCCGACGGCGAACCGCGCATTGAGCTGCACGCTGTCAACGATCAGGAGAGTTCGAGCACCCGTTTCCCCAAAATCGACGTCGGTTACGTGCGCGACCTGAAGGTGTCGCCCCGACCCGAGAGCAGTGAGATTCTCCTGACCAACCACCGCAACGAACTGATTCATCTCGATCTCGGCCACAAGACCCCCAAACCACGGATCCTCGGGCGCAGCCCCCATGGCGAGGTTGCCGGGTTCGATTGGTCACCCGACGGTCGGTGGGCCGCGTTCGGCTGCGCCGTCACCCGCCACACCACGGTCATCCAGCTTTGCCGCATCGAGACGGGTGAGATTTTCCCGGTGACCCGGCCGGTTCTGCAAGACGTTTCGCCGACGTTCGACCCGACGGGCAAGTATCTCTATTTCTTGTCACACCGCGAATTCGACCCGGTCTACGACAACCTGCACTTCGAACTGGGGTTCCCCAAGGGCGTGCGACCGTACATGGTGGTTCTGGCCAAAGCGACCCCCACCCCGTTCCAACCGGTGGCGAAGCCGGTCGAGGCGACCGACACGACAAAGAAACCGAACCCCGGCGACATTCAGGCCGAGAGCGTCCGCCCGGGCAAGACGAAACGAGACGCGAAGGCCATCGCAGGCAAGACGGGCGCGACCCCGCCCGCCGAGACGAAGATCGACACCGACGGTCTGCCCGACCGCGTGCTGGCGATTCCGGTACCCGACGGGCGGTATCAGCAGATCGCGGCAATCAGTGGCAAGGTCCTGTTTACATCGGTGCCGATCGAAGGCGCCCTCAATCAAAACTGGATGAGCGGCGATCCGGCCGCCAAAGCCACACTGCACTGCTATGACACAGAAAATTTAAAACATGATCAATGGATAACGGGAATTACTAGTATTTCAACCAATATCAACAGAAAATTGATGATATTGAGATCAGGATATCGAATCAGGGTGGCGAAATCGGGTGAGAAACCCGACGAGAATGCCGCCAAAGAGGGGCCCGGCAAGAAAAGCGGCTGGATCGATCTGTCGCGCGCCCGGGTCTCGGTTAAACCACAGGCAGAGTGGCGCCAGATGTGCCGCGAGGCCTGGATGTTGATGAAACATTTCTTCTGGCGACCCGATCTGGCCCGAATCGATTGGGACGGCGTCTGGAAGCGATATTCCCCGCTGCTGGAGCGGGTTAGCACCCGCGGCGAGTTCTCTGACTTGATGTGGGAGATGCAGGGCGAGGTTGGCGCTTCTCATTGCTACGAGATGGGTGGCGATTACCGGCCCGATCCACAGTACACACTCGGGTTCCTGGGCGCAGATCTGGCATGCGACGCATCGCGAGGCCTGTGGCGGATCGCCGCGATTCCATACGGCGACCCGTGGGACGAAGCCCGCAGCTCGCCGTTGGGCCGGCCCGGCCTGAACGTCGAACCCGGCCAGACCTTGTTGGCCGTCGATCGTGTCCCGGTTTCGTCGGTGACGCATCCCGGTGAACTGCTTGTCCATCGGGCCGGCACCGAGGTCGACCTCACTGTCGGCGACGCGAAGGGCCGGAATCCCCGCACCGTTACCGCGAAACTGTTGGCCAACGAGACGCCTCTGCGGTATCGGGCGTGGGTCGAGCACAACCGCGCCATCGTGCACGAGGCAACCAAAGGCCGCGTCGGCTATGTGCATGTTCCCGATATGGGACCGCTGGGCTACTCAGAGTTTCACCGCGGGTTCCTCGCCGAGGTCGATCGCGAAGGCCTGATCGTCGATGTCCGCTTCAACGGCGGCGGGCACGTCTCGCAACTGATCCTCGAAAAACTGGCACGGCGGCGGATCGCGTACATCCAATCGCGGTGGTTTGGCATCGACACCTACCCCACCGATGCGGTGGCCGGGCCGATTGTGGCAGTAACCAACGAGTATGCCGGGTCTGACGGCGACATCTTTTCGCACTGTTTCAAGATGCTGAAATTGGGGCCGTTGCTGGGCAAACGCACGTGGGGCGGTGTGATCGGCATCTGGCCGCGGCAAAACCTGGTCGACGGCTGCATCACGACGCAACCCGAGTTCTCGTTCTGGTTCAGCGACGTGGGCTGGGGAGTCGAGAACTACGGCACCGATCCCGACATCGAGATCGAGTTTGCACCGCAGGATGCCGCGGCCGGACGCGACCCACAGTTGCAGCGGGCCATCGCCGAAGCGCTGAAGGGTCTACCCAAACACGCACTGTATCCGCCAAAGCTGACGCCGGCCCCGCATCTGACTGCACCGCGCCTGCCCCATCGGACGCCGGGTAAGCGGCGACGGTGACGGCTGCATGACCCGGCGCGACGCCCGCCATCCGCAGCTTCCCGACGAGGACAGCGCGGCCGTCCCGTTGCCCGGGGTTCATTGCATGCGGTCGGCGGCGCACACGTTGTCGGCCGAGGCGCTCATCGAGCGCCTCGGCCTGCAGCCCCATCCGGAAGGCGGGTTCTTTGCCGAGACCTGGCACGGAGTCGCGGACGCAGCGCCACCGGGCAACCCCGGCGGGGAGCGTTGGTCGACACCACCGCACGAGTCACCATCCCCAAAGGGTGACACCCGACAGTTCGGCTCGGCGATTTATTACCTACTAACACCTGATACCTTTTCGGCCCTGCATCGACTCGATGCCGACGAGATCTACCACTTCTATCTGGGCGACCCGATCGATCTGACCTTGTTGCGCGCGGGCGGGCCCGCGCAAACGGTCACGCTGGGTCCCGATCTGCTCGCCGGCCACCATGTCCAGTTCGTCGTGCCGCGGGGAACCTGGCAGGGTTCACGTCTTCGTTCCGGGGGTCGATTTGCGTTGCTCGGCACGACCATGGCCCCGGGTTGGGCACCCGCCGGTTTTGTCATGGGACAACGGGCCGAACTGGTCGCTGCCTGGCCCGCCGCACAAGCACTGATCGAACGCCTGACCCGACAATAGGCCGGCACGCGGGCCGGAGCCGTGCGGGAAGGCTGGACGGCAAGCCACGCAAATCTGTGGTGAACTTGCCGGGTGTGATATATTGAGTATGGCACCCTGTGTGCTGATTCAGAGTGTCCGGAGGCAATAAAGGAATGGGACGATTGTTTGGCACCGATGGCGTCCGTGGCCTGGCCAATGCCGGCGCATTGACCGGCGAAATGGCGTTTCGTATCGCGCAACACGGCACCCGCCAACTGCTCAAGAACCACAAAAAAGACCGCCGGCCGATCTATGTCGGCCGTGACACCCGGGTTTCCGGTGAGATGCTCGAAGCGGCCGTGGCCGCGGGCATTGCCAGCGTTGGGGTCGAGGCCCGCTTGCTCGGCGTGCTGCCGACGCCGGCCGTGGCCTATCTGACCCGCGAACTGGGTGGTCTGGGCGGAATCATGATTTCGGCTTCGCACAATCCGTTCGGCGACAACGGCATCAAGCTGTTCGGCGCCGATGGTTACAAGATTCCCGACAGCGTCGAGGACGCTATCGAAACCCAGGTCAAGGCCGGGGCTTCGAGCGAGCTGCCGACCGGTGAGGCGATCGGCCGTATCGGTCGCGACCCCGAGGCCGTGCAGAGCTGGCTGCGTCATCTGGCGCACCTGTTGCCCGATGAGCACCAGAACCGCAAGATCAAGCTGGCCATCGACTGTGCCAACGGTTCGTTGGCGCCGTGGGCGCCGGCGTTCTTCGGGGGTCTGGGCTTCCGCCTCGATGCGATCGGCACGACGCCCGACGGCATCAACATCAATGCCGGCGTGGGTTCGACGCACATGGGCGCGCTCATCAACATGATGCGCAAAGAACATTTCGACATCGGCTTCGCCTTCGATGGCGATGCCGACCGCGTCATTGCCGTGAGCGAACGGGGCGACGTGATCGACGGCGATTTCATCCTTGCGATCGCCGGTCGTTATCTGAAAGAGCGCGACCGTTTGATGGGCAACGCGGTGGTAACGACGGTGATGGCGAATCTGGGCCTCGACCTGGCGTTGAAGAATCTCGACATCAAGGTGCACAAGACACGGGTTGGCGACCGGTTCGTGCTCGAAGAAATGAACCGCCAAAAGAGCGTCATCGGCGGCGAGCAGTCGGGGCATATCATTTTGTCGGAGTACGCCACGACCGGCGACGGTCTCTTGACGGCCTGCTTCCTGTTGAAGGTCATTCAAGAAACAGGCATGCCGATCGGAGAGCTGGCCGCGGTAATGACCAAGCTGCCGCAGGTGCTGGTCAACATCAAGGTCAAAGAGAAGAACTTCGAAAACATCCCGGCAATCAAAGACTCGATTCGCCATTACGAAGAACTACTCGATGGCCGGGGTCGGCTGCTGGTGCGCTCTTCGGGCACCGAGCCGATGGTGCGCGTCATGGCCGAAGGGCCCGACGAAAAAGAGATCCGGATGATCGTCGACAAGTTGGCGAAGGTCATCTCGACGCACTGCTGCTGACGACGACGATGGAACGCAACCGGCGCGCCGCCTGGGTCCTGATTCTGGCCCTCGTGCCCGCGTTCGTTTGCTTGGTGGGGTGCAGTTGCCAGAAGGACGGGGCGCCGGCGCGCCCGCCGGGAACGGCGGGCCCGACCGAGACCTCGGTCGGCGGCAGCGCGCCCGTGCCGGGCGACGCGGCCGCAGCGCCGGCCAACGCGCGCGAGGCGTTCCCGTGGCTCAAAGAGGGCAAAGATCTGACCGGCAAACCGCTCGAGCGCAGCGCCGCCGCCCAGGTGCCAAATCAGCAGTTTCTGGTGAACTACTCGAAGGGCCTGTCTTTGCTCGAAGACGAGAAATTCGACCAGGCGTTGCAGGTTTTCGAAGAGATCGTCAAGACCATGCCGGGGTCTGATGAGGCGAGCATGGCGCAGTACCGCGTCGCGCAAGCGCTGTTCCGCAAGAAAAACAACGCGGCGTCGCTCGAGGCCTACAAAGTTATCGTCGAGCAGTATCCGCGTTCGCCGGTGGCCGAAAACGCGCGGGCCGCCATCCAGTATCTGACGAGCTTCGAGAAACACGAAAAGACCTACGTGTCCCCCGAAGTCGAGGCGCAGAAACGGCGATGAGATATTACCGTAATATTACCTCACCCCGCCGCGCTTTCACTCTGGTCGAGGTGATGCTGGCGGTGCTGATCATCGGCATCGGCGTGATCCCGGTGATCAGCCTGTTTCTCCAGAGTTCGCGCACGGTCGAGAAGGGCGGCGAGATGCTCGCGGCGACGATCGCGGCCCAGAACATTCTCGACCGGGTCAAGAGCGATGACTTCATCTGGGATCACATCGGCCAGACCTTCCCGGTGCCGGGCGACAAGCTGCCCGGCGTCGAACTGCCGCGGTTCTTCGCCGAAAAATACAAGGCCACGGCCGAGGTCGCCATCGACATGGGCAAGATGGAGTTGCGCAGAAGCGTTCCCGCGCGGCAAAAGTAATCCACATTCACCGACCCCTCTTCACGCGGACAGCGCAATCGAGCGATGTCCGCTTTTCCTAAAGCAATCCGCAGGTGCATGCCGATTTTCCTTGCACGCGTGTGACAGGAATGTGAAATTTGAAGATGCGTTTCGTGCATACTCGACGATGTGCGGACGCGCCTCCCTTGTCGCACTCGCCCGGCATCACCATGAAGCTTGTTTACGCCCTGCTCGCTCTCGCCACACTCACCGTCACCTTCACTCCCGCGTTCTCTCAGGACAGCGCCCCGTTCCGCAGCGTTGAACCGCCGGAGCAATTGCGCCTGTATCGCGACAGCGAACAGTGGATACGCGAGCGCTTCCGCTGGTTCCGCGATCAGCGTGTCGAGCCCGACGGCAGCATCCCCGACGGTGTGCGCGAGCAGGCGTGGCGCGAGAGCGCGCGCATGTCGGTGTACAAGCCGGCGGCCACGCTCGCCAAAGGCGCAGCGCCGCAGTGGATGCAGCTCGGTCCGGTGAATATCGGCGGACGGCTCACCGGCATCGCCATTCACCCCACCGATCCCGACATCGTGTATTTCACCGCGGCCGACGGCGGCGTGTGGAAATCCATCAACGGCACCAAGCTCTCCGCGTCCTTCACTCCCGTGTCCGACGATTTGCCGACCCTCGCCACAGGATCCATCTGCCTCGATCCCTCCAATCCCGACATCGTCTACCTTGGCACGGGCGAAGCCAATGGCAGTGCCGACTCGTATCCCGGCGTGGGTGTGGCGCGTTCCACCGATGCGGGCGCGACGTGGACCGTTCCTGCTCA
>CAZADH010000333.1:0-1891 GCA_964483805.1 uncultured bacterium
AACATGAGCAATACTTGGTAGATACGCAGGCCGTCCCGCAAGACTTTGCGAAAGATGGCGAATACGAGTCGTGGCGTCATTCGGCTCTCCAGGCATCACCCGTGAGTTTGAGGAAGACTTCCTCGAGCGTCGCCTCGGCCGAGTGAATGGTGCGTACCCGACCCGCCGTTACCAACTCACCCAGTTCCCGTCTCGCTTCGGCATCGGTCAAGGCAAACTCGCGCGGGGTGTCGCTGTCATGCAGGGTCACCAGCGCCATCTCGCGTCCGTGCCGCAAACGCAAGGCCTTGGGCGTATCGTTGGCCACGATGCGTCCATGGTGGAGAATCGCGATCTGGTCGCAAAGCATGTTGGCCTCTTCCATATAGTGGGTGGTCAAGAAGGTGGTCGTGCCGCCCTCGCGCAAACGCTTGATCAGGTTGCGGATCTCGAGGGCCGAGTACGGATCGAGCGCCGACGTGGGTTCATCGAGAAAGAAGATACGCGGCCGATGCAGCAGTGCCCGCGCAATGAGCACCCGTTGCCGCATGCCGCGGGAGAGATCACGGGCGGCCTTGTCGGCATGGGCTGCGAGACCGACCTCGCCCATCATCTCGTCGGCGCGGGCGTGCGGCAGGGCATAGAGATCGCAGAAAAAAGTGAGATTCTGCCGCACCGACAAGCGATCGTAGAGGTTCTGATGATCGGGCACGACCCCGATCACCGACTTGAGCCCGGCCATCTGGTCGGGAACCGACAGGCCGGCGAGGCGGATCGTCCCCGCATCGCGCGGAATCTGGCCGATCATCATGCGGATGCTGGTGGTCTTGCCCGCACCGTTGGGTCCGAGGAACCCGAAAATCACGCCGGGGGGCACCGACACGTCGATACCGGCCACCGCGGGGTGACCGGAAAACTGCTTGGTCAGGCCTTGAACGTGAATGATCGGTTCCATGGGTTGGCAGCCGACGCGTATGCGAGCACCGGCGGTCACAAAATAGCAGAAGGTCTGGCAACAGGGCAACCCGAGATCTGCGAACCGACCCGGGCCTGACATCAGACCGGCGCGGTCAGCAGCCGCAGCGGTTGACACCCCATCCTGTCTGTGGTTGAATGTTGCGGCATTGGGGTGGGGGTGAGTCGGGCCAAAGCCGCGTGGTTGCGGGTTGTCGCTGCGATTGCAGGTCTATGGCCGTCCGGTGGTTGCGTCCATCGCTATTCATGTATTGTGAGCAACGCCGGTGACTCGAATGCCGGGGAGATGTCTCACGATGGTCATCCTCTCGACGGAACGCCAGCGAAGGAGCCACGCATGAATCCAGCGGGGGGAAGTCGCAAAGAACCGAAACGCGAACGCCTGTTCGTCGTGACCAGTTTTCAGGGTGGGGTTGGCAAGAGCTCGGTCGCCTGGCGTTTTGCTCACGCCTATCGCAACCTCACCAACAAAGATGGCGCCGTTATCGAGTGGAACCGCTTCACGCCGTCCTATCTCGTCCAGGCCCTGGGGCTGCGCGACAAGATCCCGCACTCCTTCATGGATTTCTTCATGACCAACTGGGCCGGGTTTCGCAGCGAAGATCTGGGCACCACGTTCCACCGGCAAGATGGGCTGTGGGTCGTTCCGTTCACCGATGTGCGTTCGCGCGAGAGCCTGATTCCCCGCTTCACTTTCTCGCCAATCGATGCCTGGCACGCACTGCGCCACCTGCTGCGCTGCTGCGTCTTCGAAGACCGGTTTGTCGTCATCGACATTCCGCTCACGCTTGGACTGGTCGAAATGGGCCTGTTCGAGGTTGCCGATGCCGTCTATTATTTGATGGGGCCGCAAGACCACGACCTGCAGATGGCCCGCCGTTTCCACGAAGAAGCCACCCGACTGGGTTCCCTGCGCTCGCGCGTCGTCTTCGTGCGC
>CAZADH010000333.1:1920-6259 GCA_964483805.1 uncultured bacterium
AAGAAGATGCCGAGGAAGCGCCCGATCAGGAGTTCGAGCGAGAGTTCGTCCTGCCAATCGCCACCGATGGCGAGGGGATGCCGACGGTCAACCCGAACGTCATCAGCGATGCGAACTCGAGTTTCACCAAGAGCATGGCGGCTATCGCCGCACGAGCCCGCGAAACGCCGTACAATCAGTGGTCGGAAGACATCAACATGCTGTCGGCCAAAGACCGCGCGCAAGAAGAGATCATCAAGACGTATCAAGACAAACTGCGTGCGAAGGTCGTCTCCAGCCTCGAGCGGAAGTACGGCTTGTCTGATCGCGAACTGCTGCAACGCGTCGAGGCCTCCATCGAGAAGGAGTTCGCCGCGGCGCCGCCGCCCGAGATCCCCGATCGGAATCTGCGTGCCGAATTGAAGAAACTGATGATCGACGAGATCCTCGGACTGGGGCCTCTCGAAGACCTGATTCGCGACCCCGACGTCGACGAAATCATGGTCAACGGGCCCAACCAGATCTTCATCGAGAAGTCGGGCAAGCTGCATGTGACCGATCGCTCGTTCAACAACAGCGATCACCTGCGCGCGGTCATCGATCGTATTCTCATGCCGATCGGGCGCACCGTGAACGAGCGCACTCCCTATGTCGACGGGCGTCTCGCCGACGGCTCACGCGTACACGCCATCATTCCGCCGTTGTCGTTGGTCGGTCCGATGCTCACCGTGCGCAAGTTCAGTCGCAAGCCGTTCACCATGGACGACCTGGTGTTCCGGTTCAAGACCATGACCCCCGAGGTCGCCGAGTTCCTGAAATTGTGCGTCAAACTGCGCAAGAACATCATCGTCTCGGGCGGCGCCAGCTCGGGCAAGACGACGTTGCTCAATGTATTGACAACATACATACCCGACAACGAGCGCCTGCTCACCATCGAAGACTCGGCGGAGTTGCGGGTTGTCCATACCCACATCGGCCGCCTCGAAGCCCGCCAACAGGGCACCGAAGCGAAAACCCAGGTCACCATTCGCGACCTGGTGCGCAATGCCCTGCGCATGCGGCCCGATCGCATCATCGTTGGCGAGTGTCGGGGCGAAGAGGCGCTCGACATGTTGCAGGCGATGAACACCGGTCACGAGGGGTCGCTGACCACGCTGCATGCGAATGCGCCCCGGGATGCGCTGGCCCGCCTCGAGACCATGGTCCTGATGGCCGGCGTCGACTTGCCGTCGCGGGCGATTCGCGAACAGATCGCCAGCAGCATAAACGTGGTCATTCAGACCGGCCGCATCTCCGATGGAAGCCGCAAGGTCACCGAGGTCGTCGAGGTCGACGGCATCGACGGTTTGACGATTCGAACCCGCACACTGTTCCGGTTCGAGAAGCGGTGGATCAACGAAGACGGCCGCGTTTTCGGCGAGATCGTCCCGACCGGCGAGGTTCCGGGCTTCCTGGCCGATCTTCGCGGCGGGCTCGACGAGGCGACGCGACGGTTGTTCGCGGCACCTACCGAAGCGCCACCGGCCGCCGAGGCCCCAATCGCTGCGGGGGCGTCGAGTTGACCCCGCGAGCCCAAACGTTTCCGCCCCCCGTTTTTTCGGTCACCCGGTTACCCGTTCTTTGAGGAGGAATCATGGATGCATTGATGGAGTTGATCAACAACAACGTCGGCAGTATTGGCGCCATCGTCACGCTGATTTTCGTGATGGTGCTGATCTACATGGTCTTCGAGGCGCGCATGGAACAAGTCATGCACGAGAAGGCCAAAGACAAGATCAAGGGCGGCCTCATTCGCAACATGACCGGCAGCTCGTTCGAAGACCAACTGGTCGAGGCGTTGTTGATGATCAGCTCGAGCCTCAAAGCCGGTCGCAATCTCGATCAGGCTTTTGAGCTGGTGGCGGTATCCACGCCGCCGCCGATGTGCACCGAGTTCCAACAGGTCGTGCAGGAGCGCCGTCTGGGCGTGCCGATGGTCGAGGCGCTGACCAACCTGATGCGCCGGGTGCCGAGTCAAGACTTGCGCCTGGCCATCAATGCCACGATTTTCCAGCAAGAGACGGGCGGCAACCTCGAAGACCTGTATCGCCAAATCGTCAGCATGGTGTCCGAGCGCAAGAAGATCCTCGGCAAAGTTCGCGCGGGCTGCGCCCATGCGAAGCTCTCGGGCAACATGGTGGGTCTGGTGCCGATTTTCTTCTGCATCATGATGGTTTATTTCCAACCCACGTATCTGAAACCGATGCTCGATGACGCGCGCGGCTGTTTCGCGCTGGTTCTGTCGGTGCTTGCCGCCATCGTGGGCCTGGTGTTCATCAACAAGATGACCAGCAGTGTGCTCCCGGAGGCCGAAGAGTCGAGTCTCGCCCATCTCGATGTCAGACGCCGCGAAAACCGCTGGCACTTGTTCCGCCCGTTGTTGCGTGCCCTGGCCTCGATCAACGCGCGCTTCACCGGCGCGATCTGGGATCGCTACCGCGCCGAGATCCAGTATCACCTCGACGTCGCCGGCAACCCCGCCGCACTGTCTCCCGACGAGTTCATCGCGGTCAAAGAGGTGTTTGCCCTCATCGTGATGTGCCTGGTGATCATTTTCCTCAAGCCGTTCAGCTACGGCCTCACCGGCATTCTCATGCTCATCGTTCTTTCCGGGATCGGGTTCCATGTTCCCAAGGTCTATCTCACGCGACGGACCCGGATTCGCCAGGAGAATATCGAGTACGAACTGCCGTATATGATCGACCTGCTCTCATTGGCCATCGAAGCCGGCCTCGACCTCGTCGGCGGCATTCAGAAGATCGTCGAGAAGAGCCGACCCACCGACATCATCGTCGAGTTCCAGATCTTCCTGGCCGATCTCAAACTGGGCAAGTCACTCGAAGAAGCCCTGTCCGACATGGCCGACCGCGTGCAGTTCCTGACCTTCTTCGCGTTTGTCAGCTCGCTTATCCAGGCCCAGCGCCTCGGCGCCGACATCGGCCCGACCTTGCGCGCCCAGGCCGAGCAGATGCGGTTCCAACGCCTGATTCAGGCCGAGGAGCGCATGAACCGCCTGCCCGTGCTGTTGCTGATTCCGTTGGTGTTTTTCATCTTCCCGAGCATCTTCGTGTTGGTGATGGGTCCCTCGTTCATGAAAGTCATGAATGAGTGGGGCAACGTGGCCGGGCCGGCAGCGATCGAGCAACCGGCCACCGCCCAACCGGCCCCGCTGATCAGCACGCCACAACAGATCGTGCCGATCGAGCAGTCGGAAGTCGCACCTGGCGCCAAGCGCACAGCAACCCCGACACTGGTCACGCCTGCAACTACCCAGGCACCGGCGCCACAGCCCGCTGCGGTCCCAGCTCCGGCCCCTGCCCCGATGCCGGCTCCGGTCCCCGCGCCGGCCCCGGTGATGCCCGCGCCACAACCGGCGGTGCAGCCGGCGCCCATCCAACCGGTGCCGCCTGTTGCCCCAGCTCCTGCAATCGTCGTGCCGCCACCTGCCCCGACCCCGGTTCCGGCGCCGACTCCGGCGCCCGCTCCGGCCCCTTCTGCGGAAGCCACACCCAAACCCGCTCCAACGGCGCCGGCGCCACAGGGTAACCCCGTGACCCCGTAACCCGTTCAACCGCTCCGCTCGTCGCTGACGAGTGCAGGCCCTCACGGGTCATGCACTCGTCAGTTTGCTTTTTGGCCCCATCGGCCAGGGTTCGCCGACCCCAAACCGGCGCACCAGGGTACGGGCAACTCGAGCCACCGCCAAAAGAACCGATCAATTCGCACCGCGACGATGAACGTAACAAATGACTCTGATCAGAACCCCGCAAAACGAAACAACCACGAATTTTCTTGCAGTGTACGCGAAACGATTTTTTGCACCAACGCACCGTGCATTCACGATCGACATAGTGTACCGATTTTTGTGATTTCAAGCCATTGACAACACATTTAGCCGATGGTACTTTCTCGCGCATCGAAGTGCGTTGTAGGTCTTTTTGGTCTTTTCCAACCCCGATCAAGAATAGAGAGCGGAGGAGTTGGCGGATGTTTCTGGATTTCGTGAAGGGAATGAAGGTAGACAATCAGAACGATGACGCGATCACCCTACGAACGAGCCGGTGCCACCAGGCATTCGGCATTGCCTGCCTCATCGCAGGCATCGGCCTGCTGTGGCAAACAACCCAACCTGACTCGTGGTGGTGTTGCCACACGGCCCTGCGCATACCGGGTTTTGCCACCGGTTTTCTGCTCACCGTGGGTGGCTTCACGCTCCTGGGTTATCGGCAGCGCGTCGTCATGCATCGCCACGAGCGAACGCTGTCGATCCACGACACGATCTTTCTGACCACACACAACCTCGAAGTTGGGTTCGATGACG
>CAZADH010000334.1:0-6227 GCA_964483805.1 uncultured bacterium
GTCTCGGCGCGCGCCACGGCGGCCGTCAACAGAACAAACACGAACAAACCGAGAACCACGGGCAGAATACGACGCATGTTGACTCTCCTTACCCACCATTCCTGGCACGGTGAACCCGTGCACCTATGTTCAACCGCTACCAGCTTAGCGCAACGGGTCCCGTGGTTCAAGGTGCAGGCGCATTCCCGTATTGATGCCGATTTGCGCGTCGTCGGACACACGTTTTATGTACGCGCACGGCGCGCGCTGGGGAGGCAGCGCGGGGGCACCAGGGGGCGTCGGGCCCAGCCCAGGCCGGGTTCGCCTGCCGCCACGGAACGACGCCGGTGGTCGCTGTCGTCGGCGAACCAGTTTGCCCCTGGTTGCAGGGCAGGCTATCATTGAGCCACCCGCTGGCCTCGATCGTCGCCCGGGAATTCTCATGTGAACAGAAGCAGGTGTCTTCGCCCACATGAACCAACGTACCGTCGTCATGCCCGTGAACGGCATGTCGTGCGTCAACTGCGCCGCCGGTGTCGAGCGTGGGGTGCGGGGCATGGCCGGAGTGACGGCCGCCACCGTCGATTTCGCGAGCGAACGCCTGACGGTGTCGTTCGTTCCCGATGCAACCGACGAGCGGGCGATCATTGCCCTCGTCCGCAAAATGGGATACACCGTCCCGATCCCGCGCCTCGATCTGCCAGTGACCGGACTGGCCGACGCTTCTGACGCGGTTCGCGTCGAGCAGGCGCTCGCCGTGGTTGACGGCGTGCTGCAGGCGACGGTCAACTTCGCCAGCGAACGGATCATGGTCGAGTTCATTCCGGGAATGACCGGCGTCGCTGAGTTGACGGCGGTGATCCGTCGGGCCGGGTGCACGCTGATCGCCGGCGAGGCCGACGGGCAGGGGTGCGACGTCGAAACGGCACATCGTGAGGCCGAGTCGTCACGCCAGCGTCGTCAGGTGGCCATTGGGCTGTTCTTCACCGTGCCGCTGGTGGTTTTCAGCATGGCGCGCGATTTTCTGCCGATCGGGTTCGCGCACGACCAGTGGGTCATGCTCGCGGCGGCCACGGTTGTGCAGTTCGTCGTCGGCTGGCAATACTATGTAGGCGCCTACTACAGCCTGCGGGCCGGGGCCGCCAACATGGACGTGCTCATCGCCCTGGGCTCGTCGGTCGCGTATTTCTCGAGTATGGCTGTTACTGCCGGTCTGGTGAAGAGTGAGAATGTGTATTACGAAACCGCGGCCGCGATCATCACCCTGGTGCGGCTCGGCAAGTATCTCGAGGCCGATGCCAAAGGGCGCACTTCGGCGGCGCTGAAAGCGCTGTTGGGGATGCGGGCGAAAACCGCGACCGTCGCCCGTGCCGACGGTGAACGCGAGATTCCGGTCGACGATGTGGTCGTGGGTGATTGCGTGCTGGTCAGGCCGGGTGAGAAGGTGCCGGTCGACGGCATCATCAAAGACGGGCGTTCGACGCTCGACGAATCGATGATCACCGGCGAATCGATGCCGGTCACCCGGGGGCCCGGGGATGAAGTGATCGGCGGTACCCTCAACCGCGAAGGCTTCCTGCGGTTCGAGGCCACCAAGGTCGGCCGTCACTCGACCCTGGCGCAGATCGTGCGCCTGGTGCAGGAGGCGCAGGCCAGCAAAGCGCCGATTCAGCAACTCACCGACCAGATCTCCCGGTGGTTCGTGCCGATGGTCGTGCTCACGGCATTGGTGACGTTCGTCGGCTGGACGTTCGTGGCGCGGGCCGACTGGATGACGGCGATGATCAATGCCGTCGCCGTCCTGGTCATCGCCTGCCCCTGCGCGCTGGGTCTCGCGACGCCGACTGCGATCATCGTCGGCACGGCACGTGGGGCCGAGAGCGGCATCCTCGTGCGCGACAGCGAAACCCTGGAACGGGCAGGTCACGCGAATATCGTCGTCCTCGACAAAACCGGGACGATCACCCGGGGCGAGCCCGCGGTCACCGAGGTGGTTTCGATCCGGGGCGTGAGTATTGACGAAGTATTGCATCTGGCCGCGACGGCCGAAGCCGGGTCCGAGCACCCGCTCGGGCGGGCCATCGTCAGATATGCCGAGGGCCGCGGCGTCGACCGCGCGACCCCGGATCGCTTTCAAGCGGTCACCGGCCTGGGCGTACGCGCGACGGTGCAGGGACGGTCGCTGGTCATCGGCAGTCCGCGCCTGATGCGCAACGAGGGTATCGATGTCGGCCCGGTCGCCACCGAGATCACCCGTTTCGAGGGTGCGGGCAAGACCGCCGTCGTCGTGGCGGCCTCTCCCGCGGCGGTATCCACCGTGGCGGTATCCACCGCGGCGGTATCCACCGTGGCCCAGGCCGGCACGGCTGCGGTTGCCGGCGTTCTCGGCGTCATCGCCATCGCCGACACCGTTAAACCCGAATCGCGCCTGGCCATCGAGGAGCTTCGCCAGCTCGGCCTCGAGGTGGTGATGCTCACCGGTGACAACCGGCGTACCGCCGAGGCGATCGCGGCGGAGGTCGGCATCGATCGGGTGCTTGCCGAGGTCATGCCCGGCGAGAAGGCCGAGGCGGTCAAGCGCCTGCAGGAGTCGGGGCCCGGCGGCCACCTGCAGCGGCAGGCGGTGGCGATGGTCGGTGACGGCACCAACGACGCCCCCGCTCTGGCGCAGGCGGATGTCGGCATCGCCATCGGCACCGGTACCGATGTGGCGATGGCTGCGGCCGGAATCACCCTCATCAGCGGCGATCTGCGCGGCGTTGCCCGGGCCATCGTGCTGTCGCGTGCCACGCTGCAGACGATCGTGCAGAATCTCATCTGGGCGCTCTTCTACAACGTGGCGTTGATCCCGATTGCCGCGCTCGGCCTGCTCGTGCCGATGGTGGCTGCCGGCGCCATGTCGTTCAGTTCGTTGTTCGTCGTCACCCACAGCTTGCGTCTGCGCTCGGCCAGCCTCGCCGTCTTCGAGAAGCCTTTGCCATTGTGGCGGCAGGCCCTGGCGCTGACGCCACGGCTGATTGCTCCTGTATTGACATTGGCGTTGCTGATCGGTGGGCCGTTGCTGTTCATGAAAGGCGGCATGGCAATCCAGGGTGCCAACAACGGCAACATGTCGCCGACCCTGATGATGGTGATGGCGATCGCCAATGCGTCGATCGCGGTCTCGTACGCCTCGATCCCGATCTTCCTCATTGTTCTGACCCTGCGTCGCCGCGATATTCCGTTCACCTGGGTCATCGTCCTGTTCGGAATGTTCATCCTTGCATGTGGGGCAACGCATATCATGCACGTGGTTGGCCTGTGGTGGGAGGTCAACTGGTATCAGGCGATGTTCGACACCCTCTGTGCGGTGGTTTCGCTCGCCACCGCCGTGGTGCTGTGGCCATCGCTGCCGTGGTTTCTCGCCATCCCCAGCCCCGAGCAGTTGCGCGTGGTCAACCGCGACCTGCAACGCGAAAAGGAAAAACTCGAGAAGGCGCAAGGCGACCTGCGACGGGCCTACGCCGAGGTCGAGAAGATCGTCGAGGAGCGCACCCGTGACCTGGCCGTCGCCAATACCGAACTGCGCGCCGAGATCGAGGAACGCACGCGCATCGAAGACGAATTGCGCCATCGCACCGACGAACTCGACCGCATCTTCAGTCTGTCCCTTGACCTACTTTGTATTTCTGATTTCGATGGTCGATTTGTCCGATTGAACCCGGCGTGGGAGAAGATCCTTGGGTATTCGCTGGATGAGTTGGCCAAGCAGCCGTATATGTCGTTCGTGCATCCCGACGATCAGGCGGCGACCGAGCACGCCATGGCGCAATTGGCAGCAGGGCAGCCGCTGATCGACTTTGTTAACCGCTACCGCTGCAAGGATGGCACCTATCGCTGGATCGAGTGGCGGTCGCAACCGTACGAGAAGAACCTGATCTATGCGGCGGCGCGCGATATCACCCAACGCAAGCACGACGAAGAAGCGCTGCGGCAGAGCGAGACGCAACTGCGCCAGGCGCAGAAAATGGAAGCCATCGGCCAGTTGGCCGGTGGTGTGGCGCACGACTTCAACAACCAACTGGGCGGTATTCTCGGCTTTGCCGAGTTGCTGCTCCAGCGCATTGCCGACCCCGAGATCGCCCAGCATGCGCGGCGCATCAAAGAGATTACCATGCGCGCGGCGACGTTGACCCGGCAGTTGTTGGCGTTCGCGCGCAAGGGCAAATATCTGACCGTGCCGGTTGATATGCACGTTGTCATTACGAACGTCGTGGCACTGCTGCAACGCAGCATCGACAAACGCATTGTCATCGCCGAAAATTTCGCTGCCGATCCGCCGATCACCCTTGGTGACCAGAGCCAACTCGAGAACGCTCTGCTCAACCTGGGGCTCAACGCCCGCGACGCCATGCCAGAGGGCGGAACCCTGACCTTTGCGACGGCCGTGGTCGCTCTCGAAGAGCGCGCGTTGCGACTCGAAGTCGAGGCCGGGCGCTATCTCGAGATCAGCGTCACCGATACCGGCACCGGCATGAGCCGCGAGTGCCAGCAACATCTGTTCGAACCGTTCTTCACCACGAAAGATCTGGGCAAAGGTACGGGGCTCGGTCTGGCGTCGGTCTACGGCACCGTGAAGAACCATCGCGGTGGCATCGTGGTCTACAGTGAACTGGGGCGCGGTTCCACCTTTCGCATCTACCTGCCGCTGCATCAGACGGCGACGGTGGCAACCGACCTGGTCGCGCCGTCGGTCGAACCCGCTCGAGGCGCCGCAACGATTCTGCTGGCCGATGACGAGGAAGCGCTGCGCGAGGTGACGCGGGAAATGCTCGAAGCGCTGGGCTACTCGGTGATTCCCTGCGCTGACGGCCTGGAGGCCGTCGAGACATACCGGTCGTCCTGGCGCGAGATCGACCTGGTGATTCTCGACATGGTCATGCCTCGCTGCAGTGGCCAAGAGGCGTATCAACGCTTGCGCGAGATCAATCCCGCCGTACGGGTGTTGCTCTCATCGGGATACAGCATCAACGGCGAGGCCCAGGCGATTCTCGATCAAGGCGTGCTCGGGTTTATCCAGAAACCGTGCGAGATTGCCGGGTTGGCGCGCGCGGTGCAAAACGTGCTCGAACGTCCCCTGGGGCCCGCTTCACGGTCGTAGGCCTCGGTCGCAAGGTGGTTCTAATTGAAAACGAAACGGTGTCGTCTTGACTTGCCGTCGCGGAGTCAATACCATTGCGCCAACCAAAGCGGCGCTTCGGCAGACCTCACTGCGAATGAACAAGGGGCACGACACTCCATGAACTCCACCCTCTGCCCGCGACGCGCCCCGTGGCGCGTTGGCCTCGTGTTGCTGGCAATGTTGTCGGTGCTGGCCGGCGCGTCGGCCCGCGAGCGTTTTCGTGCGCCGCGGTGGCAACCGTTGCCGCCGGTATTGACCCCGACCACCTGGGCCGTCCACGCCAACGGTGACGCCGATCTGGCCGAAGGAGTCGCTGCCGGGATCCCGTTGCCGTTGGGCAGTCCCGTCGAGTTGAGCGAGGCCGACCGTGCGCAACCCCTCGCGGAGCCGCCTTCGTTCGCTGCTTCGTCGCCGGCCGCCGCCGTTCGCGACCTGGGGAGTATCGGGTTCAACTTCGACTCGCCCTACCTGCCGGGAGTGGCAACCGAGGCGGTTCTCGCCACCGACAGTGACGACCGTCTCTGGCCGGAACTGCCGCAGATTCCGGTGGTTGCGCCGGCCAGTGGTGCCGTGTCGTTGGGATCCTTGCTCGAGCTGGCCTGGGGGCAGAATCTGGAGCTGGCCATGCAGCGCATTCGCATCGACAGCGGCCTGTTCGACGAAAAGAAGAGCGACAACGCCTTCGTGCCCAACCTCGATGCGCGCATGAGCAGCTCACTCTCGCACTATTACGACAAGGCGAGCCGTGAGTTCCAGGGGGGGTCACCGTCGCGCACCACGCTGTTCACGATCGCGCTGACCCAGAGCTATCCGGCTCTCGGCAAGCCGCTGGAACTGGAACGTAATCTTTCGCGCCTGCGCACCCTGCAGCGCCGTGTGCAACTGCACGCGGCCATGGTGGCCCTGGCCCGGCGGGTGATCGACACCTGGCTGGGCCTCGTGCGCAATCTCGAGACCATCAAGATCCACCGGCAGAACCTCGAGTTGATCGGCAAGTTGCGCGATATCGCCCTGCTCAATCAGGAGGTCGGCATCGCCCTCAAGAACGACATACTTCGTATTGAAGTGCAGCAGGCCAACATCGAGG
>CAZADH010000335.1:0-6222 GCA_964483805.1 uncultured bacterium
ACGCGAGGAGCGCCTCGAATCGTGGCAGAATCGCTTCAAACAGGAGCAGGCACGGGCAAAGACACCGGCACCGGCCTACTCGGTGCGGGCGCTGCAGGCGCGCGCGCCCACCGCAGCCCCGCGAACAGGGCCGGTCGACAACGAGGGCGCAACCACACGGTGGCAACTGGCCCTCTCGGTCGGTGTCGTCGTGTTGCTGCTGTGGATTCTCACGCCGAACAGCGCGCCCGAGATCGACCCGAACCGCACCGGGCCAATGCTTGCCGGAGCCACAGAGGCCACCGGGCAGATCCGCCGCATCGATGCCGACGGCAATTCGATGCTCGTGGTCACCGAGCAGGGCATCGCCTGCATGCTCATCTGCACCCGCCGGGATCTCGCCGGAGTGCGCGTCGGCGACAAGGTCGAGTTCTCGGGGGTACCTTTCCGCAAATATCCTGACGGCTTGGTGTTGATGCCCTCGCGAAAAATACGTAGACTATAGCCGTGCGGTTTGGGGTGGGGCCCGATCGCCAACCATCAACCTTATGGAATCAGGAAAGATCCAAGCGATCCTCGACGGCGAAACGCCGGTCATCGGCGTCACCGGCTACTTCACCAAAGAAACCGGCGATGCGTTGACCGCGGTCGCGGAGCAACACGCCCGGGATGGCCGGCTGCGGGTTGTCGTCGAGTTAACGAAGTGCGGGCTGATCAACAGTCCCGGGGTTGTGGCTCTAATGAATCTCGCCATCCGGTTCAAAGACGATTACAAAGGCAGTCTCATTCTCGTGGGCGTTCATGAACCGATGACATCCGTGCTGAAGATCGTGGGTGTACCGCTGGTGGTCGAGATGGCAGGAACCGTCGAGGAGGGCCTGAAGTTGGCAATGCAAGCCGGTTGATTGCCGCGCCCGTTGTTTTCGCGACAAAATGAAACGTCGGCAGCGCGACCGTCGTATCGTGTGTGGAAGAACCCAAATCCGAAATGAATCTGGAGGAACGACCATGATGTTCGCCAAGAAATTCCGCAAATCGGTGTTCGCCATGTTGCTGTTGTGTCTCTCGATCTCGCTGGCCGGCTGTAATGCCGCCGACATTCAGAAGATCGTCGGGATCATCCAGGCCGTGGCTCAGGGCGTCCAGCAGTTCGGGAATGCGCTGGGCAACGCCAATGGCGCCATCGGTTCGGGCACCGCCAATGCGAGTGGTACCGCCAATGCGCTGGGTGCAATTGGCAACATCATCAACACGGTCGCCGGAGCGGCCAACGCAAGCACCGCGGCACGTGTTGCCAACACCGACGAAGAGTAAGGTCGACTTCCCGCGCCACCGGTGCCCCGTGGTTGGGGCGCCGGAGCGCACGATGAGAAAGGCGCCCCATGGCTGACACCGCAGCCCATCCGACGAGTCGCCCAACCGCCGTTCACCCGCCCGTCGGGGGTCCTTTGCCCGACAACGCCAGTGACCGCGACTTGGTGCAAGCGACCCGTCAGGGCAACCGTGAGGCAGCAGGGCGTCTGGTCGACCGGTATCTCTCGGCCCTGGTCTGTTTTGCGCGCTATTTGCGGGTTCCCGAGCCGATGGTCGACGATGTCGTGCAAGAGACGTTCGCCAAGGCGTTCACCTCGCTCGACCAATGGGATCCCAACCGCTCGTTGTCGAACTGGCTGATGACCATTGCGCGCAATCTGTATTACGACATTGGCCGCAAGCACGTGCGGGAACAGAAGCACGTGGCCTTCGAACTGCCGGAGTCGGTGCCTGGGGTCGCGGACCAGGCCATCGCGCGGGTCACCCTCGACGAGGCGCTTTCACGACTGTCTGACGATGGTCGCTTGATGCTGGAACTGCGTGTCTTTCTCGATCTGCCGTTTTCTGAGATCGCCCAGATTCTCGATGAGAACGAGACCACATTGCGTGTTCGCTTTCATCGCGTGCTGCAAGAGTTGCGTCGCTGCGAGGCGCGGGAGGTAGCCCATGGGGCGTGAATGCGAGAGCCTCCTCGAATCATTAACCAAACGGGGCTCGGCCGGTCCTGAGTTGGCTGCGCATCTGGCGGGGTGTCCCAATTGCCAGTCCGTGCGCGCCACGCTCGAAAGCCTGCGAGCGCGGGGGTCGGTGGTGGCACCGGCGTCGTTGGTCCCGTTGAAGACCAAAATCATGGCGCGTCTGGCCACGGCGGCGCCAACTGCGACCACGAGTACCACAGCGACGAGTTCTCTGGGCCCGGTCGCGAGCGGGATGACTCCTTGGCTGATGGCCATTCCGGTGGCGGTCGCGCTGGCGGGCACTCTTTATCTGAGCCGCCCGGTGGTTCCGGCGACGTCGGCGCGTCCGGTGCCGACGACAGCAGTCGCCAATCCGGTTGCCGGCAGCGGTTCGACCGCAGTGACGACGCAGACCACTGTAAATACAGGAAATGCACAAAACACCCCGGTCGAGATGAGTTCCGAACGCACGGGTGTCCGGGTTACGACACCGCCGGCGCGGGCCAGCGAAACCCGGGTGTTGCCCAACGACGATGATGCGCCGGGGCCGGCGGGAACCCGCACCGGACCGCCCTGATGCTGTCGATCGGTCGGCCCATGTCGGATCAGCCGCGGCCCCGCCGCGGCTTGATCCTTTATCTGGTGTTGTTTGTTTTGATGGTCCTGTCGATCTTCACGCTGGCCTACCATCAGGCGGCGCGCCAGGGGCGGCAGTTCGCGTTTCGCCTCGAACAGAGCGATGTGGCGCGGCAACTGGCCGAGGCCACGATGGAGACGGCCGAGCGGTATCTCGACCGCGAGAGCGCCAATCCCGACAGCGCGATCGGACAATGGCTCATGGCGCACGACGGCACCGCCAAGGCGATTCCGGTTGGCCTGGTCACCCGCGAAGCCGCCACCATGGTGCGCGCCGACATGACGCCGGTGATCGGTTGTCAGGCGCGGGTGATCGATTTTCGCAACACCGACAGCAAGAACAACAAGTATTACGGCCAGGAGGGGGTCGGCACCATCGAGATTCGTGCCACCTCGGTCTTGCAAAGCAAGAATACCGGCGCGCAGATCGGGTCGTGTGAGTTCATCCGGCATCATGATTTCAAGGTTGCTTCTATTGTCTCAAAAGCGAGCAACACGACGACCCGCAATCAATATGCGGCGAACTGGACCTCCGATTACGCGCTTTTCGTGCGCAATGGACTGCGCGAGTTTCATGATAGTGCTGGGTATTCCGTAAATAATTACGATGCCCGCCTGCAGATCGATCAACGCGGGCTCAACACGAACCAGATGGGCAAGATACATTTTGGTGACGCTGCGGGAAACGGATCCGATCGCGTTGTGTTTGGCAATATCAACCAGAAGTTTGCCGGCCTGATTCCGGCCATGCCGCTGACCACCGTGAAAACGCTGAACACGTCGCAGGTTTTTCAACTGCTGCCTTCGCTGAAACAACGGATCGAGTCGCAAACGGGCGGTGGTTCCAGCATTTCGGCCGAGGAAGCCCTGAAGGGCCTGGAGGGTCTGTTTCAGGCGACCAACGTGCAGATCGACAAGTCCGACACGTATACCGGCGATCTGCAGAAGCCGGCGGGTGCGGTCTTGAAGTGGTTGCTCGAGAACGCGGGAACACCGTATGAGAAGAACCCGAATCCCGTGATCGATCTGCTCACGAGCGACCCGGCTTTTGCCGCCAATCCCGCCAACGCCGACGCCATCTTCGAGGGCGCCATCCGCCAGCGGTTCATGTATCTGGGCGTGTTCAGTCTCGATGCCTCGAAACTCGAAAACGCCGACGAACAGATCCGCCGTGAAATGGGGCTCGACAACATCAAGAACCTGCCGGCATTGTCAACACAACCGCAATACGAAGGCACGCTCGACGAAGACACGCGCAAGCTGCTGACCGATTTCTACAACAACGCCAAGAACTTCGACAGCGCGACCGAACGGGTGCTGTCGCGCTTCGACAGTGATTTTCTCTTCAAGGGCGGGCAGGCGCTCACGGCGCGGCTGACGCCGCCGGCGTTTCCGGAAGGCCGTTTCTTCAACAAGAGCGGCGATGCCATTCAGGCCACAACCACCGGTAAGAACGGCCTGGGTGCCTTCGCGCACGTCAATCTGTGGGCCCGGCGTTTTTTCGAGCAGCGGGAACTGGAAGACGCCGGGATTCTCGACCGCGCCCGCGGCAAACTGAACCTGCGCGGGGTGGTGTGGGTCGCCGAGTCGGTCGACCTTTGCCAACCCGGCCAGGTCGTCCAGATCAGCGGACAGGGCGTCATCATCGCCAAGTCATTCAAGATTCAGGGTCAGCTCAAGAAGGCCACGCCGAACGACATCTGTATTCTCGTTACCAAGGCTGGCAACATCGAGGTCAGCGGCGACGGCCCGATCGAGGCCTCGCTCGTTGCCCTGGGCAATCCCAATCAGGGCGGCAAGATCACGGTGTCGGGCACGCTCAACGTGCTGGGCAACGTGGTGGTCGAGTGGCTCGATTGCGAAGGGACCCTCCCCAAGAACCGCCCGCATGTCGTAAAATATGATCCGATTTTCAAGGGCGATCGAGACATTTACCAGATCAACATCTCACCCACCATCAACTTTCAGAGGATGACCGAGTGCGACACGTAGTGCGGCGCGGAACCACGCTGGTCGAGTTGATGATTGCCATGTTCGTGCTCGGGTTGGCGGTGCTCGCCACCTACTGGACGATCTCGTCGTCGAACAAGGGCGCCATGGATTCCTATATGGAGTCGTTGGCGCAGTCGTTGGTGCGCGAACCGATCGAGGTGTTTCGCGGGTTCGGTTACGAGTTCATGGCCAATTACGCGGCCCACCCCCTGCCCCGCTATCCTGTGGGTGAGGCGCCGATCGCCGATCTGCGCGGCGGCGGCCCGCAGCAGTGGCCAGTCGACGCCTTGCTGTTCAAGCGCCGCATTTCCCTGACCCATGTCGAGGAGTCGGGAATCAAGGCGATTCGCGTGCGGGTCTCGGTGTCGCCGGCCGGGGCCAACCATGTCATGACCTGGTTGAGTCGCAATGAAGTGGTCGCCGAGACGCTGATCGTGGAGCGCATCCAATGACCAGGTCGTTGGCCACACATCGTCAGGCTGGCGCCGACCGCCACGGCTTCACCCTGATCGAGATCATGGTCGTCATCATTCTGTTGGCGATGATCATGGGTCCGTTGTGGCGGATCTTCTCGGCGGGCACCCAGTCGTCGATGCGTGGCATCCTGCAAGTCGAGACGGTGCGTGAAGGCCGGCAGATCCTACGCCAGGTCCACGACGATCTGAAATCGGCGTGCCTCGAGTTCACCGGCGAAGGCATGGACCTCGATTTCAACAATGTGCTCAAACGCAGTGGTGGCGCGCCGCTGGGCACATTCAAACTGTTTTCGTTCCCGAGCCACGGCGAAGTACTCAACGGGTCAGTGCCGCAAACCACGACCGGCAAGGCGTTCCGACGCGCCAGCGAGGTGACCTACACCATCGAGACCGGCCAGGGCACCCAGCACCCGTTGTTGCGACTGATTCGCAAGGAGCGGTTCAACCCCGACCATCCGTTGGCGAGTCAGTTTCCGAGCGGTGAGTATTCCAAGGTGATGAGCGAACGGGTGAACTACTTCTCGATCGACCCTTGCACCGAACGGGTCGGCGGACGCACGCTCAACTATTATTGGGTCACGCTGCAACTCGTCGACTCGACGCGGCCCGACATGCTGGCCGGAACCGAGGCGGGCACGCGACTCGACGCGCCACCGGCCAAGGCGCTCATTGCCGACTTCTTCGATGTGGCCTACCCTGAGTATTTCTGCGGCATGGACAACCGCCGCGGGTTCAACCCGAACTGGCACACCGGCATCGTCGGCCCTGGTGGGGCGGCACCATGACGATGAAAGCCCGGCTCATCCAGCGACCATTGATGAAACGGGACGACCGCGGCAAGCGTCACATTAGGCAGGAAGCGACGGGCAGAACAGAGCAACAGCACGTGACAAGCGGCGGCAGCGATGGCGCCACTTGCACCGCGCCATAGATCATAACGGTTCACCCAGGAGGTATTTGTTTACATGTCAGTCAGGTTTTTCGCGAGGGTAGCGTTCTTTGGAATGGCCATGTTCATCGTCACCGCGATCGGATTCAGTGCCGCCGACAGTGCGGCGGTCGAAGCCAAGCTCGTGATACCGGCCGGCGCCGGCGCCGGCGAGATCGGCCGCGACCCGGAAGCCGATTCGGAAGGTCCGACCCGGGGT
>CAZADH010000336.1:0-6193 GCA_964483805.1 uncultured bacterium
GCGCGATCGGTCGACACCCCCGACACCCCGGTCGCGACGGCCGTGACTGCTCCTCCCGCGGCAACGGCTACTGCCAGTGTCTTGCCACCGACACCAACCGAAGCAGCCGAGGCACCCGCCACCGCAGCATCGACCTCCCGCGCTTCCCGCCGCTCGTCATGATCTTCGAGTATGCCGCGCGCACCGCGGAGGGCGTCGAGAAGGCGGGCACCATCGATGCCCGCGACGAAAAATCGGCGGTCAATGAACTGACGGCGCGCGGGTTGTGGGTCAGCCGCGTGCGTCCCAAGTCCGCGGGGTCGGCGCTCGATGTCGAGATCAACCTCTTTTCATCGATCCCGGGCCGCGTCTTCAATCCGTTTCTCCTGCAACTGGCCGTCATGATCCGCAGCGGTGTCACCCTGGTCGAGTCGCTCGCATCGCTCGAAAGCGGCGAGACGCACCGCCGGTTCAAGCGCGTGCTCACCGACGTCCGCCTCGAAGTCGAGCAGGGGCGGTCATTCTCGCAGGCGTTGGCGAGCCACACCGAGGTGTTCGACCCGTTCTTCATCAACATGATCAAGGTCGGCGAGACCGGAGGCCTTCTCGATCGCGTGCTGGTCAAACTCTCGACCATGTATCAGCGTCAGGCCGCCTTACGCAATCAGGTGCTCGGGGCGCTGGCGTACCCGTTCTTGCTGATCTGCGTGGCATCGGCCGTGGTCACGCTGCTGCTCGGTTTTGCGTTGCCGCGGTTCGCCACGATCTTCGAGAACGCCCGGTTCCCGCTGCCGTGGCCCACCCGCATGCTGCTCGGCCTGGGTCTGTTCATTCAGACCAACGCCAAGTTGCTGCTGCTGGCTGCCGCCATCTTCGTATTACTATGTATTGTCGCCGTATTTACACGCACCGGCCGCACCGTCGTTGCCGAGATCGCCCTGAGGGTGCCGGTCGTCGGCCGGGTCGTGCAGTATTATCTCATCGTGCACCTGGCCGAAACCATGGCCATGCTGATCGGAGCCGGGGTGCCGCTGCTCGAGCTGCTCGGCTCGGTCGAAGGGACCCTCGACATGCCGACGGCCCGGGGCGTGGTGGTCAACATGAAATCGTTCATCGAGCGCGGCAGCACTATGCGCATGGCGCTCGAGGGCAACCCCGTGTTTCCGGCGATGGCGGTGAAACTCATCGAGACCGGCGAAAAGACCGGCAATCTCGAGAAGATGTTCGCCGAGATCGGCACCTATTTCGACGAGTCGCTGCAAGTCGCGATTCGCACCGCCCTTGCGATTCTCGAACCGGCCCTGATCGTGATCATGGCCGGCATCGTCGGCTTCATCATGCTCTCCGTGGTTCTGCCGCTGGTGCAGATGACCCAGGTATTCCGCGGCTCCGGCGCCTGATGCACCGTCTTCACCACGCCGACCGCCAGTGAAAGGAACAGCCACACCAATATGCCCAACACCGATCCCAACGCCCGCCACCAGGCGCGTTACTCGCCCACCGTCTTCTGCGCCCAGTTGCACGCCCTCTACGACCTGCTCGACCGCCGGCGGCAGGAGATCCTTGCCGACCCGAACATGAACGAGGGCAACGACGCCCTGATCGAGGAACTGCAACTGATCGTCAAACGCATCGCCCTCATACGCGAGTGCTTCGAAGCATTTTGCCCGAGTTGATCGCCGACGCCGGCGACGGCCACACCTGGGGTTGGCGAACGAGGAGCCGAAAGCCATGACCGACAAACTGCGACCGCCCTCTGCGACACCCACCGGCAGCACGGTGCTCGTCACCGGCGGGGCCGGATTCATCGGCAGCCATGTGGCCCGCCACCTGCTCGCCGCCGGCCATCGCGTTGTCGTGCTCGACGATCTGTCGGGCGGATTCGTCGAGAATGTCCCGCCGGCCGCGGTGTTCGCGCAGGGGACGATCCTCGACGCACCGTTGATCGACCGGTTGTTTGCCGAGCATCGTATTGCCCATGTATTTCACCTGGCGGCCTACGCCGCCGAGGGATTGTCGCATTTCATCCGCCGGTTCAACTACGAGAACAACCTGATCGGCTCGATGAACCTGATCAACGCCGCCGTGCGCCACGCCGTGCAGACGTTCGTTTTCACGTCGAGCATCGCCGTCTACGGGCCGGGCCAGGTGCCGATGCACGAAGACATGGTGCCGCGCCCCGAAGACCCGTACGGGATCGCAAAGTACGCAGTCGAACTGGATCTCGCCGCCGCGCACCGCCAGTTCGGCTTAGAATACATTGTATTTCGACCCCACAATGTCTACGGCCCGCACCAGAACATCGGCGATCCCTATCGCAACGTCGTGGGCATCTTCATGAACCAGATCATGCGCGGCCAACCGCTCACCGTGTTCGGCGACGGTGAGCAGACGCGCGCCTTCTCGCACATCGACGACGTCGCCCCCTTGATCGCGCGCAGCATCAACGTGCCGGCCGCCCGCCAGCAGGTGTTCAACATCGGCGCCGACACGGCGGTCTCGGTCAACGTCTTGGCCCAGGCAGTGATGCGGGCCATGGGGCGAGAACTGCAGATCACGCACCTGCCCGCCCGCCACGAGGTCGTGCACGCGTTCGCCGACCACGAGAAGGTGCGCCGCGTCTTCGGCCCGTTGCCACCGGCGATCGATGTCGAGACCGGCGTGGCAACCATGGCCCGCTGGGCGCAATCCGTGGGCGCGCGCCAGGGCAAACCGTTTGCCGGCATCGAAATCGAACGCGGGTTGCCGCCGTCGTGGGCGGCGTTGGCCAGCCCCCGATGAATCCGTGACGCCACGAAAATGAACCACGTTTCCGGCGTAACCGCCCCGATTGTGATCGACCGACGGGTGCACATCAACATCCCCCGCATGGCAACAGTCGCGAGGGCGCATCGCGACGCGCCCCAACGGTGCGCGGGGAAAGAGGGACGAATTGGGGCGTTCACCCTGGTTGAATTGTTGTTGGTGATTGCGTTGGTCTCGATCGTGGCGGGCATCGGGATCACCGCAACGTATCAGGACATGGCCCGCGCCACCCGTGCCCGCGCCGTGGCCGCCGTGGCCGCCGACTTCACCTACGCCCGGTCCCTCGCGCTGCGCGACCTGGGGACGTGGGCCGGCGTGGTGGTAACCGCCGGCAGCAACCGCTACAACTGCGCCTCGCAGACGCGGTTTGTCGAAGCCGCCCTGCGGTTCGACGCCAATCGCACCATTACCTTTGATGCGAACGGCACTCCAAGCTGGGCGGGTGTATTGACATTGTCTGACAGCATCGGGCCGGCCGGCAGGATCGAGATCGTTGGTACCACCGGCATCGTGCGCTGGACCGCCCTGCGATGACGCGGCGTTTGCACTGCCCGAAACTCCGTTTCGGGCCGCCTGCTCGGCTCGTTGCGCGCCATCCCTGGCGCCGAGCCGATCCGGCGCTCCTGCGCACGTCCGTGGCGGCAAACGCCCACTGCGCGCATCGTGCGCGGGCGGGCTTGACACTTCTCGAAGTGTTGCTCACCGTCGCCCTGTTGTCGATCTTTGCCGGTATCAGTCTCAGCGTTCTCTATTGGCAGGCCCGCATCTACACCGCGGTGGTCGAACGCAGCGATGCCATGGCCCGCTTCGCCGACACGCACATCGCCATGCTCAAGATCATCCGACCCTGGAGCCGCGCCAAAATTGCCATGGGAGCGAACTCGCTGACCCACGACGCGACGACCGAACTGCGTTTCGACCCTGCCGCGCGTGCGGTCCTGCTCAATTCAAAGGCGCTGCTCGAACAGGTCGCCACCGCCTCGTTTTTCTGGGATACCAGCCCCACGGCATCGGGACTGGTGCGCGTGTTCATGCAATCGACGGGCGCCGATCCGGTTGCCTTGCGCATCGTCATCCACCCGCGAAATCCATGATGATGACGCACCCACGCCACGGAATCTCGCTGGTGCTCGTGCTCGTCGTGCTGTTCGCCTTTGTCGCCGTCTTCCCGCTGCTGACCGCCCAGATCGACAACGGTTTTCACCGGGGCGAGTCACAGAAGTTCTGGATGCTGCGCCACTCGGCCACCGAAGCCGCATTGCGAAAGGTTGCCGCCAGCATCGCCACCGCGCCGGTGTATGAGAAAGCCTCGTACAGCCTGGGGCTCGGACTCAACGCGACCTTTGTCGTCGACGTCTGTGCGTGGCGCGCGACCGGTACTCCCCCGGCGTCACCGTCCGTATACGCGCAGGCGAACACCTTGATCTATCGCGCGGGCGGCGGCATTGCCTCACCGGCAGGGTTTGCGCCACTGACGCTGATGGCTTCGATTACCTCCTCACCGGCGATTCTGTCGAGCTGGCGATCATCGTCAGACACCTTCCGCCCATGACGACGTTTACTAACAATTGTTGTTTGTCGCAGCGGCGCCGGCATGGCCTCGGCCTGTCGCTCATCGAACTGACCCTCGCGATTGCTCTGGTGTCGATTGTCGGCATTTTCGTCTACACGCACGCAACGCAGGCCTGGGTCGCCAACGAACGCAATATCTCGACGATTCTCACGTCGACCACCGCGACCAATCTGCAGGAGAGCCTGCTCGCGACAACCACCCCGATGGCAGCCCTCGATTCGCTCGTCCCTGGCTCCAGTGGCACCTGGAAACCGCTTCCTGCCGATTCACCGATCTTTGCCGGTGGACCGACCCGCATCGAGGTGATAGCCACGACCACGTTCGACAGCAACGGCTCGATGGCGATCATCGTGCGCGACAATTTCGGCAACACGGTGATCATCGCAAGCGGCGCGGCATCGGCATCACAGCCTGTGGCTGACCCATCGGGGGGCGGCGGAGTCGCACCGATCACGAACATCGCCACCTTCACCCGCACCGTCATTGCAGCGGGACAGAAGCATACGTTATACCTACGACGCACCGATGCAGCGCTTTATGCAACGGGCGACAACAGCGCAGGACAGTTGGGTATCGGCGCGTCACCCCGAAGTGCGGTGTTGGTCAGGGTCAACGGCTTGCCGGGTTCCCCGGCAGCCGTCGGGGCCGGTTTGGCATTTTCGCTGATCGTGCAGACCGATGGCACCGTGTGGACTTGGGGTAACAACGAGCGCGGCCAGCTCGGTGACGGCACGACGGTGAGCCCGCGCACCGCACCGATTCAGATGAAGGGAGTGGGCGCGGTGGCGTCGCTGTCGAACATCGTCGCCGTCAGTGCCGGGGCCTCTTTCGCTGTCGCTCTCGAGGCCTCGGGTTCGGTCGTGGCCTGGGGCGACGGACGCCTCGGCCAATTGGGCAACAACGCGGCGCCAGCAACCCCGCAAACCATACCGATTCGCTGTGTTGGACCAGGCAACGTCGGCGTCGCTTCGCAAGTGGTGGCTATCGCCTGCGGCTGGCGACACGTCGTAGCGCTGCTTGCCAACGGCCGGGTAATGACCTGGGGCGCCAATGAAGCCGGGCAAATTGGCGATGGTACTGGCGGTACGACCGGCGCATTTACTTCCATTCCCGTTGTCATCACCTCGATTCCCGCGTCCGTCACCGCCATCGCGGCCGGCGGCGCGCATTCGCTCGCAGTCACCGCGGCCGGTAACGTGTACGCCTGGGGCGACAACAACTGGGGCCAGCTCGGCATAGGCAACAGCTCAGTTCAGCGCAAAAACCCGGTCGTCGTGAGGAGTGAAGCCGGTGGCGGAGACCTCACTGGCATCGTTGGTGTTGCTGCCGGTGCATCACACTCCCTGACACTCGGCAACGCTGGAACCTGCTGGTCGTTTGGGACGGACGCGAACGGCGCACTCGGGGATGGATCTGCAACGACCGACCAGAATCGTCCCGTTCCGGTGAGAAATGTCGGCGGTTCGTCAGCACTCAGCGGCGTCGCCTCGATCACGTGCGGCGCTTACCATTCGATCGCCAGCCTGACAACAAACGCGATCGTCGGTTGGGGCCGCGATTTCGACAGCCAACTGGGCGACAACGTTTCGCCCGGCACGACCCTGCGGACCGTGCCGGTGAACGCAGTCATACCGTAACCGCAAGGATTTGGCGACCGGCCAACAACACGCGGCCTCCCTTGTCTCCCACCGCCACAAATGTTACCTTGAGGCAAGCTTACCCGACCCCATCCACCCGCACGCGGAGGCTCTGATTCAATGGTGTTCTTCCGGTCCGCCATCGGCGGCCTCATCGAGATCGAGGCGAGTTACGTGCGCCTCGTCAAGAGGGTGGGGG
>CAZADH010000337.1:0-6131 GCA_964483805.1 uncultured bacterium
GGGGCTCACCGTGAGCGGGACCCCGCCGGCGCCGGTCACCACGAGTTCGCCCGGTGCCTCGCCCGGGACGAACGCATCGAGCGGGGCCAGTTCCTCGAGCAACACCGCGCAGGATGCGCCTTTGCCGGAAATCTCGAGTTCGTAGGTTCCGGGAAGCTGGGGCAACAGGTCGAGAAGTTGCTCGAGCCCGTCATCGCCGTTGACGTTCTTCACCATGCGCGAGGAGTACACGGCCCTCCCCTGGTGGTGCTTGCCGGTAACCTCGATGTGCAACCGGTCCCGCTCGTCGGTGAGCAGCACGCGCAGCAGCGAGAACCGTTCGCCGGTGTGGGTCATCTCGCATTTGACCGCCTTCTTTTCGGGAAGTCCCTGCCACAGAAGCCTGTCCGCGCCGGCCGTGGCCGCGATGATGACCCACAGCACCGTCAGCAGGACGCGCGTCATCCCCGCCCAGCCGGGGTCTGCGCGCCCTCCTGGCGCATTCCGGCACGCTTCAATCGGGTGCCGCCCTTCCTGGTGCACCCTACGCACTGCGGGTGCGGGCGTGTTGTTGGGGCGGGAGAGAGACGGGCAAGTGACGGGCGTTGCGCGGTTCATGAGAGGCCTCGGGCTTTGCTTTGAATTTGGTGTGGCGAATCAGGAAAGAGGTGTGGCGAATGGGTGTCTATTCGGCGTTTGGGGTTGCGTCTTGGGAACCAAGCAGCTCGAGCAGCGCCGCCGCTGCGGCGCGCGGACCTTCGGTTGCGTAACCGGCAATGCCCAGCCGGGTGCGCAGTTGCCCGACGAAGACGCCGTGCCGAAAGGCGGCGGCGAACATGCGGGTACCGATGCCATCGTGTAACTCTTTGTATTGCGACGGTCCGAAGATGTTGGCAAAATAGGCGTGGGTCAGGCCGGTGTGGGTCGTTGTTCCCTTCGACATCGCGGTGCCTTCGCGAAACACGGCCAGCGCCGCTTCCGGGGTCGTGAACCGCTCGAGGATCGGGTGCGCGGCATCGAGGTGCTCGAAATTGTTGGCGTAGAGCAGGTAGTCGACCCGGTGACCCCGCAGGATGTCGCGCATCGAAGTGATCGGAATGACCAGGCGGGCGTTGGTTTTGTGCGGGTTCATGATGATCGAGCGGTCGATGTTGCCCAATGCGTAGCCCGGCGAGAGGTCGTCGAGGCGCACGAACGCGCCGATCTCGGTGCCGTAGGCGACGATGCCCTCGGGCGTCTCTTCGAGGCTGCCCATGTCGTCGAACACCACGGTCATGCGCTGAATCGACGCGTCGGCAAGCGCGCGAAACGCCTCGATCGACTCCGACTTGCCGGCTCCCGTGTCGCCGATCAGCAGCACGCCCACGGGGTCGCGCCCGCGCAGGCGCAGCCGCACGAACGCGCCGTGGGCCGGCATGCGGTCGCGCTTCATCATGATGATGTTGTGCAGGGTCAACACCATCTTCTTGAGGTAACCGAAATGGCCGTACCGGTCCGACAACGGCACGGCAGCCGTCAATACGTTGTGTTGATCGTCTTCATGGAAGATCGTCGGCTCGTCGCCGTCGGCAAAACACGCGGCCGGTGCCCCGTAAACATAGATGGCGTCAGGTTTTCGGCGGCACTCCTCGTCGGACGCCAGCTCGAACAGGTTGCTCAGGGCGCAACCCAGATCGATGAACTGGTCGTGAAAATAGATGAAGATCAGCAGATCGCCCACGCGTGCCGGATACATGAGATACCGGTCGGTCGGCAGGCGCAGGCCATGCAGCGGATTGCGCGTAACGCGGGCGAACTCGCCGGTCCGCTTGGTCTCGGGCGGGTCGATGACCAACGGCGGGTTGAGCAATACCTGGCGAATACGCGGTATGGCTGCGAGGTTGCCGTATCCCGGCGGGATGGGCAACTGCTCGGGCCGGGCGATGATGCCGACCTGAAACCCCGCCGCCACCTGCCGGTAGACGCGCGGACGCTCGGCGGTGATGTTCTCGCAGATCTCGCGATAGGCCTTGCGCACCAGGTGATTGAGGTGGTTGATCGTGTCTTTGAAACCGCGATGGTCGTCGGTGTCGGCGTCGATCAGCACGAGAAAGCGCTCGAACGATCGCCAGAAATCATACAATTCTTCAGCAACCTCGTGCAGGCGCCCGCGCCGCTCGTCGTCGCGGCAGTGGGCGGGCCACGTTACCTGCGCCTCGCTCAGCGCCGTATGGCACAACGTGCGCAGGGTCAGGTCGAACTCCAGTCGGGGAACATCATGAAGATCGAGGGCCTCGCGGCGCTCCTTGAGAAAGCGATCGACGACGTTGGCGAACGCCTTGGCCGCCAGCAGCTCGTCGACCGTCTGCGGCATGGCGGTGCCGTCGGTGCGCAAAATCGCCATCTGTCGATAGAAACGCAGCCCCGCCTTGCATGCCATGATGAATCTCCGCGTCGCTCAAAAGTCGGGGACGTATGACTCAATTGAGTTAAGTCATACGTCCCCGATATAGAATACGTCCCCGAAATAGAGTTGAGTCGTACGTCCCCGAAACTTACAGGTTCGAGATGTAGACCTTGATCTTGGCGCCGTCGTACATGAAGCAGCCGTCTTTGTCAGGGGCCCCGAGGGCCTTCTTCAGGTCGCCTTCGACCGACCAACCGGGGGTCAGGCCGTGCGCATTGACGCCACGAATCTTCGTGCCGCCGGTCGAGATGGCCGAGTGGAAGATGTTCATCCCCTCGATGATCGCCTTGAGCCGGTAGAACCCGATCGCCTTGCCCGCCGGAATGTCGCTCTTGCCGTCCCACAGCGTGCCCTTCTCGTAGTCGAGCTTGGGGAGCCAGGCCTGACCGCGCAGGTCGATCAGTTCGTTGGGGGTGATCTTCGAACCGAGCAGGAACAGCGTGAAGCAAACGGCGTCGTGACAGATGCCGAGGTTGTATTTGTTGATTTCCTGTTTACCGGCGAGCAGTTCTTTGCCCAGGGCGGCGCGCGCCTCCGGGGCGAGTTGGGCCACGCGGGCCCCTTCGGGGGTGATGATCGTTGCAGTCGTGACCTTCGGCGCCGAACCCGAACCTGAACCGGAACCCGCGGCAAAAGCCGCCGGACCCTGAGCCACTACCAGACCAGCCACCAGGCCGGCAATGAGGAATTTCTTCGCCATCATGTTGAGGTTTCTCCTTGTTCAATCTGTTGCCGCGCATCGCCTGCGGGCGGGGCGTTTGCCCTGCCCTACTTCGCACGTCGTGCGCAGGCGGACCCAGCATATTTGCGACCCGGCCGCCGCGTCAAGCGGAGGCATGCCTGACAATCCCAGCATATTCTGCTACGCTTACGCCTCGCCATGCCTGCCGATCCCGACGCTCGCACACGAGCGCGCCTATCTTCTGGCGATCGGCACCTTCGAGATCTTCACGGGTTGGGAACTGCTGCTCGGCGGCGTTTTCACCGGCCTGGCCCTCGTCTGCCGCCGCACGCTGCGCCCCGCGCCTCAGCGCTTGGCCGGAACCTTGCTGTAGTCGAGGCCCAGGGCCTTGAGGATGGCCGTCAGCACGAAGTTGAACGGCTTGTTGAAGTGCGGCAGGAAGTAAACATCGGTGAAAGCGATGTCGGGGAGCGTCATCTCTTTCTGAATGGCCAGCGCGAGGAAGTAGATCACCTCGGTGTGGTTGGTGTGATCCTTGCTGCCGATCTGCGCGCCGACGAGACGCAGTGACGCGCGCTCGTAGACGAGCTTGATGTGCGTGACCCCGTATTCGTTCATGAACTCCGGACGGTCGGCGTCTTGCAGGTAGCTCGAGGCAACGTCGAGACCGAGCGCGCGTGCGGCCGCTTCCGAGATGCCGGTGCTGGCGAGGTTGTAATTGAAAGCGCAGATCGCGTTGGTGCCCGCCACCGACTTGACCTCGAGGCCGGGAATGCCGTTTACGGCGGCGGCGGCGGCGATGCCCGATTTCACGGCGTTGGTCGCGAGTGCCACCTGGACCGGCTTCTTGAGCGCGGCGTGATACATCGCGGCGGCGTCGCCGATGGCATAGACGTGTTCGATGCTCGTGCGCATGCAGCCATCGACGATCAGGGCGCCGTTCGCCGTTTTGCTGGCGTGCGGGAGCAGGTCGGTGTTCGGGCGGAACCCGACGGCAATGATGACCAGATCGGCCTGATACTTGTTTTTGTCGGTGACCACGGTGGTCACCCGACCGTCTTTGCCGGCAAACGAGGTGACCTTTTCACCGACGGCCAGGTTGATGCCGGAGGCACGCATGTCTTTCTCGAGCAGCGTCGTGAACTCGCTGTCGAAATATCGGGGTAGGATGCGACTCTCGAAATCGATGAGCGTGACCTTCTTGCCCTTGCGCCGGTAGGCCTCGGCCAGCTCGATGCCGATGTAACCCGCGCCAATGACCGCGATCGACGCGATGCCCGGCTCGTCGGCCTTTCTGACCAGTTCCTGGGCGTGTTGGTACAACTTGCACATCATGATGTTCTCGAGCCCCGCCTGGGCCGGATCGACCCCGGGAATCGGCAGTGGCCACGACCCGGCGGCGTAGATCAGTTCGTCATAGGTGTCGGTGCGCGCGCTCCCCATTTTGAGGTCTTCGACCGTGACCGTGCGGGTGTCCGTGTCGATGGCGGTCACGTCGTGTTCCATGAAGACTTTGGCGCCCATGGCGTCGAGGTTGACGGCGTCGCAGTAGAACAGGTTCTCGAGTTTCTTCACCGTGCCACTCACCGCCAACGCGATGCCACAGCCGAGAAAGCTGATGTTGGTATTGCGGTCGTATGCATGAATCGTCAGGTTCGGGTTCTGCGCCAGCATGGTGCGGATGGCTGAGGTGCCGGCGTGGTTGATGCCGACGACGATCACTTTCTTGGCTTTGCTCACGTTGATCTCCTGATGCGACGACGATGGGAAAGTTATCGAGATTGATTCTCGGGAATTATCGCCGAGCCGAGCGGAAAAGTCGAGTCGATGCCGAGGAAATGCGTGGCGCACCGTGTCTGAGCAAGACATCGGGGGCACATACCTGCCTCGTCGGCAGAGGTATGTGCCCCCGAACTTGCCCCGCGGCGCCAGGTGGCAAACCTCGACGCCACAAAGAGAACTGCTACTTCTTCTTCTTGGCCAGGTCGACCGCTTCCTTGGCCACTTCGACCAGATTGGTGGCCGCGGTGAGATACTCGCTGACCCCGAGTTTGTCGGCCGCCATGTCGACCGGGTTGAAGGCTGCGATCTGCTCCTTGAGGAAGGTCATCGCGAAGCCGTCGCCCTTCATGCCAACCATCTCCTTGGCATCTTCGATCAGCTTGCCGGCCCGCTCGATGTCGGCCTGACGGCGCAACAATTCGATGTTGAGGTCGATGATCTTGAGAATGCAGTCGTTGGCTTTCGCCGCCACCTTCTTCAGTTCTTCGTTCTGGATATGCTCCTGCACCGCCAGCAGGGTCTCGAGCTGGCTGAAGGCGCGGTTGACCTGACGGTAGACGCCGGCGACTTTCGATTCGTATTCCTCGAGGACGCTCTTGCACTCGCTGTTCTTGTTGATCACATCACGGTCTTTGAGCAGCTCACCGAGTGCTTTGTATTTACTCATGTTCTTGGCCATCGCCTCTTCGAGCTCATCGTAGGCCTTGTTGAGCCGCTTGAGTGAAGCGTTGACACCATCGAGCGCGGTCTTCAGATTCTTGCCGATCTCGTACAGATTGTTCGCCACGGCGAACCAGGCCTCGACGTCGGCGCCTTCGGTGGCGACGAGCCGTGCCACGGCCGTGGTCAACGAGAAGATCGACTTGCCGATGCGGAAGGCCACCTTGAGTTTGAACATCCACGAGGCCTTCTTGGTCTCGGCGATCTGCTTGCAGTACTGGTTGACCTGGGTCTCGATCTCGCTGCGCACCTTCTCGACGCGCGTCTGGTTGTCAGACTGCATCTTCTGGGCGATGACGTTGAGCTTGTTTTCGAGATCGGCATCGGTCGAGGCGATCTTGGCCGCGTTCTTCAGCGCGGGCACGATCACCTCGGCATCGAACTTCTGGGCTTCCGAAGCCAGCCAGGTGGTCAGGCGATGGTGCACCAGGTTGTGGTGGTTGGCCTCGAGATCCGAGGGAACCTCGTATGAATATTCGAGTGCGCCGGGTTCATCGACCCAGGCGCGGTTCTGATACGACG
>CAZADH010000338.1:0-6091 GCA_964483805.1 uncultured bacterium
ACCGGCACGGTGCGCGGGACCCGGCTGAAACTCGAACTCGAAACCGACGGCGATTGGTCCGACAATGCCCGGCAACGTGCGGGCACGTCGGGGTGGGCCGCGCCGAACCCGGGCGGCGATCTGACCCGGTGGCACCTCTCGCATCCCTGGGCCGATGAGCGTTACGCAGGTGCGGCCACGACGCTGGCCCGTCTCGATGCCACCTGGAGCTGGCGGCGACTCGACTTCGACCTGGGCCGTCAACCGATCAGTCTGGGCACCAGTCACTTCATCAGTGTTCTCGATGTGCTGGCGCCGTTTTCTCCTGGTTATCTCGATGCGTCGTACAAACCCGGCGTCGACGCGTTGCGCATCCGCACCGGTATGGGCACGGCCGGGGAGGCCGAGCTGCTCGCCGTGGCCGCTCGCGAACCCGGTGCCGGTGCGGTGGTGGGGCGCGTGCGCAACTCGCTCGACGGGATCGATGTCGAGCTGCTCGCCGGTCGGTTCCGCCGACGCAACTTCGCCGGACTCGCGTGGGAAGGCGAGAAGCGCAAGATCACCTGGTGGGGTGAGATCGGCGCATTCGAGCGGCGGCCTTCGGTTGAGGGCAACCGCGGCGGGGCAGGGGGATCGGCGATTTCAGCCGTTATCGGGGCCGAGAAGGAGATCGCACCGAAGTTGCGCCTCGGGCTCGCGTGGTTTCACCAGGACTTCGGGGTGCGTGATGCCGCCGATCTGCCCGCGGTCTGGGGTGACGCGCCGCTGCAGGAAGGATGGGCCTTCTTGGGCGGTGCCGATTACGGGCTGATCACCGTGCACCGCGAGCTGCATCCGCTGGTCAATGCCGACCTGAGTGGCTTGATCAACGCCCACGACGGCTCGACCCTGTGGCAGCCCAAGGTGAGCTACAGCCTCGGCGACAATGCCGACATCGTTGGTTTCGCCTGGTTGTCGACGGGTGCCGGCCCACAAACGGTCGTGCCGACGCTGCCGCCGGGTTTCCCGGCGGGGCTCGCTCCGGTGCCGACGCTGGTTCCGGCCGGCGAGTTCGGGTTTTTCCCGCGTGGCGTCGGGTTGATCTGGCGTCGGTTCTTCTGAGATCATCGCACCATGAAGCAGCGACCACGCGAAGACTCGGAGGCATTGGCGAACCCCTGGACCCGATACCGGAACCGAGCCAAGGTCGTTATTGCTATTGTATGTCTCATTGGCTTCGAACTGTTTCGGGCGTCGCCCTTGTTCGATATCACGAAGGAGTGGTTGTTGTTGAAAACGACGGGCAAGAAGACCGTGGCCGATCGCGTGGCCGAATTCGGCCGGGTTGTCGATAAGCGCCTGTTGCGGGTATTTGCGACTGCCGGCCTGCCCATGCCGCCGGCGCGCCTGTGTTTCGTCGCGCTGAAATCCGAGAAACTGCTCGAGGTCTATGCCGCCGGCCCCGGCCAGCCGTTCAAGCGGGTGCGCACCTACCCCATTCTGGCCGCGAGCGGCAAGATCGGGCCGAAATTGCAGGAAGGCGACCGCCAGGTGCCCGAGGGGGTGTACCCAATCGAGCTGTTGAACCCGAACAGCCTCTATCATTTGTCGATGCGGGTCGGTTATCCCAACGCCTTCGACCGCGCACAAGCGGCTCGCGAGGGCCGCACCAACCTCGGCGGCGATATCATGATTCACGGCAATGCCGTGTCAATAGGATGTATTGCTATCGGCGATCCGGCCGCCGAAGACCTGTTCGTGCTCGCGGCGCGCACCGGCATCGAGAATATCAAGGTGATCATCAGCCCCGTCGATTTTCGGGTGCCCGGAAAAACGGTTGATCAAACTGTCGCCGGTGTGCCGGTATGGACGAAAGAACTGTATGCTTCGATCTCGCAGGAGCTGGCGGCGTTGTCGGTGGGGGCGGGGGGCAGTGACTCGAGCGAGAGGTAGTTATCTCTGGTGCGGTGTCAGGGGGATTGCAGGCACGCCACTCGCGTTCGACCACGGCGAAGTCGGCTTCGGCCTTTGCCAACCACTCAGTGGTCAGTCGTTAGGCAGTTCGTTCATGCGGGCATGGTAACAGCCGGCGCGACGGGTGGCAGCAGGGGTACTTTTTTGTGCTTGCGTGGCACGCCCAACTGATCCATAATACCGCTATTGTAAATACATTTGACGCAACGAAACACACGGGGATACATGAAGAACCGGCGGCCGATCTGGAACGATCTGCTTACTCACGCAGACCAGGAACTCATGGCGTTCGCGCTGCTGTACAACGGCGACCTGGTGTTGCCGTCGCTGTTTCACGCCGGCCAGGCGATCGAGAAATACCTCAAGGCCCTTGCCGTCTCGGTCGACGAAGCCGACGAATCGACCGCTGATCCCGAGGGCCCGCCATGGTTGCAGACCTACGACGTCGGATATCTGGTGCAGCGATGCGGTGCCGTCTTCCCGGGGTACAAAGATCCCGAGGTGCTCGAGAGCCTGTATCGGTTCAACACGCTCGAACAGGTCTCTCGTTTCCCCTGGATGACAGGCGCGCGCAAGAACCCGTTCAGCAAAAAAGACATTGCGGCCTACTTCGATATCGTCAAGAGCCTCCGCAATGACGTGCCGATCGACGAAGACGATTTTCCGCTCGCGCTGTTGATTCGCGGATATCGGCACAGAACGCCCGACGAGAAGATCTCGATGGGCATCGCCGACCTGCAGCGCATTGCCGTGGCGAGCCTCAAGAAGATCTGCCCCACGATCAACGAGTTGGTTCGATGGTAGCGCGTTGGGGCCAGGGCCAGGGCACATGAACTCGGCCGCGTGGGCGATCCTTGTCGGTGTGGTTCTCGTCCTCTGGGCGATCGACCACTTCTATCTCGAGGCCCGAACGCTCCCGCAGATGCCGCGCGAAGAGTTCGCGGCACTCGAGAAGAAACTGCAGAAAGAGCGTCGCGATGCGGTGGCGGAACTTAACATGATCCAGTCGCGGTTGATCCTGTTCATGAAGCTCGAGAGCGAGATCATCGAGAAAGAACGGGCGACGACCACCGAGATGCGCCACAAATCCGAAGAGATCAAGGCGCTGTTGGCCCGCATGGACCAGGAAAAGTCGTTCTGGAAAGAGAATATTACTGACCAGGTATCGCAGATCCAGACGATCGCCTCCGAGAAAGCGATCGGTTTTCCGTGGTTGGCGAAGGCGTACGCCGAGTTCTTTTATTTACAGGATATGCGGTTGGCGGCAGAACTCGAGAAAAGCGCCGGCGTGGCGCGAGAGAAGATTGTCGCCGTGCGCGAGATGGCTTCGCAGCGCCGGATTGCGGAAGAGAAGCTGCGGCTGGCCACCTACCTGCTCGAATACTACGAGTGTCTTTTTCCCCGGCTCGCCGAGTTTCGTGACAGCGGCATCGACGAGTTGATCGCCGACCGCGAGAAGGCCTTGATGGAGCAACTCCACATGGACCCGATCGGCAACTGGCTGAGCGATCGGGAAACGCGGGAGTTGCCCCCGACCGTGCAACTGCAGACCGCGGTCGCCCGATTCCAGGCGGCGCGCACCTCGAAGTGGCAGCTCGATCAAGATTATGAGCGGTTCCTGGCGCACCGTTACGAGACGCAGGGTTGGCAGGTTCGCTTCATCGCCCTGCAAGAAGAGTTTCCTGAGTTCTTGCGCGTGCTGCTGGCCCTGAAGGGCGGGCAGACGTGGCTGATCCAGGGGCGGCACACGCCGTTTCAGCCGCTGTTCATCGAGAAGCTGCTGCTGAATTTCTTCTTTCTCGGTGTCGAGACCGTGCGCAACCTGCGCGCTCAGAACCCTGGCGACTTGAGCCTGGGCGATTACCTGCGTGCGCTCGAAACCGGCACGTTCAAGCTCGTGTTCGTCACCTCGCAGGTGTTGCCTGAGTCGGCACAGGCCCTCGCCAGGCTGCTGAACATCACGGTCGACACGGGGCAGGCGCCCGAGCCGTTCCCTGCGGTCAAGGGGCGCCAGGACGCATCGACGGGCGAGCGGCGTTTGTATTTACCGTTCGACCGTGAATACGACAACCTGAACATCGAAGAGACCACCGAAGCCTACTTCGCCACGGTCGCCGAGGCCGAAGCGGCTGGGTTCAAGCGGGTGATCAAGCCGTTGCAGATCCCCGAGGGGTTGGCCGACCTCGATCTGCCCCTCGACGCCGGGGGGCGGTGATCGATGACTACGGATTCTTGAGTTGCGCCTGGTAGTCGTCCCAGAGAGCGGCACGCTCTTCCTTGGCGATCGAGTGCCAACGGACCCCGCGAATGGCCCCTTCCAGGCCGGAGAGCATGCTTCGGCAAGGAGGATCGTCGGGCCGCAGGCGCGCGATACGAAGGGCAGCAGCGACAGCCCCCACTATTCTCAATTCAGTCGGGGATGCGATTCCGACATCCTCGAGGAGTCGTTCGACTTCGGTGCCGATGTTCGGAAGATCTCGGAGCATGTCGCTCTTTTTCGTGGAATTCATCTTCTTGGTCTCCTGCCTATAGTTCGGGCGGGTCGAGTGCGCTCAGCGAAACGGGCGCAGCGTACACGCTCGCCGGAGTCCCGCCTCCTCTTGTCGCACCCCTGACACGTCCGGTATGTCCGCCATCAATGGGAGGCTTCTCGGGAATCGGGGCTGCAATACGCTTGTTTGTAGGTCTGACAGCCGAATCCGGCGATGAGGCGGTCGACGACCGCCCGGTTGGGCGCGAACCACATCGGATCATGCGGGCCGCGCATCATCGCGTCGCGACATTCGTCGAGCGTCGATCGGTCGTTTTGCAGAAACGCGATCGTGGCCCGGACATAGGCGTTCCAGCGGAGTGGGGCCTGCCGGTCGTGCTCCGGCGGATCATACGACTGCCGGAAATGGCTGAGAGCCGCGGTTGTCTCGCCGGCGAACGCGTGCATCTGCCCCGCGTGAAAATGAAGGATGCGGCGCTGCCACGGTTCGAGCGTCTCTCGGTGCGCGTCGAGATACGCCTCGAGCAGTTTGGCGGCCTCGATCTCGCAACCGCCGTCGGCGACCGCGCGCCAGCCGCCGATCATGTTCTGGTCAAACGATTGGAAGTCGCTGTCGAGGCGTTCGGCGCGTGTCACCGAGAGCAAACCGAGGGACCGCAGTGCCCGCTCGAGGCACTGGCGCGCGACCACGCCGCTGACGGACCGGGCTCCCTTGATGTTGCAGGCGAACACATACCGGTCGGACCCCCGGGTCAGCCACCCGACCCACCAACCAATGGCGCCGTGGCGTTTGCCTGATCCGGATCCCGTCTTGCCGTGGTATTCCCCGTCGGCGAAGCGCTCGAGGCACGTGATCTCGCTGACGACTGCCGCCGTGGCCGATGCCACCGGGAGGTCTTTTTCAACAAGTCTTTGCAGAAACGCGATCTGTTCGCGGGCCGAAATCTCCAGGCTCTCGCCCAACCAGAAGGAGGTCAACCCGGACGAGAGGTCACGGTTGCCATAGGCAAAGCGGTCGAGCCACGTTTGCATGCGCGGGCGCCCGATCTGGCTGGCCAGCCACTTGTAGATCGGCACGACCGAGTAATACATCGACGAGCGCAACGAGTGATCACGTTCCCAGTCTTTGATCAGGCGTCTGCCGCCGTCCCACGCGAAGCGTTGCTCGGGCCCGGTGAGGATGCCGCTTTCGAGGCCGATCAGCGCGTGCGGAATCTTGAATGTCGAACATGGCGGCAATCGCAGCGCCGTGCGGTCGCCGCCCCACTCGAGGCATTTCCCGGACGCGAGGTGCTTCACGACCAGGGCCGCATCGTGGCCGGCGAAGCAGGGGGCGAGGTCGGGGGCAGGTCGATGGGGCCAGCGCGTTGGTGGTGCGTTCGTGGCGACAGGCGTCGCTGGCGGCGCCGCCAACAACGAGGCGGGGAGGGCCGCGGTGCCGGCGAGGATTGCCAACACCGAGAAAGCGATGGTCGAGAGTCTGACAAGGGGCAAAGGTATGAACGACATCGGTGATTCCTCCAGGCGATTCGGGAGTGCCGCCGGGCAAGAATATCGAGGAATCCGCCGCAAACGCAAGCGCGAACCGGGGCGGCCTGTAACGTATTGTCAGTGATGGTCTTGTTTGAGACGTCCAACCGTCTCCTATGCTCGGCCCGGGCTCGGCAC
>CAZADH010000339.1:0-6075 GCA_964483805.1 uncultured bacterium
CAACAACATGGTCAAGGGGGTTCGCGAGGGCCGGTTGCTGCGTAGTTTCGTCTCTGACTCGGTCCGCGCCCGTGCCGGCGATGCCACGCGCATCGGCGCGGGCCGGTCCGGGGAGGCTGTCGCCGTGTCGGTGCTGTTTGCGGGCCTGCAAGGATTCAAGAACCGGCTGGGGTCACGCCCTCCCGAGGTTCTCATCCACGAACTGAACGACCACCTGGCGGCCATGGCTGCGGTTGTGCAGCAGCACGGCGGTCAGATCGACAAATTCATCGGCGACAAGCTGTTGGCTGTCTTCGATCCGCGAGAGTTGGGTGGTGCGGCAGCCGCGGCGACTGCCGCCCTGGCCGCGGCGCGGGCGATGGGCGCCGGGGTCCCGCGGTCGGCGCTGGGGCGTGAGTGCGCGCTCGGGGTTGGCGTGGCGAGCGGCGCCGTACTCGCCGGCATCCTCGGCGCCGAGGCCGTGCGCCTCGAATACACGGTCATCGGTGACACGGTCAACCTCGCCTCGCGTCTTGCCGATGCCGCCCAGAATCGGTCGGGGGGTGGCATCGTGCTCGATGGGGCCACCGCGGCGCTTCTCGATACCGGCACGCGTGCCGAACTCGTGGCGCTGGGGGCCTTGCAGGTCAAGGGCAAGGCGCGGTCGGTCGAGACCTGGCGGGTTCGGTGACCGGGTTGCCGTCGTTTCGGGGTGACGGCGGCGCGTCGGCGCGCCCTGCCGCCAACCACTCCACCACCAGCAACGAGGCATCATCCGGCCACGGCACCCGCCCGGTGATGGCGCGCAGGGCGGCGAAGACGGCGGTCCCCGGTTCCGCCCCATCGCCGATCGTGCGTTGCACCAGTGCTTTGAACCGTTCGAAGCCGATCTGCTGGCCGCTTTCGTCAATCGCCTCGATCAACCCGTCCGTGTAGAGAACCAGGGCCACACGTCCCTCCGCCAGTTGCCCCCGGCCGATGTCGACTGCCGCCGGTTGGGTTGCGGTTACCGTGGCCCCGACGAGATCGAGATGCACCTGGGCGATCGCCGCCTTTTTCGACAACCCCAACGGAAAGGTTGTCGGTGCCTCAACGAAAGAGGGCGACGTTCCGGCGCGTAGCAACAACGGAAAAGTCTGCCCGGCATTGGCCAGGATGATCTGGCCGCTGGCGGGATCGGCGACGCCGAGAATGCAGGTCATGGCCAAACGTCGCTCCAGCACCTCGAAGAATAGCTGAGCAATACGACGTAAAACTTCATTGGGGGTATCGGGCATGCGCGGGCACAACAGCCGGACCGCCGCTTTGGCCATGGCAGTGACCAGGGCGGCGCTGATGCCGTGGCCGGTGACATCGCCGAGGGCGAAGACGACCCGCCCGTCGCCCAGGGTGAAGTGGTCGAGAAAATCGCCGCCGGTGGCTTGGGTCATCTGGTTGCAGGCGGTCACGCGCAGGTGTTGGGCTATCAGATCCCCTTTGGGCAGAATCCGGGCCTGCACCGCGGCCGCCAGTTGCATGTCGGCGAGCGCTTCCATGGCGCGGTTGAATGCGGCGAACAGTCGCCCCAGTTCATCGGCGCGGTCGGTCGGCAACCGCAGGGCGAACGCTTTCGCACCCATGGCCGCGATGCCGGCGGACAGATCGCTGACCGGTGGCAGCAAGCGGTCGAGGGTGACCCGGACCAACAACAGACAGAAGACGAGAGCGGCGGCAACAAGTAAATACACGCGATGGATGGTGTATTGTAGCTTTGCCATGATCACGGATACGGGGGTGATCTGCAGCAACGTGTACTTCGGCAACAGGTTGCCCTGGCGCGCCACGACTTCGTAATCGGTGCCGGCTAACACCACGCGCTCGTTGATCGTGGCGCCCGGCTGCAGGGTCAGGCGCTCGGCGATCACCCCCCAGGTGAGTGCATCGTCAGCCGTTGGAAAGCTGCGGGCGCGCCCCCAATTGGGCGGCAGCGCGATCAGGCGCGTCGCCGAACCGCCCACGTCGGGGCAGGCGCTCGCCAGATAGGCGTCGAAGAAAGTGGCATGGCGGATGTTGACGAAGACCGTGCCGGCCGCTGCTCCGTCGGGACCCGCGACCACATCGAGATAGATGAACGCATCGCCCAACGGTCCGTTGACTGCCTGGAGCGTGCCCAGCGTGGCCTGACTGATCTTGGCGAGATCGCCGACCTCGTCACTGAACAACCCGGACACCGCCAGATCGGTGGCCGACACCGGGGGCGCAGCGAAACCGTGGCGCGTGTTGTGGGCGGCCATGGCATCCCGCGAGATCGACGACAGCAGTTTGTTGACCTGCGCGGTCGGATCGGTGCGGTCGAACGAAGGCAGACGTTCCGCGAATGGTCGTGGATCGGTCATCACCGCGACGTCCCCCGGGCTCAGGGTCATCCCGCGCGCCGTGAACTTATGCAGCAACGCGATGCGCTCCGCTCGCGGGCCGAGCGCACTTCGCAGCAGCGGCAGGGGGGCATCATACCCGCGCCAGGCAATGATCTTCGCCGCCGACGAAATGACGAAATACTCGTCGATCGCCATGGCGGCATACTCGGCATCGAGCCGGCGGCGCAGTTCGGGCAGGGAGGGCGGTGGACCGTAAGCGCCGCGCATGGTTCGCAGTCGCAGTTCCCAGGCCCGCAAGTGACCCTCGAAGCGGGCATCGAGATCATCGAGGGCGCGGAGTCCGTCAGCGCGGTTCTCGGCAAGCAGCGCGGCGTATCGTCCCTGAATGACGAAATGCCCCAGAATGCCGGTCAAGAGCAACGGGAAGGCGATGCCGAGGCCGAGAAGCCCGACCAGCTTCAGGCGCAGGGAACAGTGGATGACCTCGCCGTCGACAGTGACGCGTCGGAGGGCAAAAATGATGGCGTGACTGAGGATGGCATACAGAGTAAATATGATTGCCATAAACACAATCGGCATCTGCCAGGCCCGGCCCACGGCGATAAACGACGTGATGTGCAACGAGGTGCTGAGGGCCAGCCAGTCGCCGCAGCGGACCTGCCCGGTGCACTGATCACGCAAAGCCCGGGCGCAGGCGGCGGCCAATCCCGCGGGGAGTTCGCCGGTTTCCATGATGCTGCCGTCGGTGCCGGCCGCGAAAAGATGGATGTCGGGCCGACCCAGCAGGCGCGGCATCCGCAGCATCAACGGTGGCGTGTTCACCTTCGAGAAATCGATGACGGCGAGCAGAGCGCCGACCGCACCCGGGGCAGCGACCGCATGGTAGAACAGGTGGGTCGCCCGTCCCGGGCCGTGGTGGTACAGCCGTACCGTGACGTCGGCATGCCCGCGGATCTGGATGAGCGTGTGTCCCGGTTGGGCGACGACCTCGTCGCACAGATCGAGTTCCCGGGGATCGGGCCGCGCCGTGTCGCTGGCCCAGGGCCGCGTGATTTTGGCGAACGTGCGCTCGAGGGCGGCCTGCCTGTAGGGGCCGCGGTCGGTGAGCAACCGCCCGGCGCGATCGAACAGGAACAGGTGCGCGCAACCATCGGGGTATGCGGCTTCCCGTTGGCGCACGAATGCTGTCCACGCGGCGATTCCTGTCGGCTGCGTCGCGGTGCGGCAGGTCTCCTCGAGTGCGCAGGTGTCTGCCTGCAGCAGCGGGTCGAGGAGCAGCAGGTCGTAGCGTCCCATGACGATGCGGTCGAGCGTGCGCCGCAGGTCGAGGTACTGCTGACTGTTTGTGCGTTCCTCGTCGACGACCAGCCAGGCGCCGAGCAACAACCACAGCATGAACGCCGGCACGCCCCACAACACGGCGACCCCGGCGAACCAGCGCTGGCGGGGACTCATGCGCGACCTTCCTCGGACTGCCGATCGGGGTTCGGCGCCGCCGTCGCCGGCGTGGTCGGCGTCTCGGCCGCAGCGCACAATGCCACGAATGTCTGGGTGCGCTCCTGCGCCAGCTCAGGAAAAGCGCTGTCGATGCCGGCGAACACCGTGGCGCCGACCTCGGTCAGAGGCTGTTGCGCCGCCGTCGTGACCAGGTGCAGCCATGTTGCTGTCGGGATTCCGGTCGGCGTGGTCGGCGTGGGGGCGAACAACGGTTCGCCGGCGACGAGCACCATTGCCCCCGACGGAAGATCGACCGCGTGGGTGGCGGGCGTGGTGGGATCGCTGCCGTTCGCCAATATCGACACCCCCTGGCCGCACATGGTCAGACGAAACTGGCCCCGCCAAGCCAGGCTCAGGCGGCGCGTCGAGGTGTCGAGGCAACCCAACAGGACCTGCGCGCGCCGGTGCGGGTCGGCATCGTGCAGCAGATCGTTCTCGATGGCGGTGAGCGCCGTGGCCGGTTCGACCAGGCCGTTGTTCATGGCCAGGCGGGCATGGGCCTTGGCCCCGGCGAGAACGAGGGCCGAGGCGATGGCGCGATCGGGTATGCACATCAGCAATATGCCGATGCGGTCTTCCGCGACGGTGAACGTATCAAACAACTCGTTGCCGATCTGCGCCGGCGATCGTGACCACCCCATCGCTTGCACGGTGCCCCTGGTCACTGGTTTGCGTGGCATCAGTTGCTGGTGAATCTTGCCGCCTGCCGCGACCTGCTCCATCTCTTCGAGAAGCAGGTTCACCCCGTCGGCCAGTTCGTCCAGTTCGTCGCCCGTGCGCATCTTGATCCGGTGCGCGAAGCGGGAGGCGGCCAGGTGATCGAGCCCGTGAAACAGCACTTGCAGCGGTTGCAGGATCAGTTCGCTGAACAGGGTGCCCAGCATGAGGGCAAAGACGCCGAGGATGACCGCCAACGCCTGGAAGAGATGATGCAGGCGTTGCAGGGGGCCGCGGATCGGCGCCAGCGGAATCTTGACCACCAGGTGGAACCGGTTCAGCAGTTGGCCAGGGCGACCGACGAGCAACCACTCGTCGGTGCCGATCCGGGTGCGCAGTTCCTGTACCGACCGGGTCCGGCCAATGAGGGCGTGCAAGCGGCGCAGAGCCTGGTCGGGTTCGCCGTGGCGGACGCGGGTGGGCGTCTGGGGCGTGTCGACCGGCAGGCCCACCAAGGTGAAGGAAAACGCCGCCGGGTGCCCGGTGCTGCGCCATGATCTGTGCATTCGTCGTAAATACAAGCGCTGGTCGATATCCTTTTCGACGAAAACCAGCAGGCACTGACCGACCCCGTTGGCATCATGGCCCAGCGAGAGAAACGGGCGCATCTGGTAGGAACCCAGTTCGACAGTGCTGATCTTGCCCTGGCTATCGAACAGACTACGCGCCGTGAACCTGATCATCGGGGGTTCGCTGTCGACCTCCCGCGGCAGTTTGCTGCCCGGATGCTGCTCACGGAACAGGCGGATCCGCCAGCACGCCAACGCGATCCGACCCAGTGCCGACTCCGTTTCCCGGCCGAGCGCCGCCTCGATGGCGGTCGTGCGCATTGGGCGATTGCTGGCGAGAATGCGGCCGTCGGCGTCGGTGGCCGTAATGTGCAGCCACTGCCGCCACGTTGGCTTGATCCGGGTCATGACCCGCTGTCGCTCCGAATCGGTCTTGCATCGACGCAGTTGGTCGGCGAGGTCTTGCAGTTGCCGGGCCAGGTGGGTGCTGAAATCCTGAAATCCGCTATCAGCGCGGATGAGCAACGTCTCGGCCGTCTGCTGCCGCTCGCGGATGATCGCTTCTTCCCGTCCCTTCAACCACGCACCGGCAAACCCCAGAACGGCCAGCAGACCACCCAGGCTCGCCAGGGCCACCAGGATCAGGACCTGCACGCGCAGTGGCAGGCCACGGCGGCGAATCCAAACGAGGGCGCCGCTCACGAGCAAGGCGCCCAACAGAGCCACAACTGCCACAGCCGTTGGATCGGTGTAGATGATCGACCGGTAAGGAACCGGCATCGGCGCCGAGACGCCGAGCAGTTGGCGCCGTCCCACGACGGCGCCGAGGTACAACCGGGCCCCGTGCTCGATTTCGGCCCGATCGGCAAGTTGCGCGTGCGTCGCCGGATCGTGGTCGGCGAAGTGGAGCGGCGGCGAGACCTGCGCCAGGTCGGTCAGACCGTATCCCGCCCCCGCAAAGCGCTGCCGTGCGAATCGCTCGACGGCCCGGCGGGCCAGCATCTCGCCGTCGATCA
>CAZADH010000340.1:0-6066 GCA_964483805.1 uncultured bacterium
GACGTGTTCGTTTCGTTGATCGAGCACGCCGACCGGCCGACGGTCGATCCGGAGGCCTGACCATGCTGCTGCGGCTCGCCATGATCGCCTGGAAGGAGTTCAAGCAGATCGGCCGCGACCGGCGGATGCTCGGGGTGACCATCGTGCTGCCGGTGTTCATGGTGCTGCTCTACGGCTACGGCATCAATCTCGATGTCAAACACGTGCGCATCGCCATTCTCGACCACGACCACTCCGCGGCGTCACGGCGGATGATCGAGGCATTCAGCAATACCGAGTATTTCAATGTCGTCGCCTTCCTGCAGGCGGAGCGCGAGATCGACGCAGCGATTCTCGGCGACACCGCCAAGGGCGTCCTGGTGATCCCCCATCATTATGGGCGCGACCTCGCCCGTCGGCGCACTCCGGCAGTGCAGTTCGTCATCGATGGCGCCGACAGCACGTCGGCCAACACCACTCTGGGCTACATCACCGGTCTGCTCGGCCAGTTGTCGACCGAAGCCGGGCTCGAGACCGTGCGCCGCGCCGGGGTACGCCGCAAGGAACTGCTGCCGATCGAGAACCGCTTCCGCAACTGGTCCAACCCGGAACTGCGCAGCACCAACTTCATCATTCCCGGCCTGATCGCGGTGGTGCTCATGATGTTGTCGGCGCTGTTGACCTCGGTCACCATCGTGCGCGAAAAAGAGCGCGGCACCTTCGAAAGTCTGATCGGCACGCCGGTTTCCGCGTTCGAACTGGTCATGGGCAAGTTGCTGCCCTATGTATTGATATCGTATGGCGACGTCGTGCTCATCCTGGTCACGAGTCACCTCTTCTTCGCGGTCCCGTTCCGGGGCCACCCCGCCGTGCTCTTCCTGCTCAGCGGCGTGTTTCTGGCCTGCGCGCTGGGCATCGGCCTGCTCATCTCGGCGCGCGCGCCCACCCAGCAGATCGCCAACATGGCGGCCATGGTCGGCACGCAACTGCCCGCCGTGCTGCTGTCGGGCTTCATGTTCCCGATCACCAGCATGCCCGAGTCGTTGCAGTGGGTGCCGCAGATCATCCCCGCGTCGCACTTCATCGTGATCCTGCGCGGGTTGTTCCTCAAGGGCAGCGACCTGGCTTCGCTGCAGACACCGACGCTGGCATTGCTGCTCTTTGGCACTCTCGTGCTGGTGGCCAGCGCGCGCAGCTTCAAGAAGAAACTGTGAGGACCCCATGAACATCCGTGCCAGTTGCCGCCGCATCGGGCGCCTCGTGCGCAAAGAACTCACGCAGACCGTGCGCGACCCGAAGATGCTCGGCCTGATCTTTCTGATGCCGATGTTCCAGCTCTTCATCTTCGGATATCTGGCCACCACCGACATCAATCACATTCAGACGGCGTTGCTCGACGAAGACCAGACGGCGGTGAGCCGCGGGTTCGTCGAGCGGTTGCGCGGCTGCGGGTATTTCCGCATCATCGCCGTCCTCGCGGGCGACGCGGCCGCCGAGGCGCCGCTGGCGTCGGGCAAGGCCCAAGTGGTCATCCGCATTCCCCGCGGTTTTGGCGACGATCTGCAACGGGGCCGCACCACCCGCATCCAGACGTTGTTCGACGGCACCGACTCGATGTCGGCCGGGATCATCAATTCGTATGTAAACGGTATTGTGCAGGCCTACGGATTGTCATACGCCCAACCCAAGCTCGACAAGTTGCGCCGCGCGGTCAACGGGTTTCCCGGCATCGAACCGCGACCCCGGGTGTGGTTCAACCCGGAACTGCGCAGCCAGGTATTCATGGTGCCGGGGGTCCTGTGCCTGATCCTGTTTCTCGTATGCATGATCGAGACCGCCCTCGGCATCGTCAAAGAAAAGGAGCTGGGCACGCTCGAACAGATCATCGTCACGCCGATCCGCCCCTGGGAGTTCATTCTCGCCAAGACGCTGCCGTATTTCTTCACCGGTTATCTCACGGCGGGGTTGATCATGAGTGTCGCCATCGGGTGGTTTCGCGTCATCCCCGTTGGCAGTCTGCCGCTGCTCTTCGCTTTGATGGGGGTGTTCCTCGTGACCGCGCTCGGCTTGGGCATCTTCATCTCGACGGTGTCCGACACGCAACAGGAGGCGGTCATCACCGCGTTCTTCTTCTTGTTTCCGATGATCATGCTGTCGGGGTTGATCTTCCCGATCGACAACATGCCGGGGCCGATGCAGGCGCTGACCCGCATCATTCCGCTGCGGTACTTTCTCGAGATCGTGCGCGGCGTCTACCTGCGCGGGGTCGGTCTCGACGCGGTGTGGCCCCAGACCCTGGTTCTGGCCGCCTTCGGCCTCGGGATTCTCGTGCTCAGCGCCCGCCGTTTTTCGAAACGCCTCGACTGAGACACCCGAAGACCCCGCGCGTCGCCAGAATCCGACGACTTACATTGTATTACTTCGGCGGTGCCGGCCGCCAGCCGGCCGCGATGGCCCGGTCGATATCGACCGCCGACTTCTGGGTTTGGCCAAGGTCGCGCCAGACAATCGCCCGTTCGACGTAGGCCTCGGCCCGATCGGGACCCAAGGCTACCGCGCGGTCTGCGGCCACGAGAGCGTCGGCCGGCCGCCCCAGCATGCGCAGGCAACGACTCCGCAACACCTGCGCCCACGCCTGTCCGGACTCGCTCTGCACGAGCGCGTCGAGCAGCGGCAACGCCGCGGTGGGGCTGCCGAGCGCGAGCAGAATTTCACCCCGTTCGAGATCGATGTCGCGCGCCGTGGGATCGACCCGCCGGGCCACATCGAGCAACAGCAACGCATCCATGGGCCGGCCCCGGCGGAACTGCAGGCGGGCACGGGTGAGCAACGCCAACCCGGTGGGTTCGTCCAGGGCGGCCGCCGCGTCGAGATCGGCCGCGCACGAGGCCAGGTTGCCGTGGTCGAGATGCGCCATCGCGCGGTTGATGTAGGCATCGTCGCAGGGCTGCACGCGAATCACCTCGGTCCACAGCGCGATGCTGTCGTGCCAGACCCGGCACCGGCGGCGGGTTTCGCCGACGCAGGCAACGATGAAAACGACAGCGAGAACTACGGCCATGAGGCCGACGCCGGCAACCCAGGCCCCGCCCGCACCCGAGGGTCGTCGTGTCGGCACCACGACACGCTCGGCGGCAGCGATGATCAGCGCCAGCGGACCCAGCAGCGACAGATAGGTAAACCAGTTCGCGGCAATCACCGGGCCGAGCGGCACCCATTGCAGAAACGGCCCCACCGTGATGCCATAGAAGGCGAGGAGAAACAGGGCCCGGGGTGCCCGCCGAGCGACCCGGACCAACAGGGGCACCGCCACCAGGGCCACGACCGGTGCGGCTTGCAACCAGACCGGAAACTCGGACCACGCCAGCCCGGGATACGGGTAGTACGGCGACAGGCCCGAGAAGAACAGCAGTTTCGTCGGATAGAACAACAAACCGAAGGCGACCACCGCCAGCCGCGCCGGCCCCTCGAGCGTGCCGGCATACGGGGCGGCGTTGCTGATCGCCAGCAGCGCCACGCCGCCACCGATGGCGAAAAACGGCACCAATCGTCGCCAGTGGCGGCGCAGGTCGCCGCCCGGCAACCACAACTCGGCCATGAGCAGGACGACGGGCAGGGTCACCGCCCCGGCTTTCGCCAGCAGCGCCAGAACAAAGGCACCCAACGCCACCGTCAGTCGCCGGTCCCATACCGACTGGTCCGCGGTCTCGAATTCTTGGTGTCGATCGACTGCCGGCACCAGCAACGCCGACGCGTTGGTGCCAGACATACATCGTAGGTATTCGGTCAGTGCGACCAGGTAGAACACGGCGAATAGCACATCTTTGCGTTCGGTGACCCAGGCCACCGACTCGACCCGCAGCGGGTGGACCGCGAAGACGGCAGCCCCGATGAGCGCACCCCACGGCCGCAGACCCAGCAGCACAAACAGCCGCCAGACGAGCAGGGCATTAACAATATGCAATACAATGTTGGTCAAGTGATAGAGCCACGGCGCCATTCCGACCAGGCGGTACTCGATGGCATACGAGAGCCAGACCAGCGGTTGATAATGAGCCAACCCCCGATCGGTAAACATCGCCCACAGATGCGTGCCATCCAATCCGCGAATGAGCGGATTATTGACAACGTAAAGATGGTCATCGAAGTTGGTGAACCCCGCAGCGAGCGCGGGAGCGAAAGCCACCAGAGTCACGATGGCGAGCAGCCCCAGGCCGGCAGAATGACCGGTCATGCCCACCGCCCCATTGCGGGCGCACCATACATCATCGGTATCCTCTCAAAAGGACGCCCGCCGCGCACCTGAACGCACGCGGCGGGCGGGTCGTTTGCACCGCGCGAAACTGACGTTTCGCGCCGCCGTCCGTGGCGGCAAACGCCCACTGCGCCCATCCGGGGCGGGCGGTCGCCTCACGAACGGCGGCAACGGCGTGATGCGTGATCCCGCCGCTGCCGGCCAAGCTCAGTGACTGGCCACCACTTTCTTGGCGACCTTGATCAGGGTCTCGAGGCGGTCTTTCTGGATATACTGCGCCATGACCTCGGGGGTCGGGTTGATGTGCAGGTGCTTCACGTTGGTCTGGAGCTGCACTTCATACTCGGCCACGTCTTTGCTCTTCTGTTGCGTCACCGACTTGATGCTGGTGGCGAACACATACAGCTTCATCTCGGGATTGGCCGCCATCTCGGTGGCCGCGGCCAGCGAAACGACCGGAACGGGCCCGCGCAACTTGCCGTCGTCGGAGTAGAGCACGTAGCCGCCCACCGGAGCCGCCGCCACGCGGTGTCCACCGAACTCGGTGGTACCCGTCGTGCCATTGGTCATCGTGCCGCTGATGCGGGTCACATACCACGCCGACAGAGAATCGACCTTGAGCTTCGCCAACTCGATCTGACCGTTGACGATATTGGTCTGGGCCTCGGGCTTCGGGGTCACGTTGAGAATGACCTTGGTACCGAGGTCTTTGGCGATCTCGAAGTTGTAGTACTTTTTGTCGAGCAGGTTGAGCTGCAGCGGATCGGCACCGATCTCGTCGAGCTTGGCCTTGGGGTCGACGCGGGTCAGATACGTCTTGACGTGATCGCCCATGATCAGGCAGAACCAGTTCGACACGCGGCGGTCGGCCTTGCTCTGATAGCCGATCCAGGTGGGTTTGAACAGGGTCTTCTTGTCGTCGGTCGTGATCTTGTGCAACACCGCCAGCACATTCTGACCGATGACCTTGGTCAGATCGGCCAGGGCGCCGGCATTCTTGCCGAACAGCTCGCCGTTGATGAACATCGCCTCGTAGTCGTACGACTTGTCGGCAACGAACTCGAACATGTCGGCGATCTTCGGATCAGACGCCTTCTTCTGCACCTTGAAGCTGACCATCGCCGACTTCACCCAGTTCTGGGAGTCTTCGAAGTTGGCAATGATCTCGTCAACCTCGACGGCCCAACCCGGACCGGCCAACAACCCCACCACCATGAGCACCACCCAAATGCGTCGCATGAAACCCTCCTCAGTTAAATTGGCGATCCCGATACACGACGTCAGAATACTCCATGGGCCTGGGTGTTGCCAAGAGTGTCCGGTCAGCGTGTCCGGTCAGCGGGTCCGCGTCGTGACGACAGTTTTCGTGGCGGTGTCGTCTGTGGTAAGGTGATGCGCTCCGGGATTCGCCCGGTTCGCACGATCGCGATCATCCCATCCGAGAAAGGTGCCCACCATGGAACGCCTCACGAGCCTCATCGGTATCCCGATTCTGCTGGCCATCTGCTATGCGCTGTCGAACAACCGCAAGAAGATCAACTGGTCGATGGTCGGCTGGGGGCTCGGTTTGCAGTTCGTCTTTGCCGCGTTCATCATTCGCACCGACATCGGCAAGGACATCTTCGGCGCCGTCAAAAATGTGATCACAGCGTTGCTCGGATATACCGCCCAGGGGGCCTCGTTCGTTTTCGGCAACCTGGCGACCGGCAGCAATATTCCGGTCGGTAAGGCCCCCCACCCGTTCGCCCCGCTCGACATGACCGGTCCGGCCCAGGGATTGTGGGCGAACCCGGGGTCCTATTTCGCTTTCGGTGTGCTGCCGACCATCATCT
>CAZADH010000341.1:0-6019 GCA_964483805.1 uncultured bacterium
CGCGAAAACGAGTGACAGATAGCGGGAAGTGTAACGCATTGCTCTGTTGGCCTCCTGCAATGTTAAATGCATTGAGAACTCAGCGTTAAAGATAACACAGTACAGGGAGGGGTACGCCAGGGCCCATTTCAGTGAGCGCTGCGCGTGGTGCGAATCTTCTCGATGAGCGGGGCGGCGGCCGGCGAGCGCAGAAACTCGCGGGTCGTTGCCGGCAACAGTTGCGCGAGCAGCGACTCGTCGGCAGAACGGATGGCCTCGCGCACCGTGCTGGCCGAAATGGCGCGACCGGGGGCGAACTCACGACGGGGTACGACGACCAGGGCGAGGCCGTGGTGGGCAAAGACCTCGGTCATGGCAGCGTTGTATTGTGACGTGGTGGCACAATACGGCTCCTCGCCGACGAAGCGGGTGACGATGCCGAGGTTCGGTGCGAGACAGGTCGCAAAAACCGTGGCATCGAGGCCGGCCTGCACCTTCGCCAGTTCGGCGTCACGCAAAAAATAGGCGGGGAAGGTCGCGGCGCTGATGATGTACGGGCCGCTGAGAAACACGCGCACGTTGTTCAGGTCGCGCACCCCGGTGGTCACGAGATGTTGTCGCACCTCGGTCGGGAACAGGCTGCGGTCTTCGGCGAGCACGAACACCAGCAACTCGTCGACCTGCCGCGCGGCGGTCTCGATCAGATACCGGTGGCCGAGGGTGAAGGGGTTGCAGTTGACCACGATGGCCCCGCGGCGCACGCCTGGTTGCGGGCGGCCGATCCGGTCGATGAAGTCGCGCAGATCGGGGGTGCCGAACTCGAGCAGACCCGCCTTGTCCGCGTATCCCGCCAGCCATGAAAAACCGAGCGGGGTGAACAGATCGCGATTGCGTGGTGGTGTAAATACAAAGAAGTGACGTTGTCCATACTCGCCGGCGCGGCGGACGATTTCGGTGATGAGTTTTGCCATCACCCCTTGCCCTTGGGCCGCCGGGTCGACGGCGACCATCTTGATCACCTCGCCGGCAAGCGTGGCCGTGCCGACCGCCTGATTACCCGTCCAGGCCAGCAGGGTGAAGGATCCGAGCGCACGGAGGCGCGAAGTGGGCGTTTGCTGGCATGGAGGGCGGCCCGAAACGGCAGTTTCGGGCAGTGCAAACGACCCGGGGCCGTCGTACGCCAGTCCGTGCAGGTGCAGGAGGCGCTCGAGTTCACGTTTTGCGCCGTCGGGCAGCGGACCCGAGTGGCATTCGAGGCGGAAATCGTCGGCGTAATCCCAACTCATGGTGCACCTCCTGGTGCGGTCGGCCAACGTCGTGCATTGTTGCCGCGCTTGTCAGGCGAACGGGGCTTCGATTAGCATGCATTATACCGTACGCGCGACCCGAACCGCCGCGCAATCTTACCGCAGGAGGCTCCGTGCCCGCGGAACCGACAATCGATCGCCGCGTCCACTGGATGCACAGCATCAAGGTCAAGACGTGGTTGGGCGTTTTGCTCATTGCCATCGTGCCGCTGGTGGTGATGAGTTCGCAGGTGTACGGCACCCTCGTCGACATCACGCGCGACCTCGTCATCAAGAACAACCTGCAGGCGTTTCAACGCGTGAAAGCCGAAGTCGATCGCTATGTCGACACGTACGTCGACCTCGTTCATCTGTTGCAGCGGGATGCCCGCCTTGCCGACCCCACTTCGCTCCAGGCGGCCGCAGCGTTGCGCCAGATGCAACAAGGGTACGATTTCATCGACCGCCTCGTTCTCGTGGCTTCGGCCGGGATCGTCGCGCCGTTCGATGCCGGCGCGGCATCGGTAACACCGTTGACGGCAGCGGAACTGCATGCGCTGGGGCAATCCGCGCCGGTGACCTTCGGCACCGGGTTGTTCTACGTTAAGGCCCCGATTGCCGGAGCGACGCCGCCGGTCGTGGTGTTCGCCGGTGTTTCGTTCATGAAGCTGCGTAAGACCCTAGAGAATATCGCATTGGGCACCTCGTTCCAGTTTTATGTGGTGTCGCGGGACGGCGCCAATCTTCTGGGCCGGCCCGAGTTCCCGGCCGAACTGGCGCGCCAACTCGTCGGCCGTCCGTCGGGCACCTACGAGGTCCGGCCGCCGGGAGCGCGCATGCCGACCCAGGTCGCGGTGGTTCTGCCGATTCTGCAATACGGATTGCGCGTGCTCATTTTGCAAGATGCCGACGAAGTGTACGCCGTTCTCTATCGCATCAAAGCGAACTCCATCATGGCGATCACGATCATTGCGATTCTCGCGTTTCTGTTGGCGAGTTGGTTCAGCGTGCGCCTGACGCGACCCATCACCGCAATCGCCGAGCGGGCGACCGAGATCGCGGCCGGCAACATGCGGGTCAGCGTCAAGGTCGACCGGCACGACGAGATCGGGTTTCTTGCCGGCAGTTTCAACGCGATGACGGCGCGGGTGCGCAAAAAGGTCTTCGAGTTGTCGGCCCTGTACAAGATTTCCGACATCATCAACCATGCGCCGACCTATCAGAAGGCGCTCGATGACACGTTGGCGCACATCGTCACCATCTTTCTGGCGACGCGTGGCTCGATCATGTTGCTGGGCGACAGCGACGATCAGTTGCGGCTCAAGAGCGTGCGCTTCTTTGGCCAGATCGACGACGAGGCGGCGGCGATCGGACCGATCCAGGAGAAGCTTGCCCTGTTCAGCGGCGAAGGTATTGCCGGTCGCGTGGTGCAGACCGGTGAGGCGATTCTTTCGCGCAACTGTCGCGAAGACGAGCGGTTCAAGCCGTACCCAGCCGGCACCGAGGTGGCGCCGCCCAACACGTTGTTGTGCGTGCCGCTGGTCATCAAGGGGCAACCGTTCGGGGTCATCAATCTGGCCGATCGTGCCGATGCAGCAAGCTTTTCTGAAGACGACCGCGAGTTGTTGATGACCATCGCCAACCAACTGGCGATCTCGATCGACAACGCCAAGCTGCATGAGCTGGCGATTACCGACGGCATGACCCAGTTGTTCATTCATCGGTATTTCCAGATCAAGCTCGACGACGAGATCAAGCGGGCCCTGCGCTACAAAGAGTTCTTCTCGCTGATTCTGTTTGATATCGATCATTTCAAGAAGTTCAACGACACCTATGGCCATCAGCAGGGCGATACGGTTTTGCGCGAGGTGGCCCGCCTGGTCAAAGAGGCGGTGCGCTCGACCGATATCCCCTGTCGCTACGGAGGCGAAGAGTTTGCCATCATTTTGCCGCACACGACCGCCGAGCAATCGATGATCTTTGCCGAGCGTTTGCGCCAGCGCATCGAGGCGCACCAGTTCCCGGGGCAGAGCGAGCCTTTGCACGTGACCATCAGTCTTGGTGTCGCCGAGTTCCCCCGGCAGGCGCAAGACAAGGCGCGGGTCATTCGCATCACCGATCTGGCGCTCTACCACTGCAAAGCGCGGGGTCGCAACTGCGCGAGCATCTACGACGAGGGCATGGCCCAGAGTGCCGGCATACACGCATGAATATATTGCTAACATATTTACTCAATATTGCCCGTTCGCTCTGGGGATTCCGCCGGCGTGGCCTGGTTGCCGCCGTCGCTCTCCTCGCTCTCGTCGCCGCGGTTGGCTGGGGCCAGACCGAGGTGACCCTGACCCCGGTGAAGCGGTTCATTTCGATCGGCACCGCCAGCATCAACGGCGCGTATTACCCACTGGGAACAGCCCTGGCGCGGTTGTTCAACAGCCGACTCGACGACATGATCGCCCTGGCCGAGCCCACGAGCGGCTCGGTGACCAACGTCGAGCATCTGCGCCTGGGCGATGTGGCGCTGGCGTTGGTGCAGAGTGACGTGGCGTTGGCCGGGTTTTACGGCCGCGACGGATTTGGGGGGCGGCCGGTGCCGCGCCTCCGCGTGTTGGCCTCGTTGTATGCCGAGGTCATTCATCTCGTGGTGCGGCGCGAGGCGGGGTGTACGGCGGTGGCCGGTCTGCGTGGCCGCCGGGTTGCCCTGGGCGAAGAAGGCAGCGGTACGGCACTCAATGCGCGCGCCATTCTCGAGGCGGCCGGATTGGCGGAAGGCGATTACGTCGCTCAGTATCTGCCGTTGACCAAAGCCACCGAGGCGTTGCAGCGCGGGGAACTCGATGCGGTGTTCTTCACGGGCGGCGTTCCGTGCGACGGCGTGCTGCGCCTGGCCGAAAAGACGGCTGTCACCCTGGTGCCGCTGGGCGATGACGTGGTCGCGCGGTTGACCGCATCGCAGCCGGCGTGGTTGCGCGAGACGATCCCGCTGGCCACCTACCCGGGGCTGGCGCACGCGGTGCCGACCGTCGGTCTGCGGGCGCTGTTGCTGGCGACCGACGATCTCGAGGCGCGACGGGTTCAGGCGATGCTCGAGATCCTGTATGGCAACCTCGACTACCTGGGCTCGATGTGTCCGACCGCGCGCGGAATCACGTTGGCGTCGGCAACCGCAGGCGTCGACGGGACGATGCTCCACCCGGCGGCGCGCGAGTTCTACCAGCAGCGCGGCGTCGCGCTGCCGTGATCCCGGCGGACCGCACCCGCATCCTCGCCAATCATTGCGGCAGTCGGGCGCGGGCTGGGGTTGTGCTCGTTCTCGTGCTGGTGTTTTGCGGCGCGTTGCTCATTCTCGGTCTGGCGATGCACATGTTGTCGGGTGCCCAGCGCGATACGGTCGCGGCAGCGACCAATGCGCAGGTCGCCCACCTGCTGGCCGACGCGGGTATCGAATCGGCGCTCGCCACGGTGCGCAGTGCCTTCGCCGACTTGCAGCGAACGGGGCGCGACCGGCTCCAGCAACTCCTCTTGCAACCCGAGCCACGCGGCGACCTGTCGTTGATGGGGCTGCTTCCTGACACCTGGAACGCCGAACTCGACACCTACGCGCGGCAGCTCGATCCGACGGCGCGGGTGCGGGTCGAGGTGTGGTTGCGCGGGTTTGCGCAGACCGAGACGGACCCGACGCGGTGGTGCGATCCGGTGGCCAAGACCGGTTGGTTGAGCATCGAGTCGACCGGTTCCTACCGCGGGGCGAAACGGACCCTCGCCGTGCGGCGGCAGGTGTGGGTCAGCAGCGTGCTGCCTCCCGTCTATTCCCGCTTCACCCTGCATCTGCGGGAGGCTGCGAGTGGCACGCCAGGTATTTACAATGTAATACGAAATGATTACCAGGGCAACATCACCGACGGCCCGCGACCCCTGCTTTGTTACCACCACCCGCTGCCGCCCATGACCGAAGACCCGCCCGATGCCGCCCGTCGGGCCGATGGGGTCGACCACCGGGGATGGGTCTTTCTCGGCGGCGGCCCCGTGCGCCTGCACTTGACCTCGGGAACCGGTCGGTTCGGCGAGATGTTCACCCTGTACGACCCGGGTCCGACCGGAGCGAACCCACCCCTCAAGTTCACCACGCCGGTGGCGCAGTTGCCGCCGGGTTTCAACGGGGGCCGACCCATGCCGCTGGTGCGTGAGGATGCGGCGGCGGGCCGCAGCGAGACGTCGTCATACGTGCTCGGCCACAGTTGCGTCTACGATGGATTCCACGACAAAAGCGGCCGGCAGGCGACCCGCGCGATGTACGAAGGCGGCATTCTTTCGACCCGCGAGGCCGCTGCATTCGGGGCGTGTTCGTCGATGCTGCACCTGTTTGGCGACAGTCGGCCCGGCCATCGCTCGGCCACGCGGGTGTTCGGGCAGGTCGAGGCGGCGCTGTTGCGCTTCGGCCAGGTCGAAGTGACACCGCAGGATCCGACGATTCGCGCGGCCCAGGTCCGGATGCAACCGGCTCCGCTCTACTTGTTGCCATCGATCGCCGAAGGGTCGTGGACCCCGACCTGGCGGATCGGCGAGACCTACGGCCGGCGCTGGGCCGGGCCGGTGCTCAAGGCGGGGCAGTTGACGACCGGCTTTTCGGAATACAACGTATTGATGAGTCGCATTGTGGTCGTGCCGTATCCAACCCTGGCCGGAGCGTTGATCGAGGCGGCGGCCAATGTGCCCGAGCGGCGCTTTCCGCCGGCCACCGTGGTGGTGCCGGCCGA
>CAZADH010000342.1:0-6003 GCA_964483805.1 uncultured bacterium
ATGGCCCAACACGCGCCGGTCATCCTCTGGATGTCGGACACCACGGGTCTGTTCAGCTTCTTCAACAACGCCCTGGTCGACTTCACGGGGCTTCGGCCCAGCGAGGCACAAGGGGACGGCTGGTTCGCGGCCCTGCATCCCGACGAAGCCCCGACCGTGCGCCCCCGTTACCTCGACGCTGTCGGCCGGCACCAACCCTTCGTTCTCGAGCATCGCCTGCGCCACCGCGACGGCCGGTATCGCTTCATGCTCAACCGGGCCCGCCCCCGCTTCCTCGACGACGGCCGGTTCGCCGGATTCGTCGGGTCGCTTGCCGACATCACCGACCGCGTCGAGGCCGAACAACTGGTGCGCGCCAGCGAGCAACGGTATCGCGCCACTTTCGAGAACTCGCCCGCCGGGTTCTTTCATTCGTCGCTCGATGGCCGCACGCTGCGGGCCAACAATGCCCTGGCCCAGATTCTCGGGCACCACGACGCCGACAGTCTGCGCCGCGAAATCACCGACATCGCCGGCCAGATCTACTGGAACCCGACCGATCGCGAGCGGGTGTTGACCGCGGTGATGGCGAGCGACGACTGGACAACGCATGAATTGTATTTACGCCGCCGCGACGGCACCCGCATCACCACCGAGTGTTGCCTGCGCCAGGTCCGCGATGCCACCGGCAACCTCGCGTACATCGAGGGCACCCTCATCGACATCACCGCCCGCCGACGCGCCGAAGAAGCCGCGCGGGCCACGACCGCCTTCAATGAGGCCGTTGCCGAACTCTCGACCCGCCTGCTCCCGCTCGACAACCTCGACGACGCCTGTCGGTTGATTCTCGACCACGCCCGGCGCCTGACCGAGAGCCCGTTGGGTTACGTCGGGTATCTCGATCCCAAAACCGGATGGCTGGTCTGTCCGTCGATCGCCCATGCCATGCCGCAGCACGAAAGCCGGATTCACGGGCACACCGTGTTCAAACAGTTCAAGGGGATACGTGGCATCGTGCTCAACGATCGGCGCACGGTCATGTCCAACGACGTGGCCAGTGATCCGCGCCACACGGCGCCCATGCCACCGCAGCACCTGCCCATCACCCGTTTTCTCTCGGCGCCGGCGGTGCTGGGAGGCCGGGTGTTCGGGCAGATCGCGCTGGCCAACGCACCCCGCGATTACGAGCAATACGACGTATTACTTGTCGAGCGCTTCGCCGAACTGCTGGCGGTTACGATCCAGTGCAGGCAAACCCAGGCGGAACTGCGTGCCAACGAAGAGAGCTACCGGTTGCTCGTCGAGGTCGCTCCCGACGCCATTCTCGTGCACGACGGAGCGCGTGTCGTCTTCGCGAACCGTACGGCGGCCCGACTGCTTGGGTTCGCTGGCGCCGAAGAACTGACCAACAAGGCGGTCATCGACTTCATCCACCCCGACCACCAGGCCGAATTTCACCGCGAAGAGACCGAGATGCACCGGGCCAACACCAGCATTCCACCGTTGGTCGAGCGCCGTCTCGTCCGCCGTGACGGCACGGTCATCGACGTCGAGATCAGCCGCCGCCCCGTGCGCTATCGCGGCACGACCTGCGTGCAATCGTTCGTGCGTGACATCACCCGACGCAAGGTCCTCGAACTCGCGTTGCTCGATCGCGAAGCCCAGTTGCGCACCTTCATCGCCCGCACTCCGCTGCCGATGACCATCATCGAGAGCGACGACGAGTTCCTGTTGATCAACGACCGCTTCACCCAGGTCTTCGGCTACACCCGCGACGACCTGCCGACCGTCGACCAGTGGTGGCGACTCGCCGGTCCGGGGCAGAGTGACGCCGACAACAGCACTATCGCCCGCCGATGGCGCGAGACCCGGGCGCACAGCGAAACGCTCGGCAATGTCCCGCAGCATGCCGAGACTGTCTTACGTTGTAAAGATGGCTCGGCACGCAATGTCGAACTGAACTGGACGGCCATCGGCACGCGCCTGATCGTCACCTTCATCGACATGTCCGAACGCATCCGCGCCCAGGAAGCGCTCAAAACGGCGATGGTCGCCGCCGAAGGCGCGAGCAAAGCCAAGAGCGAGTTCCTGGCCAGCATGAGTCACGAGATCCGCACGCCGATGAACGGCATCATCGGTATGGCCCAGGTCCTCGGCCTGTCGTCGCTGACCGACGAGCAACGCAGCGATCTCGAATGCCTGAAACTCTCGGCCGACAGCCTGTTGGCCATCATCAACGATGTTCTCGATCTGTCGAAAATCGAAGCCGGTCGCATCGAACTGGAACGCACCGACTTCTCGCTGCACCGCCTCATCGACGAGGTCACCCGCATCCACCAGGCGGCGGCGGCGGCCAAAGAACTCACGGTGGCGACCACAATCACCGCCGACACCCCCGACCACCTCGTCGGCGACCCGTTGCGCCTCCGCCAGATTCTGCTCAACCTCGTCGGCAACGCGATCAAGTTCACCACGAGCGGCGAGATCCGCATCTCGGCCTGCGCCGAGGAGCGCCACGACAACACTCTGCTCTTGCGTGTTTCCGTGACCGACTCCGGCATCGGCATCAAACCCGAGGTGCTCGACCGCCTCTTCGAACCGTTCGTGCAGGCCGACCCGTCGATTGCCCGTTTGTATGGCGGCACCGGGTTGGGCCTGGCCATCTGCCGACGGCTCGTGGCGCTCATGGGTGGCAAGATCTGGGTCGAAAGCGCCGAGGGCGTCGGTACGTCCTTCCACTTCCGCATCGTCGTGGGCGTCAACGAACCACGCCACCGCCATGGTGTTCCTGCCGAGCAGCCAGTGGCCACCTGGCATGGCCCGACCCTGCGCGTCCTGGTCGTCGAAGACGAACTGACCAACCGCGTGGTCGCCCAGTCGATGCTCAAGTCGATGGGACACACCGTCGATGTGGCCAACGACGGCGACACGGCCCTGACGCTGTGTTCCTCCGAGCAATACGACATGGTGCTCCTCGACATCCGCATGCCCGGCATCGACGGGCGCGAAGTGGCCCAACGCATCCGCGCTGCCGAAAGCAGTTCCGGCCAACACCTGCCCATTCTTGCGGTCACCGCGTCGGTCGTGCAAGGCGAACGCGAACGCCTGTTGGCCTGTGGCTTCGACGGCTTCGTCCCCAAACCGATCGACCGCCGGCACCTGATGGCCGAAATGCTCGCCAACTGCCGCGCCGGGGCGTCCGCCGACTGATCCCCGGGCACGGTCTTCTGCACCGGCCGATCCTGCGTTGCGGCCTGTCCGTGTCCGTGGCCATAAGAGGCCTTGGCGCGCAGCACGCGCAGGCAACTCGCCCCCGCGCCCCGTCTCTGCTACAATTGCCGGTGTCGGTACCCCACCGACGAGCGTTGTCGCGGAGGTGAAGCATGCTGTTGCGCGCACGGTTGCTCCCCGTGGTTCTTCTCTTCATCGGTGGTCTGTTTGGCCTGCCATCGTGGGCGGTCCCCACGACGGGTGACGGCTTCACCTCGACCGTCGAGCACATCTCGGCGACCGAGTTTCCCACCATCCGGGTCTGGGCGCGCGTGTTCACCCCGCAACCAATCGCGCCGACCTGCGACAACTTCACCCTGCACGAGCGAGGCGAACCGATCAGTGAGTTTCGCGTCGAGATGCAGAAAAAGACGCCATACACCGTATTGCTCATCGACCGCTCCTCGAGCATGGAGCCGGTCGTCGGCCAGGTCAAGCAGGCGGCAGCCACGCTGGTCAAGACCCTGGTCGGCAAGACCAACCTCGCCGTGGTCACGTTCTCGCACGACGTCGACATCGCCACCGAGTTTGGCCGCGACGCCGCCTTGCTGCAGACCGCGGTGCAGAAGTTCCGCCCCTACGGCGGCACCGCGCTCTACGACGCGCTGTTTCAGTCGTGCGAACTGCTGGCCGACAAGACCACCACCGACGACGTCAAGACCGTGATTTGCCTCACCGACGGCAAAGACGAGTCGCCGGCCGGCCAGGCCAATTTCTCGGTCAAGAAACCCAAAGACGTCGCGGAACTCGCCCGGCGACAGGGCATCCGCATCATCACCGTCGGCCTCGGCACCGGCATCGACGAGAAGTTTCTCGCCGCCATCGCCAAACACACCGGCGGCTGGTATCTGCACGCGGTCTCGATCGGTCAGTTGCCGCAGGCGTTCGCCAATTTGAGCGCCCGCATGATGAAAGAACAGCGGTACCATTTCACCTACCGCACCCCCAAACCCGACCGCGACGGCAGCAAGCGCGAGGTCGTCATCGTCAGCGACGCCAAGGGTCGCAAAGACCAGGGAAAGGGCAGCTACACCGCCCCGACCACGCCACCACCGGTCGCCGCCAGCGCCGGTTCGGGCTCCGGCGCCGGGTCAACGGCGACAACAACCCGTACCGGCCCGGCCACGCTCGACGGCAAAGGCCACGCCAACGTCGACCTGGGTCGACTGATCGCTCCCGATCTGGGCAAACCCGGGCATGTCGGTCACCTGACCGCGCCCACGCTGGGCACCTCGACGCCGATCAACCACATCGCCACCGAGGGTATTCCCGAGGCCGGGCAACAGGGCATTGCCGACGCCAACGCCACCATCGACGAGGCCAACCGGCTGATGAAACAACTCGATGCGCAGAACCAGGCGGCGGCCAACGCCGGCACCGACCAGGCCAACCAGACCATCGACGGCGCCAACCAGAGCTCCGATCAGGCGGCGGTCGATGCACAGCAACAGGCCGACCAGGCGACGCAACAGGCCAACAAGGCCCTCGAAGACGCCCAACGCGAACTCGAAGAAGCCCAGAAGAATCGCGACGACAACGCCGACGACTGAATTACCGCTGGGTTGCAGGAGTCTCGAGGTCGAGATCGATGACATTGACATACATCGTATGTCTGTCGCGTTCCGCCAGATAGTTGCGCACCATGAAGTCGGGATCGGGGTGCACCAGGCCGGCAAACCGCACCTGCCCGTTGACGGTGACGGTAATCGGTCGGTCGAGGTCAAACTGATCGGGATGAATGAAGAGCCGCACCGCCGCCACCCGTGAGGTCTCGAGCACGACGCGGTTGCCGCTTGCCCTGGCGCGCACGACGCCGGAAATCAACTCGCGCCGAAACGCGAGCGCGTAGACGGGCCGGGGCAGACGCCCTCGCAAGACGGTCTCGCCTTCGGCACGCTGCACCGTGATCGTCACCGGGTCACCCCGTCGCAGTTGGCTGCGCGCCGCCTCGAAGTCGGCGACGGTCGTCACCGGCGCCGACGCGAGCGCAGTCACCACGTCGCCAGCCATGAGCCCGAGCGTTGCCGCGACCGTGTCGGGAAACACCCGTCGCACCCCGACACCCCGGCCCTGATGCCGCTCGTCATAAACGAACGACAACTCGACCCGATCCTGCGGCAGCACGGCATTCGGCTCGTCGTGCCATGGCGCCGGCGATTCGGGAGTCAGGGCGGTGATCGCCAACCAACGACACCGGCCAAAGGCAGCGTCGGCCGTCTCGTGCTCGATCCGAGGCGGGAGCGGGTCGCGCGGGTGTCGTTCGAGAAACCGGGCCAATGCCGGCAGTTCCCCGACCACCCTGGCCGTGTCGTGCCCGCCGGCGAACTCGCGCACCTGGACGCGGCCACCCGCAGCCTGCGCCATCGCCAGCAACGGCCGCATCTTGCGGGTCGGAAACAGCGGATCGTCATTGGTATTGATCGCCAGCACCGGCACGTTGACCAACGGCCGCACGTAGGTCGGCAGGTTGCCGTCGATGTTGGCTCCGGCCAGATGACCGTTGGCGGCAATCACCGCGGCATAGTCGGTCGGCACCAGCATCGCTTGCGCCAGTGCCCCGGTCGCCCCGTCCGAGAACCCGGCCAGCCACACCCGGTCGTCATCGACGTTGGCCTCACGCTTGACCTCGCGAAGTAGTTGCAATACGTTGTCAATACCATTGGTGTCCCACCAGGCCGCGCCATCCTGGCCAAACGGATAGAGCAGCAACCAACCGCGCGCGCGCGCCATCTGCCAGAACGGGGTTGCGGCCGC
>CAZADH010000343.1:0-5970 GCA_964483805.1 uncultured bacterium
ACCCATGAAACGATGTTGCGCTTCCGGTTGTGGCGGCCGCAGTCGCGGGCCGATTCGCCTCGCACCGCGCCGGATTGGCAAGTCCCAAACCCCAGGCGTTAAACCCTGTGCGCCGGTTGACGAACGCATCGAACTGTTCGCTCCCGGTGCGCTGGGAACCTGCTGGTACGGCCGCTATCACTACCTCGAACCGTGGGTGGGCTGCGAGCACGATTGTGACTACTGTTACGCCCGGTATCGCAGTCTGGTGTGCCGCAGTCTTGCCGACCATGCGACCGAGTTCGCCCGGGTGCAACCGATGCTGCCGCCCGACGCCTTGGTGCGGGCCATTCGCGAGCGCCTCGCCCGCGGCGACATCAAGATTCTCAAGTTGTCGCGCTACACCGATCTCTTCACGCCAACGATGGTCGCCAATGGCCTTGCCCGCGCCGTGTTGCAGGCGATCGTCGATTCTCCCGCCGAGCGGGCGATCATCACCACCAAGGGCGTGCCCGACGCAGGCACCCTCGAACTCATGGCCCGGCATGCCGCCAAGGTTTCGTACAACTTCGTGGCCAAGCCGGCCGGAGCGTTCACCCTCGAAGGCAACGTGGCCCCACTGGCTGCACGCATCGAGGCCGCTGCGTGGTTGGCAAAACACAATGTATTGACGACGGTCCACCTCGACCCGATCGTGCCAGGCGTCGAGGATGATCCGGCGCTGTTGCGCCCGTTCTTCGCGACCCTGCAGCAAGCCGGGTTGCAGCGGGTCATGTTCTCGTTGCTGCTGCTCACTCCCGAGATGATCGACGAGATCCGGCGACGCCGCGGGGCCGCCGTGACCGACGCGCTCCTGGCCAGTTTCGCCGTCGATGAGGCGCGCCAGTATCTGCCGCGTCAGGGCGAGACCGTCTACATTGCGGCCAAACCAGAGATCAAACAGCGCTGTGTGACCACCATCGCCGGCCTCTTGCGCGAACTGGGTTTTCAGTTCGTCCTGTGCTCGCTGAAAAACGTGGGCGCCGAGGTCTCCGTCGATCGCACGACCTGCCCGCGCTGCGATGGCACGTTCTATGCCTGACCCGAGCCCATGAACCGCCTCTGGCTGGCCAATGTCGAGGACGCGTTTTCGCCGCGCACGATCGAGGATGACGCCATCCTGTTGCCGCGCATTGTTGCGATGGCTCCACGGTTTCTGCTGCACGCAGCGCCGGGCGATGCCGTCGTTGTTCCGGCCGAGGTGCCGGGCGACTGGATCGACACCGTGTCGCGTGTCATCGGTTGCCAACGACGCCTGCCCGTCTTTTTTGCGCCCGTGCCCGACAAAATCGTCGAGGGGCGACCCTATTCGTTGATCGAGGCGATTCGCCAAGACCATGATCTGCTGCGGCGACTCGAAGGCCTGATCACCCAGGGTTCATGGCGGCTCGAGCCTTATTATCAATCTCCGCGGGTGATTGACCTGGCGCAGGCATTGGGGATTCCCGGCAATGCCACGCCCGACCCGGTCGTGCGCGAGGGGTGGGTCGATTCGATCAACGACAAGCTGTATTTCAAAGACCTGGCCCGGGCCAACGGCGTCCCGGTGATTCCCGGTGTCGAGGGTGACACCCTGCAGACGATCGATCACGCGATCGACGAACTCGAGCGACAGCAACCCGGGCCGATCATGCTGCGCAAAGCCATGAGTGGTGGCGGCTTGGGCAATCTGTCGGGGCCACCGTCCGAACTCAAGTTTCTTCTCCCCGATTGGTATCGGGCCGGGGAGGTCGTGGTCGAGCCGTATCTCGGCCTGAGCGACACGCTCGGGTCGCTCGTCGAGATCGGCGACGACGCGCTGGTGTTTCGCGGCATCGATGTCCAGGTCATCGAAGAGTGCTGTTGGGCTGGTTTTCGTTTTCCCTGCGACGATCCGGCGTTGACCGAACCCGTGCGCGCCATGAGCCTGCGCCTTGGTGCCGCCGTGCAGAGCCAGGGTCTGCGCGGGGTGCTCAACATCGATTGGGCAGTGACCCGTGCGGCCGACGGCACTCCGACGATCATGGTCCTCGAGGGCAATTTCCGGCACAACGGCATGGGCCATATCCTCGACTTCGCTCGCCGGTACTTCGGTGTGGCGCGGGCCGAGGGGCTCTCGGTGCTGTTCGTCGACAACGTGCGTGTCGAGGACCCGCTGACCACGGTCCGCCCCTGGCTCGATCGCCTGCGGCGCTGCGAGTATCGCGACCGCCCGTTGCTCATCGAGCGCACTGGTTGTAAATACGGGATATTGCCGGTGTTGCCTCCGCACGACGGCAAGTGTGGGGTGGCGATCTTCGGGCCCGATCGGGCGACGATTGCCGACTGGCATCGGCAGGTGAAGCGTGTCCTCGACCCCTGACGCCGCGGCGCCCGCGCTCGAGCGTGTCAAGGTGGCGGCCTCGTTTCTCGTCATCTTTGCGTTCTCGACCATCGACAGCGCCATGTCGCCGCTGGTGCGCGAGATCGGCGCACACTTCGCCGTGCCCGAGGCCAGGGTGCTGTGGTTCATCTCGGTGTGCACCGGCGCCGTGGTCGCGGCGCTCCTGGTCGGTCCGGCGCTGACCGCGAGCTTTCGCGTGGTGCGCCTCGTTACCCTGGCCACCTGCGGTCTCGTCGGCTCGGCCATGGTTTTTCTCACCGCAACGAGTTACGAAGCGGCGTTGGCGGCCCGCTTTGTCTTCGGCCTCTCGTCAGGATTGACGGCGACCTGCATGTGGTGGTTGACGTTCTATGGCGTAACACCGTGTTATTACCCGGCGATGGTGACGGTGCTCATGTCGGCCCGCCCCCTGGCGACCGCCATCGGGGTGCCGTTGGTCGGGCTCGTGGCCACCTGGACCACCTGGCAGACGCCGCTGTGGTGGTTCGTTGCCTTGATTGCCCTCGGAGGGCTGGCCCTGTCCGCAGCGATGACCGACCGCCCGGAAGGCGAGAAGACACCGTTCTCGCTGCGCCGGGTCGTCGGCGACACGATCGCAGCGCTGCGCTTGCCGCATGCCGGCCTCTACTACGCCGGTTTCGTCATCAATCGCATGTGCTACTTCGGTTTCTATGCGATGGCCGGCATCTGGTTCATCCGCCATTACGCGCTGACGCTCGAACAGATGAGCTCGGCCCTGCTGGTGATCGGTCTGGCCGAGGCCTTCGTCAATTTCGCCGTACCGGCCATTCGCCGACAGGTCGGGCACGACCTCTTGGTTTACGGCGGCATGGCGGCGTCGGCGGTGCTCGTGGCGCTGTTCATCAACGGTTCGTGGCCGTTGGGCGTTGCCCTGGTCCTGATCACCCTCTTCATGATTCTCGACCGCATCTACTGTACGGCGGTCATCATCACGATTCCCGAGATGTTTCCTCAGGCCGGCAACAAGACGGTGTTCGGTTCGCTCAACACGCTCACGGCCTGGGCCGGCCTCACCGCCATCTCGTGGTTCCAGGGGCGCTACCTCGATGCGCTCGGTCTGCCCGCGATCGAGTGGACACTCGTGGGCTGCTTCATAGTCGGCTCGGCGATGATCGCCTGGGTGCAGTGGTGCACGGTGTCGCGGCCCCGCCCGCCGCTCTGAGCAATGGCTCGCTGCGCGGTGCTGCGCTGCGCAGATTCCGGTTCTGATCCGACCCGAACTGTGTTATCATTGAATCACTGATCTGGTCTGCTTTGTGGGCGCCTGCTGTGCCTCCACCAAGCTCTCGATGGCAGGTGTCCCCCGCGTGTGCAGACCGATCGGGCTCCACCGTAACTGCCGTCATGACTCTGTTTTCACCAGACTCGGTGTTTGGAATCCTCGTGTTTCGCATGACCGGATCCCTGCCTGTGTGCTGATGACTTTGGGTTTTTCGGCGTCTTCAGACTCAGGAGGACCCTGCCCGTGTTACCCGATCATGTGACCGCCAACCCCGAGACGACCCCCGACGAGACCGCCCTCGACCCAGCCGCCGTCGTCGATGCCGACGTCGTCGATGCCGACGTCGTCGATGCCGACGTCGTCGATGCCGACGTCGTTCTCCTCGATGCCGAGCCGGAGTCGGCCTTCCGAGCCTTCGCGCTGGCCGAGCCCGTGCAGCGTGCCCTGAGCGACATCGGCTACGTGACGCCCACGCCGATCCAGGCGCAGATGATTCCGCTCGTGTTGTCGGGCAAAGATGTGCTCGGCCAGGCCCAGACCGGCACCGGCAAGACCGCCGCGTTCGCGCTGCCGATGCTGTCGCAGCTCGACCTCGAGCGGTTCGAGCCCCAGGTGCTCGTGCTCGCGCCGACGCGGGAACTGGCGATCCAGGTGGCCGCCTCGTTTCGTAAATACGGCAGCAATATGCGTGGTCTCCAGGTTCTGCCGATCTATGGCGGCCAGGATTACGGGACCCAGTTGCGCCAACTCAAACGCGGCGTGCATGTCGTCGTCGGGACCCCCGGCCGCATCATGGACCACCTCGAGCGCGAAACCCTGGTTCTGAGCGGCCTGCGCAGCCTCGTTCTCGATGAGGCCGACGAAATGCTGCGTATGGGCTTCAAAGAAGACGTCGAGTGGATCCTCGATCGCACGCCGCCGCAGCGCCAGATCGCGCTGTTCTCGGCGACATTGCCGCCGGCCATTCGCGCCATCGCCCGCAAATACCTGCGCGAACCCGAAGAGATTCTCATTGCCAGTCGCACCGCCACCGTCGAGATGACCCGGCAACGCGGCTTGCTCGTCGATCGGCAGAGCCACAAACTGGAAGCCCTGGTGCGTCTGCTCGAGGTCGAGCCGTTCGACGGCGTCATCGTCTTCGTGCGCACCAAGGCCGCCACGCTCGAGCTCGTCGACCAGCTCAACGCCCGCGGTTTCCCGGCGGCGCCCCTCAACGGCGATGTGCAGCAGAGCGTGCGCGAGCGCACCGTCGGCCAACTGAAGTCGGGCAAGCTCGATATCCTCGTTGCCACCGATGTCGCCGCCCGCGGCCTCGATGTCGATCGCATCAGCCATGTCATCAATTACGATGCGCCGTTTGATGCCGAAGCCTACGTGCATCGCATCGGTCGCACCGGTCGTGCCGGTCGCAGCGGCGAGGCGATTCTGTTCATCACCCCGCGCGAACGCCGCCTGCTTTTCAATATCGAGGCCGCGACGCGGCAGCGCATCACGCCGATGCAGATGCCGACCGTGGCGGCGGTGAATGCCCGTCGGGTCGAGCGCTTCAAAGAACGCATCACCACCGCCCTCGCCAACCCCCGTTGCGCCGAGTTGCTGCCGATCATTACAACGTATGTTGAAGAGAACTGCGCGTCGCCCCTCGAAGTGGCCGCGGCACTGGGTGCGGTGATGCAAGGCGATCGGCCGCTGTTGTTGCCCGCCGAGGCCGAGCTGCCGGCGCGACGGCCGCATCGCGACGACCCCCGCGCGGGTCGCGACGATTCGCGAGCGGGTCGGGACGGGGCGCGGTCCGACCGCGGCGAGAGCCGGTCTCGGACCGCTCGCGGCTCCCGGGATGACCACGACGACGGCGATCGTTTCGAGACGCCGCGCCGGCCCCGCCGCGATCGTGACGACGGTGTGCGCGAGGAGGGCATGGTGCGCTACCGCATCGAGGCCGGCCGCATCCACTCGGTGCTGCCCGGTCAGATCGTCGGGGCCATCGCCGGTGAGTCGGGGCTCGACAGCAAATACATCGGCCGCATCATTTTGCAGCGCGATTACAGCACGGTCGACCTGCCCGAAGGCATGCCACCCGAAACCCTGGCGGTCTTGAAACGGGCCTGGGTTGCCGGTCGTCAAATGAAAATGTCGGTCGAAGGCGATGCTCCCGCACCAGCGCCTGAGAGTCCCCGTCGGCCCTCTCCGTTTGCCGAGATCGCGCCAATCGGCGAATCCGGCGATCCGCGACCGGAAAGGCCGATGCGGGGCGGCCGGGCGAGCCGACCGCGTCGGGATGAACGTGCGCATCCGACCGCGACCGACGACGTGCCCGCCCGCCCAGATCGCGAAGCCACAGCCGGCG
>CAZADH010000344.1:0-5965 GCA_964483805.1 uncultured bacterium
CAACACCTCGACCAGGGTCATGCCGCACACACGCCACCGCGCGCGCCGCGTAAACGCGGCGCGCGATGGCACGGTCAGGTTGTCGGTCTGGTTATGATGCATGGCCCGATCTCAGTCGGGCAGTATGATACCACGTCTTGGGTCGGGTCAACGCCGTCTGCTTGATGATTCTCGGTGAAGGAAACGCTTCACCAACCAAGCGCGAACTTCATCACCACCAAGAGCGTGACCACAATGGCCATGTAGGTGAGCTTCGAGCCGAGTTGCTGGTCACCGGCGTACCGCTCCGGCACCGCCGCTGCTCCGTTCGGCAACGAAACCGGCGCGTCGACGACGGTGCGATCCTCGGGGGTCTCGGGCGCCGCTGCCCCGGGCTCGCCGCCGGGCACGGGCACAGCATCGGCATTTGGCTCGGAACGACGTTGGCGATACGCTTTGCGGGATGACATGACGGGTCCTCCTGTCTTCGGTTCAGCACAAACCGACGGCCACGAGGCAACCGGCGACGCCGACAAAGCCGCGCCCGAAAACGCCACCCGAAAACAACGGGCCGCCGTCTGCCTCATTTGCAGATGGCGGCCCGACCATCTCGTCATCCTCTGAGGCTGATGCCCCAGACCACTTATGCCCTAAGTGTATTGACGCCGCGTCTTCCTGTCAAGGGACCCCATCGCAAGATCAGTCGTGCGGCACGGTTCGCAAGAGCAGCGAACTGGCCAGCGAGACGAGAATGATGATCAGGATGATCGCCAGATAAAGCTCCTTGGCGATGATCTGGTGGTCGAACCCGAAACTCGCGGCCACGATCCCGAAGCTCAACTGGTAGTTGAACACCAGGCCGGCAAAACGACTGAAGCGCCGGCGGTAATACCAACGAAACGCCTGATAGGTGCCCAGGAACTTGAGACCAAAGGCCACGACACCAAGAACTACAATGTATTTATAAATTCCGGGTGATAGCGAACCGATGCTGACCGACAATCCGGCCTTGAAAAAGAAGACCGGTGCCATCAGACCAAAAACGATCGACTTGAGCTTGGCCTCGAGCTGTTCGTGCGCGTGCATGGTTGACGAAAAGAACATGCCGGCCAGAAAAGCAAGAATCGAGACATGGACCTTGGCCTGCTCGGCCACGACCACCAGGCTCAGCAACAGCAGCATGATGAAGCGAACGCCAAACTCGATACGGTCCTGGTGATAGCGCGCAAAGAACCACTGACCGAGCCGCGGCAAGTGCAACAACGAAAACACCACCACGGCGACGAGGATGACCGACGAAACGCTCAAACCCTCGAAGAGAATGGCCAACCCCAACATGCTGATCACATCGACGACCATGGCCGCGCTGAGGATGACCTGCCCGGGTTTCCGCGCCAACAGGCCCCGTTCGCTGAGAATCGAGTAGACCAGCGCCAGCGATGTCGTCGACAGGGCGATGGCCACCAACGCCGCGGGGCGACGTCCGAACGACCAGAAGCCCTGCATCAGAGCGAAAATGCCGAGAAACGGCACGAGAAACGACACCAGACCGATGGTCACACTTCGCTGCGCCGTGCGCCGCAGCAGCGCCATGTCGGTCTCGAACCCGGCAAAAAACATGATGCCGAGCAGACCGAAGGTGGCGAACATCTCGATCCAGGGTGCCGGCGTGATGCCGAACAGATTCGCACCCACGACCCCGGCAACGATCTCGGCGATCGCCACCGAGACGCCGACTTCGAGCGAGAAAACGCCGGCACAAAAAATGAGAAGGCTGACCAGCACACTGTGACCGACCGCACCGTGGTTCATCGTCAATCCCGCAGCAATGAGAACCAGAAGAACCCATGCGGACCGAGAGTTACAAAGTATGGCAACTGACCGATGCGCGGGAAGCGCACTCCGCCAAAGGGTTCCTGGGGCACGAACCCGGCGAATTCACGCAGATCCATTTCGCACGGCTGCGGAAACCGCGAGAGGTTGGCAATAATCAGCACGATCTGGTCATCGAGCCGGCGCAAAAACGAGAACACCGCCTTGTTCGTGTTCGGCACGAAACGCAGCTCGCCCCGCCCGAAGGCGGGAAACCGCCGGCGCACCTTGAGCAAACGCCGCACCCAGTTCAACAGTGAGGTCGGCACCCGTTTCTGAGACTCGACGTTGATGTGGTCGTACGAATACACCGGGTCGACGATCACCGGCGCATACAACTGTGCCGCATCGGCCTTCGAGAACCCGGCGTTGCGATCCATCGACCACTGCATCGGCGTGCGCACCCCGTTGCGATCGCCCAGGTAGATGTTGTCGCCCATGCCCAGTTCGTCGCCGTAGTAGAGTATCGGCGAACCCGGCAACGAGAAGAGCAACCCATGCAACAACTCGATCTGGCGCCGACCGTTGAGCAGCAGTGGCGCCAACCGGCGGCGAATGCCAAGGTTCAACCGCATGCGCGGGTCATGGGCGTACTCGGCGTAGAGATAGTCGCGCTCGGCATCGGTCACCATCTCGAGGGTCAATTCATCGTGGTTGCGCAGAAAGATGCCCCACTGGCAACTCGCTGGTAAAGACGGCGTATTGCGCAACGTCTCTTCGATCGGCTCCTTGTCTTCCTTCCGCAGCGCCATGAACATGCGCGGCATCAGGGGGAAATGAAAAGCCATGTGGAACTCGTCGCCGTTGCCGAAATACGGCAACAGGTCCGCGGGCCACTGGTTCGCTTCCGCCAGTAGAATGCGCCCCGGGTAGTTCGCATCGATGAAGCGGCGCAATTCCTTGCAGAACGCGTGGGTGGCCGGCAGGTTCTCGCAATTGGTCCCTTCGCTCTCGAACAGATACGGAACCGCATCGACCCTGAAACCGTCGAGCCCCTGGTCGAGCCAGAACCGCACGACATCGCACATCGCCGCCCGCACCGCCGGGTTCTCGTAATTGAGATCGGGTTGGTGCCGGAAGAACCGATGCCAGTAGTATTTCTTCGCCACCGGATCCCATTCCCAATTCGACGACTCGGTGTCTTTGAAGATGATGCGGGCCTGGCGGTAGCGCGTTGGGGAATCGCTCCAGACGTACCAGTCGCGGTAGGGCGAGTCTGCCGACTTGCGCGCTTCCTGAAACCACGGATGCTGATCGGAGGTGTGATTCATCACCAGATCGGCAAGCACCCGCAGTCCGAGCCGATGCGCCTCGTCGAGAAAACGGCGAAAATCGACCATCGTGCCGTAATGCGGGTGCACCCCGCAGAAATCGGCGATGTCATAGCCATCGTCGCGCAGCGGCGACGGAAAGAACGGCAACAGCCACACACAGTCGACGCCCAGATCGGCCAGATACGGCAGTTTCTCGGTCAACCCCTGGAAATCACCGATACCGTCACCGTTCCCGTCGAAGAAACAGCGGACGTGCACCTCGTAGAACACGGCATCCCGATACCACAATGGCGCAGGCGCCAGCACAGACGCATTATGCATACGTTGTCAATACTCCGTCACTCGACAAAACGCCGCAGGAACTTCCGGGTTGCCGCGACGTCGGGCACGCGAAAGAAGGCACCGGTTGTCCCCGATCCCACGTGAACGGCGAAGCCTTCCGGTGGCAGGTGGGCGAACAGGTCTTCATCGGTGCGGTCGTCACCAAACGCAATGATGGCCGGCACCTCGTCTGCCCTTTCGAGCAGCGACCGCACCACCAACCCCTTGTGGATGCCCTGTTGCCGCACCTCGATCACCTTGTGCCCCTGCAGGATGTTGATCGGCAAACCCGGCATGTTGCCGAGAAACTCGACCAGGTCGCCGGCGCGGATCGTACCCAGTTCGGGCTCCGCCATGCGGTAGTGCCAGGCCAGACCGGCGCTCTTCTCCTCGATCATCGAACCCGGGGTATCGCCCGTGAACTGCTCCATGATCGCCCGCACCTGTTCCTTCCAGACCGGCAGTTCATCGGAGCGGGACTGCCACGGTTCCTTCGCGCCGAACCGTGACCAGAAGCCATGTTCCGCGTGCAGACCGAGCGGCAGGTCACCCAGCCACCGTTGCAGCGTCTCGCGGTTGCGACCGCTGACGATGTGCACGGCCAGATCGCGCTGCTCGGCCAGTCGCCGCAACAACCAGCGCAACTCCGGATCGGGCGCGGCCAGATTCGGCGTGCGCGCGAACGGGACCAGGGTGCCGTCGTAGTCGAGAATGAGCACGCGACTCGGCCGGGCGTTGAATCGCTCGATCAACCTCGACAGTTCACTCTCGCCAGACACCGCCACTTGCGGCAACCCCTGCCGTTCGGGAACATTGTGCAGCGCCGCCAGATTCGCCGCGTGCCAATGAAACGCATCGAACGCCGCAACCCGCTGGCGCAGACTGCGCATCCGCGTCTGTTGCTCCTCTTCGGGCATGATCAGCGCTCGTTTGATGCTCGCCGCGAAAAGGTCGACGTCGTACGGGTTGATGATCAGAGCCTCAGCCAGTTCGGACGCGGCCCCGGCAAACTCACTGAGCAGCAAGACGCCCCGTTCGTCGGGACGTGAGGCGATGAATTCCTTGGCGACCAGGTTCATGCCGTCGCGCAGCGGCGTCACCAACATCACCGACGCAGCACGGTATAACGCGACGAGCTGGGCTGGGGTCACGGCCTTGTACAGATAGTGCATGGGCACGCTGGTGGCGCTGCCGAATCGACCGTTGATGCGGCCGGCCATCTCGTCGAGTTCGCGCCGCAGGTGTGCGTACGACTCGACCTTGTCGCGCGACGGCACCACGACCTGAACGAAGCGCACCTTGTCGCGCATGTGTGGCTCGCGCTCGAGAAACCGCTCGAACGCCATCATCCGCCGCGGCAGGCCCTTGGTGTAATCGAGCCGATCGACCCCGAGCAACAGCCGGCGTTCGTCACTGCGCGCGACCAGCGCTTCGGCCTCGGCCAACACGGCCGGTGAGCGCGCCAGCGTGTCGAAGCTCTCGCAGTCGATGCCGATCGGAAACACCCGCAACGCCACGGTACGCCCGGCAAACACGACCTGTTCCTTGCCCGCTTCGAGATCGATGGTGTGCAACAACGATTTGCCGAAGTGGCGCAGATAGGCATAGGTGTGAAACCCGATGACGTCAGCGCCCAACATGCCCTCGAGCACTTCGGCCCGCCACGGCAGGATGCGAAACACTTCCGACGACGGGAAGGGGATGTGCAAAAAGAAGCCGATGCGCGCGGCCGGCAGACGCTGACGCAGCAACAACGGTAGCAACGACAACTGGTAGTCCTGCACCCAGATGATGTCGCCGTCGCGATACTGCTCGACCACCGCGTCGCAGAACTTGCGGTTCACCTCGGCATAGGTGCGCCAATGGGCCCAGGCATCGCGATCGATCTTGTCGATCAGGTAGTGATAGAGAGGCCACAATACGCCGTTCGAGAAACCATCGTAATACTTTGTAATGTCACCCGCGGTCAGGTAGACCGGGACCATCCGCGCCACGTGCAACTGCTGCCCCAGTTCGGCCTTCTGCTCGTCGGTCAACCGCGACACATCACCGGGCCAGCCGATCCACAACGAATCACTCTTGCCGTGCGGTCCCTGCATGGCGGTGACCAGGCCGCCGCTCGACGGCACCACGTGAACCGCCCGATGATCGACCGCCACCGTCACCGGCAGGCGGTTCGAGACAACAAGAACCCGTGCCATGGATACCTCCCGTGCGCATTGGTGCACAGGCTGCCGGACCGGGCCAGACCAGCGGACGCAACACGCCCACTGCGCGCATCGTGCACGGGCGGGTCACGCAACGGAACCGGCAACCACAGCGACGGCAGACGAAACGCACGAACGGCGAATGTCACCGACCGCTGCAACGAGGATGGCGGCCCGACCATCCCGGATATCCTCTGGGGCGTTGCGCCCCAGACCACTTATGCATTAATCGTAGGGAAAGCGCGGGTCGCTGTCAACCCAGGGCCGGTGCATCATTAATCCGCGTGGCTTGGGAATCTTGATGCAGTGCCA
>CAZADH010000345.1:0-5069 GCA_964483805.1 uncultured bacterium
TCCAGGTGCCGCCCCGAAACGCCGCCTTCCCTGGCGGCAGTCCGTGCGCTCGGCTTTGCATGCGCCTTGCCTCCCGGGGGTGTTAAATGGTATTTCTATCGCGGTTCCCGGCGACTGCTTCCGGGACGATCGCAAAAACACCACACGAGGAGACCATCACATGGCCGTCAACCTGTTGGGACGCAACATTCTCAGCTTGCTCGACAACTCGCCCGAAGAGATCGAATATCTGCTGCATCTGGCTGCCGACCTCAAGCGCCTCAAGCGCGCCGGCATCAAGCCGCGCAATCTCGAAGGCAAGAGCGTGGCCCTGATTTTCGAAAAACCCTCGACGCGCACCCGCTGCGCTTTTGTCGTGGCCTGTGTCGATGAGGGTGCCCATCCCGAGTATCTGGGCAAGGGCGATATCCAGTTGGGCAAAAAAGAGACCGTGGCCGATACGGCCCGCGTCCTGGGCCGCATGTTCGATGGCATCCAGTTCCGCGGTTTCAAACACGAGACCGTCGAAGAGTTGGCGAAACACGCTGGGGTTCCGGTCTGGAACGGCCTGACCGACAAGTACCACCCGACCCAGGTTCTCGCCGATTTCCAGACGATTCAAGAGCAGTTCGGCCGCCTGCGTGGTATCGGTTTCGCATACGTGGGTGATGGTCGCAACAACATGGCCAACTCGTTGATGATCGGCGCGGCCAAGATGGGCATGGATTTCCGCATCGTCGCCCCGAAATCGTTGCATCCGGAGCCCGAGCTGGTCAAACAATGCCAGGGCTTCGCCAAGGAGTTCGGCGCCAAGATCACCATCACCGACGACGTGACGAGCGGCGTCAAGGGCTGCGACGTGCTTTACACCGACGTCTGGGTCAGCATGGGCGAAGAGGCCGAGTTCGACAAGCGCATCAAACTGTTGAAGCCATATCAAGTAAATACAAAGATGATGCAGGCGACCGGCAAGCCCGAGGCGATTTTCCTCCATTGTCTGCCGGCGTTCCATAACCACGATACCGAAGCGTCGCGCGAGATCGGCGCCATGGAAGTGACCGAGGAGGTCTTCGAAAGCAAACAGTCGAAGGTGTTCGACGAGGCCGAAAACCGCCTGCACACCATCAAGGCGGTCATGGTCGCGACGTTGGGCACGAAATGACGTGATGGCAGCGGTAGGTTGGGGCGACCGGCCGGTCGCCCCAACCAACGCCCCGGCATCGGGGGCGCCCCCCGTCGTCGTGCGGTCTCGTAGGGGCGAACGGCAGTTCGCCCGGTGTCGCGGTTGCCGTGCCACGTGGTCGGTTTGGTCGTGGCGAACGGTTCGTTCGCCCCAAAGGTAAATACAACGTGAAGATCTGCGTCATCAATGCCCAGCAAGCGGTCATCGCCAGCCTGAACATTCCCCCGGGTGGCGCCGAGGTGACCGTCGGCCGGTCGCCGCGGTGTGCGTTGTCGGTCAAATCGCTGACGCTGTCGCGCGAACATCTGCGGGTGCGTGTCGACGGCCAGGGGCGCATCGCCGTGACCGATCTCGAGAGCACGTTTGGCACGATGGTTGGGGGCGAACGCCTGGTGCCGGGCTTGGCGCGCCCGGTGCGCCGCACAGACCGCGTGAAGCTGTCCGATGACATGGCCGTGATCTTCGTCGATTTCCCCGAGGTTGCCGACGAAGCCGACGACAAGACACCGCGGGCGCAGGCCGGTTCGCCAGTGGGCGATGAACCAGCGTTGGTCGGGCTGGGGGCGCTCCCCGCCGAGGCGACCATCGAGCCGTCGTTCTTCCCGTTTTTCCTGCACCGCTACGAGAACGCGGCGAAACGCATCGGTGGCACCCTCGAGAAATTCTGCGTCGGTGATGCCGCCTTGACGGCGGCGGTCGACGAGATGCGCACCGGTGTTCTCGGGCTCGTGCGCGAGATGGCCGGGTGCATCGAGATCAGCTACGCACTCAACAGCATCTTCAACTATCAGCGGCTGCTCGAGTATGTTCTCGACATGGCGTTGTCGGTCGCCGGCGCCGAGCAGGGTTTTCTGTGTCTATATAATGATGTGGCCGACCGCCTCGAGACCGTGATCACGCGCCGGCTCGAAACGCGGCAGGCCGCCAGCGTGCAGAAGTGGCTCGAGCCGCTGGTGTTGCGTTGTTTCTCGACACAGATGCCGCGCATCGTGCACGATACGGCGGCCGATTTCAATCTCGGGCCGACCGGCCCCGAGCTGGCCAGCCGCGTGCGGGCGCTGGCGCTCACGCCGTTGAAGATCAACCGCTCGGTCATCGGGGTTTTGTGTTTGCTGCATCCGCGCAAGGCCCATCCGTTTGGGGCGCGCATCGCCGACAACCTCAAGATCTTTGCCGCCCAGGCGGCGGTGGCCATTCACAGTGCCCGCCTGTATCACCTGGCAACGACCGACGGGTTGACCGGCCTCGCCAATCACAAGCATTTTCATCAGCGACTGCTCGAGGAGTTTCGCCGCGCCCTGCGGCACGGCCTGCCGTTGTCGCTGTTGTCGGTCGAGATGGCCGGGCTCGACAAACTGATCGAGCGTCACGGTGTCGCGGCCGCCGACCGGTTGTTGCGTGGCGCTGCCCGCGTCTTGCAGGGTGGCGTGCGGGTTCACGATGTGGCCGCGCGTGTCGGCGAGGGCGAATTCACGCTGCTGGCCCCCGAGACGCCGTTGGTCGGCGCCAAGGTGCTGGCCGAAAAGTTGCGGCGCGGCCTGGCGCAACTGAAAGTGCGCGCCGGCGCCGAAGAAATCTACTGTGACGTGGCCATCGGCATCGCCGAACTGATGCCGGGCATGGACCGCCCGATCCAGTTGCTCGAGGCGGCGACGACCGTGCGCGCGGTTGGTGGCGTGGGCGGTGCCGAGGCGGTCGCCGGCGAGGCGAATCCTGGTAAAGCCGTGCGGGCTCCGCGGGCGAAAGAGCCGGCGAAAACCCGCAAGGGGCGCAGCGAACCGAAGAGTTAGCCGGGCGTTCCTCGGTCAGTAGGTGGGTGCAGGCCACTGATGACAGGTCTTGGCGCGGCTCGGTATAAATACATCGTGTTTATTTGCGGGTCCACAATCAATCTCTGTCGTACAATGCGGTGGGTCTGCTCTGGCAGGTTCCTTTGGAGACCTCGCGCGGCACTTCTGATTTCATCGGGGTTTTGCGATCCCTCGTGAAATTTCTCTTGCCAGAGGGTACGAGCCCATGCTATAAGGTGTCGGCTAAGCACGTATTTTGGCTTTGATAACCAAGTTTAAGTCTATCGATGAGGTGAGATGCGATGAAGAAAATGGTGGGTTTGGTAGCGGTTCTGTCGCTCGTGGTTGCGACTTTTGCCTTCGTGGGCTGTTCCAACAGCTCGACTCCGGGCCTCGCCCTGGCGGGCCGCAGTTTGACGGTGGCGGCCTCGTTCTTTGCCTTGGCGCGCAACAGCGATCCGGCTTTCAACAATGCCCTGACTCAGGTTTCTCTGGCCCCGTTGTTGCAGAACCAGTTCCCGCCGGTGTTGACCGTGACCTACGGCGAAGACGTCAAGCAGCGTGTTGTCATTGCGCAGTTGCGCCAAGAGAACGTTGATGCCAAGGGCGCCGTCGCCTTCCGGTTCAAGGTTCCTGAGAACATCATCAGCGCTGGCCAGTTCTCGGTCGCCCTCGAGAACGACAAGGGTCCGATCCTGAGCCGTTTCTTCGTCGGCAGCAGCGATGACCTGAACTTCAAAGTCGATCCTCTCACCACTGCCAAGGCGTCGGTGTTCGAGAAGGCCAAGGCCCTCGGCGCCCCCGAGTTGGTCAGCAATGGCTCGTTCATCGGTTTCAACGATTTCGATACCAAATTGGCTCTGCCCACGTTCACCACTCGCGCCTTCGCGCCGCGCGCTGCCAATGCTGTTCCGTTCAACACCCTGGTCGATCAGGTCACCAGCGTTGTTGTCGCCGGAATGGCCACGGGCACGGCGTACTATCGCGATGGTTACGATCTGAAGGGTACCGTTGACGCCAAGGTCTTCACCCCTTACGTGAACACCGAAGCCAGCAGCTCGACCTATCTCGACCACGACGCGTACGTGACCACCGGCAGCGCTGTCAGCGCGGTCTCGAGTGGCCTGTCGGTTTGCACTTCCTGCTCGCTGCGCTAAACGCGCACTCGAGTTGTTCCGACAAGACATCTGGTTCTGATCTCGTTTCCTGACATCGGGTAACGACGAGAACCACGGGTTTTCGGGATCCCCTGCACCGCATCGTGGTGCAGGGGATTCCTGTTTTTCTGGAGCTGGCAACAGACCGGGGTTTGCGGCGCGGTGACGTGGGGCTGCCCCCTGGTCCGTCCGGGATGGTTGTCGATGCAACTCCACTGATGTATCGGTGCCGTTTCGCCTGTGGATAGTGTGGACAGTGTGGGCAGGGGACAGACCTGGTTTCCCGAAGTCGACGGTCTGGCGTCGACGGCGTGTTTCTGGTAGTCTGAACCGATCACTTCCGAGGATGATGAGAGGTTCCAGCGATGAAGTTGTCGTGCCAAGTCGGTCTGCCGTTGTTCCTGTGCGTTGTTGCCGCATGTCTGGTCATCGTGGGCTGCCAGCAGGCGCCCGATCTGGTGACCAAACCCGTCGTGAGTGCCGATGCCGCGCGGGAAACGCGCGTTGTCGCCCCGCCGGCGGCCCGCGCCTCAGTGCGGATCCGCATGCACGTCGATGTCGAGCCGGGCAATACACCCGATGCACAGTCGCTGCGCATCTCGCAGCGCGGCAGTAAGTCGTCGCGGGTGCGTTGCTCGCTGGTCTCGGCCAATCCCCGCAGTCAGACCCAGCCGTATTCCTCGATCGAGCGGATCGCGCCGGTCGATGCCCAGGGCAACGCCGAATTGCTCTTCGAGAATGTGCCGACCCGGCCGACGATGGCGCGCATCGACATCGAGAACGGCAACATCGGTGGTTACAGCTCGTTTCAGGGTGCGCGCGATCTCATCGCCGGCGCCAACGAGATGGTCGTGCATCCGGCGGGGTCCGGCATGCGCGGCGACATCCTGGCACAGGCGTTCCGCCGTGTTCTCGATACCCCGGCGCTGTTCAACATCGCGCCCGCCGATCTGGTTACGA
>CAZADH010000345.1:5079-5957 GCA_964483805.1 uncultured bacterium
GGCGTCGACGGGCGGAACAATCCGGCGGCGGTGACGACGGCATTGACTCAATTGCCGCAGACATTGGCCGCCGTGCAGGAACCGGCGGCGTTGGCCGATTGGTGCCGGACCACCGCCGCTCCTGGGTTCTCGGCGCGCAACCTGCCCGGAGTCGCAGTGTTTGCCAACGCGATGTGGCTCGTCGGTGGCTACAACGGCACCGCCTACTGCAACGACGCCTGGACGTCGGCCGATGGCGTGTCGTGGCGCAAGGTCCTCACTGCTGGCCAGTTCGCCGGCCGGTCGGGGCATGCACTGTTGGTGATGAACGACAAGCTGTGGCTGGTGGGTGGCGTCTATCGCGATGGCGCGGGCGCGATCAAACGGTGCAACGACGTCTGGTCATCGGCCGACGGCATTGACTGGACGCAGGAAACCCAGGCGGCGGGGTTCTCGGGGCGGTCGGCGTTCGGCGCCGCCGTGCTCAACAATAAAATGTATGTCGTCGCGGGTTACGACGGCGCCTACTGCAACGATGTCTGGACTTCGGCCGACGGTCGCACCTGGACCGTGGCGTCAGCCTCGATTGCCTTTGCGCCACGCAGCGGTGCGTCGCTGACCGCATTCAATGGCAAGCTGTGGCTGATCGGCGGCACAAATGGCAATACAGTGTATGACGAAGTCTGGTCGTCGGCTGACGGCGCGACCTGGCAACGGGTGACGGCGACGCCGTCGACCGCCAGTAAGCGGTGTTTCCATGTCGCGGCTGCCGGTGACGGCCGCCTGTGGTTGATCGGTGGCAACATCGGCACGGCCCTCGAAAGCGCGGTGTGGTCGAGCGCCGACGGCACGACCTGGACGCAGGCGAGCGGGCGGCTGTGCTTCCCCGAGCGCCAGGG